>NZ_JCAMOQ010000108.1:0-9067 GCF_059512365.1 Bradyrhizobium sp. Ses1
CATCGGCAACAGACCAGCTTTGGTGCGTTCCTTCTTCAAGCATCCAGATGTCGCCTATATTGCTGACCTATGAGTAACTGCGGTCGCCAGCCTACTGCGCGCCATTGCGAACACGAGTCGTGAAATTTGCAAGCTGTACTGCGTCAAGGCTCGCGAGCAGGCGCGACATCGCGCAGGGCGCCGTGAGCGCGTGGTGAAAGACGCGGTTGGCCATTTCAAACTCCTGAGTGGTCTGGGCGTCGTCTCCTTCAATGAGGGCGAGCTCGATCCGTGCCAAATGGCTAGCGGTGAGTTTTGGCGCCGCATTGCGCAACGCGACCACCTCGAGCGCGGCGCGCATCTCGGCGATCTCCTTCACGGAATTCGTATCAAGCGGGGCAACGCGCACACCGCGAGGGGGTACGGCGAGGACAAGATGTTGGCTCGATATCAATTGATCGTGCGCTGCTGGACGCGGCAGGTTTCCTGATCAACGAACGCGTCGAAATCTACAACATCGAAACCGGAGCGCGCTTCGCCACCTATGTCACCGAAGCGCTCCGGGGGTCGGGCACGATAGACTTGAACGGTGCGGCTGCGCGACTTGCAATGACCGGAGACAAAATTACGATCGTTGCATATGCCTCGTTTGATGAGGCGGAAGCTAAAATCTTTAGACCCCGCGTTGTGCTGGTTGACCGAGAAAATCGCATCCTACCAGGTTGAAAGCCGCGACGCCAACATTGGAGCTGTTGTTCTTAGCGGCCAATGAATTTTGCGCGATGGATCTCGATCCTGGGAGTGAAGAATGAACCATGCAGCCAAAGTTGCCGACTATGTCGCGGCCTTGCACGCTCTGAAACAAGACGACCGGCTGCGCGGCCTCAAGCCGCGCGCGAGGATCGATTTCGTATCGAACGATTACCTGGCGCTGGCGAGCGCGCCGCGTATGAAAGAGGCTGTCTTAGCCGCGCTCGAGGCCGGCACACCGATCGGTGCTGGCGGGTCGCGGCTTCTGCGCGGCAATTGCGAGGAGCACGAACGTCTCGAAGCAGAGGCTGCCAGGTTCTTTGGGGCGCAGACGGCGCTTTTCTTTGGCGGCGGTTATGTCGCAAACTTGGCTGTCCTGACAACGCTGCCGCAGCGGGGCGATTTGCTTGTTCTCGATTCGCTCGTGCACGCGAGTATTCATGAAGGGGCGCGAGCTGGCCGGGCCGACTTTCGGATCAGCGCCCATAACGATCCCCAGTCGGTCGAAAACACGATTCGTGGCCAAGGGCGGAACGGGTCGCGTCTGGATTGTGGCCGAGAGCCTCTACAGCATGGATGGCGATTTCGCGCCGCTTAAAGAGCTGGTCGCGATCGCAGGGCGTCACGAGGCGTTCCTGATCGTGGACGAGCCTCATGCCACAGGCGTTTATGGCGAGCAGGGACGAGGACTCACCGCGCCCTACGAGGGGCGCGAAAATCTTGTGGTCGTTCATACCTGTGGCAAGGCGCTCGGCGCTGCCGGTGCGCTCGTCACTGGCACACGCGTGCTGCGCGACTTCATGGTCAATCGCTGCCGTCCATTTATCTTCGTCACCGCGCCGTCACCGTTGACGGCTGTCGCCGTGCGCGAGGAACTCTTGATCCTGCGAGAGGAACCCGAACGTCAGCAGCGTCTGGCCAAGCTGGTCGCGTTCACGCATCGGGAGATCAGAGTGCGCGCCCGCTCGAGTCCTTCGAATTCACAGATCGTTCCGTACATTGTCGGCGGCAATGCGCGCGCGATGCGGCTCGCATCGGCGATGCAGGCGCGCGGCTTCGACATTCGTGGAATCCGGCCGCCAACCGTGCCGGCGGGCACGGCCCGATTGCGAATTTCACTCACCCTTAACGTCAGGGAAGATGATGTATCCGACATGCTTGATGCGTTGGTCGAAGAGACATGGGGCGATTCGCGATGACTCAGCGGATCGTGGTGACAGGCACAGATACCGGAATTGGGAAATCAGTCTTTTCGGCAGGCCTCGCCAATCTCCTCGGCGCGAACTATTGGAAACCAATTCAGGCCGGCCTTGAAGGAGAGACCGATAGCGAGCTCGTCGCGCGGCTGGGCCGTCTCTCACCCGATCGGATCGTGCCGGAGCTTTACCGCCTTCGAACGCCCGCTTCGCCCCATTATTCCGCGGAAATTGACGGAGTTCGCATCGATGCAGATGCGATCGATGTGCCGGACAGCGGGGAGCGCCCGCTCGTGATCGAGGGCGCCGGCGGGCTAATGGTCCCGCTGAGTGGCGGCACACTTTTTATCGACGTCTTCGAGCGCTGGTGCCTTCCCGTCGTGCTTTGCGCAACCACGCGACTTGGCACCATCAATCACGCACTGCTGTCGATAGAGGCTCTGCGAAAGCGCCAGATTCGCATTCTCGGAATTGCATTCATTGGCGAACGAAGTTTCGAGCCTGAGAGGGCAATTTGCGAAATCGAGCGCGTGCGTTGGTTGGGGCGATTGCCTTGGCTTTCTCCTCTCACGGCAAACACGCTGCAGGCGGTCTTCAAGGACTCGTTTATCCCTAAGGACTTCAAGCCATGATTAAGGCGACGTCGCCGATCTGGCCTCCGTTCACGAACGACGCGCTTCAGGGTGGCTCAGCCAGTTTCGAAGTGGCCCTAAAATGGCACTCGGCTATTGGCGTAATATCGGCAATCAGCGAATACGCATTGCCGTGATGCAACATTCCTACCACGGCGATATGGTTGGGGCGATGTCGGTGGTTGCTAGAAGCGTGTTCAACGCGGCGTACGGGCCCCTGCTGTTCCAGGTTACACCAATTCCGTTCCCTGCGAGAGGTCGTGAGCAGGGGACGCTCGATGATAATGCATGAGCAGCGCTCTGGAGTCCGCTTGATGATACCCAACACAATTGTTCTGTCAGAACCGCTCGCCTAAGACGAGGAGGCGGTTGTTACATTACGTAGACGTCAATCGCCGGCCCTGCGGAGGCTTCCTCTCTCGAAACCAAATCGAAAATTGAATGGGTGACCGTACGCCGGCATTTTACGACAAATCTTAGCCAATGGGCGAATGACCCTGTGTCTGCGCGAGAATCTACTCGCTCCATGCGTTTTTGGTTCAAAGCCCGTTGAATCCTGCAAAACAATCGGCATCTCTTGCTGGACGCAGAAAAAAAGGCCGCGCGAACGTTACGCGCGGCCAAGTCGGGGAGGAAACGCCCCAAGGGGCCGCTGAAGGAGCATCGAGATGAGTGGATCGACTACTCACCGAGACTCCAAGCTTGTGAGCACGTACATCAGTGTTGGGAGATGTTTCGTAGTGGTCTCTATCGGCGCGAACTAATGATCGCATAGTCGACTTCTTGTGCCGTTTGGCGGTGATTTTTGCGCATGTGTCGCATCTTTTGTGCAAAGATCATCGATTGGACGCAGCGCGCACCTCAATTGGCGAGATCACGGTTTCCTTTGGTTGTTCAGCAGGAAAGTCATTTCGCCGACACGCGTGCGACGGTGGACCGTTCAAGTCCGGAGACGACGGAGTGGATGATCTGCCTTGAGGGCGACGAGATCGGCTTGCCATAACTTTCAAGTAAGAGCCTGGAAGGCGATGTGGGAGTCTGAACGGGCGTTTTTGGCCAAGGTGGCTTCGGAGCGGATGCAGGGGATAGAGGATGTGCGCAGGGGGCAGCCCTCGGGCAATTAGTTCGTTACCGCACGCGTACGGCCATGTGACAATAGTTTCGGCAAGTTTTGGGTGCGTGGACCGCCGGGGTTTTGCCGTCTGGCTGCCGACATACCAGGTCTCGACAGACCGCACCCTTGCGCTTGCCGCCGTGGTCGACCGCGATCGCAGTATGGTTGGCGATCTTTAGGAACGGATGATGCCCTGGTTTTGGCCATTCGTGCCATTGATGGTGCGCGCGAAGGCCGCGGACCGGCGTCCAGTCGTCGCCGAGCCATCCGGCTGGCGAGTAGGGCATTGTTCTTTCCATTTGATAGATCGTCGGAATCCGTGGTGAGGAAGCAGGACGAGAGTGGCGGGCGCAGCGTGCAAGCGTTAAATAGCGTCGGCGCCGGGGCTATTAAATAAACGAGGATAGATCGTGGAACCCGATCGCTTTCTCGCGGTCGATCTCGCGCAGCGCCAGTCGCATTCGCCATCCGCATGAAGAACGCCTGCGGTAGTTCGATCCGCCTGCCGCGCACGTGCAGGAAATAGCGATCGTACAACGTTTTCAGCCAAGGAACTGGAAGTTCAAACCGCGCTCAGGCTTCAGCGCGGCGGTAATCCTGGCAAGATCGAGCTGAGCGAGCTCCGCATCGAGGAATCCAGCAGCGATGCCGGCCGTAACATAAGCCGGGAAAAATTCGGCGTATCTGGCCGACATGTCAGCTTATGAGACATTCGGCGCGCCGTGCACGCAGGACAGGGCCTCACCGCGGAGCTTATCCAGCAACAGGCGTGCATTGACATAGGCACAGTTCGGTTCCTGCTCAACTAGCTTTCGGGCGGCTATGATGGAAGCCACTGCCATCCTCGGCTCATGCAGTAGATATTGGGTGGCTTGGGTAAGCACCGGTGTGGCAGAGACACCATCAAGCCCGCCGCATACTTACTGTAATATGGTCGCCGCTGCCCGTGAATTGCGGGCGGCGTCCTGATCCCGAGGCTATCGCCGATCTCCGACGTACTTTTTCACAAGGAGCGCCGATGCGTTTCTGGATCAAATGCACCCGCTTTGGAAAGGAGGAGCCCTGTTACGTGAATTTCTCGCTTGTCGGGGCGATGTGGCGTGATGGCGAGAAAACAATCCAGGAGTTCCTCGGAAGCACCGCCCAAACGATCGAGGTGAACGGGATGCCGGACCAAATACTCTCGATCCATCTCGGTACGGCTGGAGGGTTGGGTTGTTGAGTCGAGTGTTTGCAGACTTTGGAACCGGCAAAGCATCGGACGTTTGCGAACGCCCGACGCACATCCGGACCATTCGTGTCCTCTTGCCTCCTCGCGTGAGGTCAGGCCGGAGGGCGCTTTCGCTTTGTCGTCTCGCGGGCGAACCGATTGTCGTCGTTCGCCTGAGACAAGGCGACCTGTTCGCGCGGGAAGACCGCTGCGCCCGTCGGCAGGTGCCATTGTCGAAAAGCGTCGTGAGAGATTGCCGGCTGCATTGCTGCTACCGCGGCGCTCCGCGCCAGCTCCCGTCGCTATCCCCCGCCAACCGGGCAAATCCAACAGCCAGGGCGAACTCCGGATTGGATAAAACTTAGGCGTAACATCGCAATCCCGATGAACCAGATTCTATTGCTGATCGCACAGTTGGAAAAAATACGTCCTCCGTAGCGGAGCGTCCTTGTTGTCATGCGCTTCCAAACCTCTTCCTGCCTTTTGAAGGCATGAACAGCACAAGGCCCCCCGTTCGGTCTGCGCCTTGCCATCCTGTTCGACTGATCTCCCAACGGAACGCGGCGGAGCTGGCGCACTAAAGCTAATCCTAATTCCGCAAATCACTTGAGGCGAGCAGGTATGTCCAGTTTAATGATCTGATACGCCATTGATTCAGGTGATTCGGAGAGAAGAACATGCCCAAAGGCAAAGTGAAGTTGTTTAAGGACGATAAGGGTTACGGCTTTATAGCGCCTGACACCGGCGGCGAAGATCTATTCTTCCACGTGAGCAGCTTGTTGCCTGGTGTAACGCCCAAGCAGGGCGACCACGTCAGCTATGAAATCGGTGTAGACCGCAAGAGCGGACGTAGTCGAGCCGAAAAGGTCGTGATCGGTTGATCGTAAGACTTGGACCGATTCATTCCCCAGCGTCATACGAAGGCTTCCTTATCACCGCGGGCGTCCCAAAGGTCCTCTAGCTGCTCCCACTCCATGAACTGTACAAACCCGCAATCCCGGTCGCACCGCAATCACGCCTTTTCGTCAGGACAGAGCAAGTGCTTCTTATATTTTCGGACAGGCATTAGCGGTTAGCTCGCAAGGTGGGTGGCCAGGTCTCGGCGGGGCGAAATCAAGCCCTAGCCCGCGGGCCAAGCGGGCAGAGGAGAGGCGGCTATCGCGTTCAATCGTGATCGGTCGGCTTCTAGGCGTCCGAGCCGATCAAGGTATGTGATACTGGGGTTGGCAATCCCTTCGCCGTTTGTTCGCTGCGGTCCCATGTTTCGCTAGCCTTAATGAGCGGGCGGGCATGATGGCTCTCAATACGGGAGCGAATCCAGGCCTTACAAAGTCGGTGCAGCCATGACGCGCAATCCACTCTGTGTGGATGAAACAGTCTCGGTCGACGAGGTCGTCGCGCGGATGGATGGCCCTCAGATCTGGCAGGTGCTGGTGATCCGTGACGGTCGGCCTATCGGCATCGTTGGCCGCACCCAATTGCTCGCGGCACTCGAGCGTTGCCTCAATCGGCGGACCTGACAGTACTGTTTGCGAACAGAACTTGCTGTACTATGTGGCCGGAGTGGCCACACGCGACGCGAGAATCACGCAGTCGACCGCATAGCTTGTACGTCCAGTTTACGACGGAAAGTCGGCAGGCGTTACCTCGAGCCGGTCGGCAGGCAACCTCCAGCCGTGAACGCCGTGCACCTCGCAAAGCTTTCGTTTGGTGACATCTATCGCCCTGTGCATGATCCAACGCATCCAGGTCCACTATGCCCTGACAGATGTCACCTACTCGCCGTTCTCGCCGAGAACATTCTTGCAGAATCGAGCGACCAACAGCATGTGCTCCTCGGCGTGCTTGAGGTCATCAGTCGTCATGTCCAGAGCTTGTGGGCGACCTGGACGTCGGGGGCGGCCTGATCAAGGCTGCGCCGCTTCAACAGGCGCACGGTGGTATCGATGATGGCCTCGGCTGCAAGGCCGGTGCTTGGTACCGGATTCCGCTCCGAACACGTCGCCGGGCAAATGGAACGCGCCGATCTGACGGCGGCCATCGGACCGCAGCTTGTAGGTGCGCACCGCGCCGCGGATGACCTGGTAAGCATACTCCGCCGGTTCGTCGTGGCCATAGATTTCCTCGTCCTTGTGGTAGGTGAACTCGGCCGCAATCTGGCCCCGCGAGCCGCAATATTGTTCGACGGGCGCAAACGTGCCGGGAGCAGCTCGGTCGATGTCAAGGGAAGGGGCGGTCGATTGTGTGAGCATGCGCCATCTCCTGTGCAGCGGATGGCAAATCGATAAATGGAACGGACCGGTTCGAAAATTTCGCTCCATGCCTTGGCAAGCCTCTACGTAGAGTCCCGGAAGTGCAGCTCACGGAGCGGCCGGCCGCTCTGCTTTGATCGCCTCCCAGATATGGGAAGAAACGCTGTCCTCGACATGCGGCTTGGCCAGCACATGGCGGATGCCGGCGGCCGCCGCCTTGGCCGGAATGGACGCGTCGGGATGGCCGGTGATCAAGATGATCGGCGTATCGTTCGCGCGCTGGCGCAAGAGACCGGCGAGGTCGATGCCGTTCATGCCCGGCATCTTGTAGTCGAGCACGAAGCAATCGGCGCCGCCCATCGTCATGGCGGTCAGCAGCGCCTCGCCGCTGCGAAAGGTGCGAACGCAGAAGCCGTCGGTTTCCAGGAGAAATCGCAGCGATCCGAGCACGTCGGTGTCATCATCCACGACATATACAAGGGGCCTTCTGGGAGATGAGGGCATCACAGGCCTTATGCGGCTTCCTGACCGGCCATGCGGTCGATCAGAATATTCATAAGGTCTTGCAGCGAGGGCGCCTTGATTCAACTCAATCTTTAAGCACCCCGGCCGCATGGCGAAGCGGACCAGTTCGGAAAGGCTGGACGCCTGCATCTTGGCACATTGGCCCGGTAAACCTCGATGGTGCGCGGGCTGATATTGTCGTTGCGCGCGATCATCTTGTTGGAAAGGCCGGCTACCAGTTCCTCCATCACCTGCCGCTCGCGCGGATTTAGCGACGCGGCCCGCGCGGCGATATCGTGCGTCATCGCCTCGTCGCGGGCGCCGGCTTCAGCCTGCCGGAAGCGCGGCGTCGATCATCGCGATCAGGCGGTCATCTTCGAACGGCTTTTCCTGGAAATCGACCGCACCGAGCTTCATCCGACAGCCAGGGGGATGCCGCCGTGGCCGGTCATGATCATGACGGGCAAGGAGGCGCGGCTGACCTTGCGCTTCAGCAACTCGACGCCGTCGATGCCGGGCACGCGGATATCAGAGACCACGCAGCCGAATTCGATAGTGGAAAGGCGATCCAGGCGTTTCCGCGCCGTCTCGAACAGGCTGACGTCAAAATCGGCGGAATCGAGCACGAATTGCAGTGAGTCCTGCATCCACTTGTCGATGACGTAAACATTTCCTCTAGGGTCATCTGTCAAACTCTCGTTGGGGACCGCCGGCAGCGTGAAGCGAAAGGTCGCGCCGCCTGCGTCGTCCGCTTCGGCCCACATCCGCCCGCCATTGACCTCGATGATGATGGAGCGGCTGATCGACGGCCCGATCCCAATGCCGGTTTCCGTGGTCGTAAAGAAGGTCCAGGTCCTTGTTCACATCTTCGGGAATTCCGTGGCCGGTGTCGAACACCGAGACTTCGGACATGTCGTCGTCGACCATCCGGTTGGATACGATCAGCTCGCGCGGTGCGGACTGGGTCACGGCTTCCAGCGCGTTGCAAAACAGATTGACCAGCACCTGATGGATGATGCAGCGGACGGCCGCTGATCTGATGACAGCGGAATTCATTTATGTCGCGCCGGAACCAGGCTGGCCCGTGTCTGGAGCTGATGGTCAACCATCGCCTTCGCAGCATGCCGCGAGCAGCGGCTTGCCGGCATCATTTCGCGGAAGGACGCGATGCGAGCACTGCAGGATTGCGCCGCGGCGGACGCGGACCGATTCTGATCGCAGCAGTGCCGCGCATGACCGGCAGTCGCCTGATGCCGTGCTTCTCCATCAGCGCGACAATCTGCCCCAGCGGCGCATCCCTCATGATGGTAACGGGATCGCGCGACGTGATCTGGTGCAAGGTGATCACTGCAGCCTAGTACCTCGGCACAGAGGTTTTGACTCGTTGAACCTGGCCTAATTCGATGATGGGTTTTGGATAGGCCCGCGCC
>NZ_JCAMOQ010000109.1:0-8838 GCF_059512365.1 Bradyrhizobium sp. Ses1
CATCATGCGCTCCGTCTATCAAACGGAGCAGCCCCTTCCAACTAAGCACGTGGTCCCACAATCGGGGTCCATTTCACTCCGATCGTAAGGGTGAACGTCCTATTCACGGAACTGCTGCGGGGCCGGTCAGGGGGCGGCCCTGATCGTCGAGCGCCCGGCCGCGATCGTCGATATAAGCGCCATCAGGGAAATGAGGACGGTCGAGCATCTTGAGGAAATAGTCCCTGTTGGGAAGGCCGTCGCTAAAACGCTGTTCCAGGTTCGGATAGAACGCTTCCGGGCTGTTCAGAGGGACGTCCTGCGGAATTCGTGTCTCCACACCTTTGGCGAAGTTGATCTTGATCTGCTCGGCGACCTTCTTGTACCGCAGCATGTTCGGTTCCTTAAGCGGAACGGGGATATCCATCGGTTCGCCAGGGTCCACCACATAGGCGCTGACAGCTTTTACGGAATAGGCCGTCGACAGACCATCATACCTGCCCGTCATCTTGTTGTACATGCCGTCGGCATTGCGACGTAAGGCGTAATAGAGGGCGATGCGATCCTGACCGTTCCCGACGTCCAATTCGCCGGCCGCGTTCTGGGCGTTCGTGATCGATTCTACGTAAAGGTCTTCCCAGCTTCTATATCCGCCGATCAAGCCGCTCGCGCTCAAACCGTCCGTCGCAATGTTCAATCGGATTTTGCCGTTGATGAAATCGCTGTCGCCGGTCTGGTCATAGGATCCGGCGAGCCGCGGTGTATGCAGATGTTTAACCTGCTCGGTCTCCACCACGCCATCTTTGATTTTGGCCCTCAACTTGGTGTATTGGGACGATTGCAGAATGCGGTGCGAGTAATCAACCGCAACACCGCCACGGCCGTCCATGACAATCTTGTCTGGCGAATAGCCGATTTCCAAGGTCGCGTCGGCGTCGTTCATCGGATCTTGGCTTCCCGAGACCCGGATCACCATCGTGTGCAGCCCCCTTTGCATCTGGTTGTCCGCAAAGAGGGCCGCGGCGGCATTGCCGTCGCCGCGCCAGGGCGCGTCACAGCCCCAGGCGCGGTAAAGCGCATTGTCGATGCCCAGCTCGCCATCGGGGCCCACGAAATCGCGGGCGCCGATCTTGCCGTCGAGATTGAATCCATCGGCGATGCGGCTGGTGACTTCCGGCTGACCGGGATCCTCGGCCGCCCAGGGGTTGAGGTAGGTCTCGATGCCTTTTCGGTAGCCGCGATAGGAAATCGCGCGGGACCAGATCGAGGCGCGCGTCTCGCTAGGTGTCTTGGCGCTCTCCAGCCCGGGCGGATCCGTGATCCAGTCGATCTCCTGTTGCGAGCGCCATTTCTGACGCGCGAGCACGCTCTTGAACGTATCAGGATCATAAGCAGAGAAGTTGACCGTGCTGCCGTGCGGGCAATCCACGCCTGGTTCAATCTCACCGCGCCGGTTGAAGCCTGGCCGGCCGCCATAGCGGAAGGCAAATTGGTAAGAGGAGACGACGAAGCCGCGGGTCCAAGGAGCCGCCCCGGCGGGCGCCGCGGCGCCGCTCAGAGCCACGGCCGCTATACAAAACATAAGCCGCCTTTTCAGCATCACGGCCTTCTCCTTTTAATGTCGGATTCAGGAAACGACGACTGTTCCAGCCATTCCCATCTCTTCGTGGAACTTGCAGATGTATTTGTACGTCCCCTTCACCATGAAGGTATGGCTAAAGGTGGCGTCCTCCTCCATCTTGCCGGAATCGAACGGTGCCACGCCGGCCGGCAGCGAGACATCAGAAGCCTTGGCTGCGTGTGTGGGATCGAAGGTGACCGAGTGGGTGATGACTCCTGGATTGGTCCACTTCACCGTATCGCCTACTCTGATGTTGATGGTCGCCGGGACGAATGCACCCTTCGGACTATTCTTCATGGTAACTTCAACGGTCTTACTTTGCGCCAGTGCAGGTGAAGCGATCATCATCGCGCCCAGGCTGGCGAGCATTTCGGCAAAGCTTCGGCGATCGATCATCATTGCGAATTTCCCGTTCATTCGGGCGGTGAGACCTGGTTGATCAAGAGGTCGGAGACCGCTTGGGCCTCGAACGCGAGGGGGTCGACGCCGTCCATCTGTCCCTTGTGCAGGACGATGTCGGCGCTGACCTCGAAATCGGTGATGCTTTTCGGATCATCCGCGATGAAGGCCGCGGCTGAGAAGGGGCTCCAACTCGTCCAAGCCGGGGAGCCGCTGATCTTGTAGCGCCAGGCGGGACGGAAATAGTCCATGCGAAAGCTGTAGCGGCGGCCCGTGGGGTCGCGCCTGGGCTCAGGAGCCTTGTCGCCCTTGCTCCGTGCTTCGACGAATGTGAACCAGCTCGCCTTCTGCTCGAGGGTCAGCTCGGCGGCGCGGTAGGCGAGATATTTCTCGATCTCGTCGCGTGTGTTGAACTTCTGGCCCGCGACGACCAAATGAAATCGATCGCCGCCCGTCTTCTGCACCGTAAAAACTCCCGGCTTGGCCGGCGGCACCATGGGCAGCATGTCGCCAGCCTGCGCTGGAGTGCCTCGTGCCGATGTGGGAGCGGCACCGGGCTGTGCGTCCGCTGCGAAACCGACGCTCGCCGCGGCGCCAAGTGCAGCAAGCGTCAATCCAATGCCAAGACTGCGGTTCATTCTAGCCTGCCTCATGTTATCTTTCGTTCAGAAATAGAATCCGTTCGATACTGTCCATACGAGCGCAGCCGCGATGACCCCGCCGATCGCAAGCCGCCACGCCGGCGCGACCTTCATTTCCGCCTCGCCTACGTCGCCTCGGCGCTTGCCGGAAAGCATGGGGCCAACGAGATTTTGGCGCTTGTAGATGAAGTAGAAGAAGACGGCGGCAAGATGCAGGGCGATCACCCAGAGAAGAATGTCGAACCACTTCCGGTGCAGATGCGCGAGATGGCGGCCTTGTTCGAACGTGACGTGGCTCGAGAGGGGCCCCGAATAGAGTCCGTCCACATCCACGGAAAAGAGGCCAAGAGTGACCACCGCCAGGACCAGGCCCAGCATGATGATGATGGCGATCGCTCCCAGCGCATTGTGTCCATGGCTGGGCAGGGTGTCGCGCCGGTGCAGAGCGCTCGCATGGTCGAGGATCGCCTTCGGCCCTCGGACGAAATTGCTGAAACGCGCTGTCGAGGATCCGACGAGGCCCCAATAGAGACGCATCAGCACGATCCAGAGGATCGCGTAGCCGCTATAGATATGATATTCGAGTTGGTGATTGGCGCCGGTCCACCAGCATACGCCGATTGCGATCGCTAGCATCCAGTGCATGATGCGAACCGGCAGGTCCCAGACCTTCAAGTCTGTCGTAGAGGCGAGAGCCGGGTCCATACGGTGAGCCTCAGACGAGTCGTGGAACGCTCTACTCGTCATTATCTCTCTCAGGCGAGCGATAAGTGTCGTGGCAGGCCTTGCAGGCCTTGCTCATGGCTTCCGCCTGCGCTCTCAGCGCGTTCCAGTCCTTGCCGAGCGCGGCCTGATTCAACTTGACGGCTTCAGCCTCCGCCGCCTTGCCTAGCCTCACGAAGTCGTCATTCGTCTGCCAGATAGCCGGGAGCGCGTGAGTCTTGACGCTGCCTCCTGGGCCGGTGCCCTTGGGAAACCAGTTGATCAGGTAACCGCTGCGATCCTTGATGGTCTGGGCGTTGGGCGCCACGATGTTGTCCCAATCCACCCTTTGCTTTCTGAGCTCGTCAACGATCGCCTTCAAGGCGCCGCCCATTTCGCGGAACTTGTCCTGGCGAGACTTGACCTGAGCAACCTCCGGCGGTCCAGCGGCGGCTTTCATAGCCCAGAGACTGAAACCAGCGCACACCGCCGCGACAGCAATACGAAGACCTGACGAAGACACGGGTCCGAACACTCCCAACCGATGAGATGAAGAAAATTGCGACGGATAAGGCAACATCCAATTATGCGAGCAAGTCCGTGAAGGGTTGCCTGACCTCCATGGAGCCTTTGCCCCAGACGTCCAGCGACACGCCCATCGCCTTCTGAATCGTCAAGCCGACACGCGACACAGGGCTGCTGTCACCGGCGATGTGATAGCCGGTCTTCATCCGGCCGTTGGCGGCTCCGGCCACGAAAATCGGCAGGCCATCCACCGCATGGATCCTGGCATAGCTCTGGTCGGTAAAGGCGAAGACCAAGCTGTGGTCGAGAACTGTGCCGTCGCCTTCTGAAACCGCGTCCAGCTCCTTCAGGAGCATGGCAAACAGCTCCATCATATCGGTATTGTATTTCGCAACGCGCGGTTGATAGCCGAGCTGGGTGTCGATCGGCTCCTCGTGCGTCGTCTGATGGTAGCCCAAGGTGTCACCCGGCGTGAAAATCCGGGAGGCGGGTTCTGACACGCTGAGATTGAACACCCGGGTCTGGTCGGTGGCCAGCGCCAGCGCCCCAAGCCGCGCCATCAGCGGCGTCACCTCGCGGACATTGGGCAAGGCATTGTTGCACACCATCTCGGCCGGCGCATCCGGAATGGCGATCTTGGCCTGAATCTCCGGGCGGCGCAGTTCGGCTGCCATCTGCAGTTCGGCCTCGCGCACCGAGGTGAAATACTGGTCCATGCGGGCGCGGTCGGCGGAACCGAGATTCTGCATGAGTCGCGTGCGATTGTCGGCGACGGCGGACAGCACGCTTTGCTGGACCAGCGCTTCCGGGTTCGGTTTCCATTCGCCCTTCGCCGCATCCTGAAAACCAGGCCCGAACAGTCGCGTGTACAGCGCCAGCGGTGATACTTCCGCCGGAATGGCGTTGGCGCCGCCCAAGCTAGAATAGCTGTGAGTCGGATCGCCAGTGGCAGCTGCGGCGATCGACTTAAACCGCGCACCGCGGGAGATGACGTCGGCGATCTGCTGGTCGATTGTCTTCGACTCGAACTCGCGCAACTTGGTGGGCGAAATGCCGGTGGCGGCCGCCGCCGCGCCGGTCCAATGCTGGAAATTCGGATTGTCGTCCAACGGCACGCGCAGGCCGCTGAACAGGTTCAGCTTGCTGCGAAACGCCTCCAGCGGCTTCAGCTGGGGCGTCGTCTCATAATCCTTGCCGCCCGTCTTGGGAATCCACAGCTGATTAGTCAGCCCCAACCCGTAGAAGTAGGTCGTGAAGCGCGTGGGGAGCGGCCTTCCCGTCGCGGCCAGCGTTCTGCCCTTGCTGTCCAGGAAACAGTCCAGAAATGGGAGTCCCATGACAGCCAGGGCGCCCTGGCATGTGCCGCGGAGCAGAAATCTGCGATCGATCTTCATCACTGACTCCTGTCTACTTCGCCACGCCGTCGGTCGCAGCGCTGGTGCTATCGGGAGAGGGGGGAGGCGCGCTGAAATAGTCCTTGTCTTCGACCATGGCCTTCAACAAAGCGCGCATGCGAAAACCGGAGTCGGCGAAAGCCTTGTGCGCGACCTTGAAGGCCGAGGTTGAGACTTCCTCGCTATTTTCGCCGCGCGAATAGGCATAAAGCTTGCGCGCCACGCAGGCTGTGTATTTGGGATTGTCGTGCAGGAACTGACCAAGACCATCTGCACCAACAAAATGCTTGCCCCTTATCGTGGCGGAAACGTCGATCGGCTTGCCATTTTCCATGGTGCGCCGCTGACCGACGGTGTCGAATCCCTCCAGCGCGAGCCCGATGGGATCGCTGTGATTGTGGCAAGAGGCGCAACTGCTGTTGGTGGCGTGTGCCATCAATCGCTCCCGGACCGTCTTCAACGGGCCACCAGTGTCATTGACGACAGAAAAATCCACATTGGCGGGCGGAGGAGGCGTTGGCTCACAGAGGAAGATCTCCATTAACGCTACACCGCGTAAAGTGGGTGAGCTGCGGCCGGGATGGGAATATCTTGCCAGCATGCTAGCCTGGGTGGGAACGCCGCTGCGTCCCGAATCCGCGGCGAACTCATAGGGCATCCATTCGCCCTTGAACTCGAAGGGCAGCTGGTAATTCGCAGCCAGGTAGCGGTTGATGAAGGTCTTGCGCGTGGTCATCAGGTCACGCATGTCGCCATTCGAATCCAAGGCCAGAGCGATGATCGTGCGCAGCGTTTCTTCCTTGGCAGAAGCGGCGATGCTGGAATTCCACTTCGGGTACAGGATGCTGTCCTTGGAAACCGTGTCGAAGGAGTCGAGGTCCAGCATGTCATTGAAGAAGGCCCGCATCCCGACTTCCAGACGCGGCGACGACATCAGGCGGTCGACCTGCTTCTGAAGCCCGGCCGCGGTATTCAATTCGCCGCTTTCCGCCGCACGCAGCAAGTCCGCGTCCGGAGTCGAGGCCCACATCAAGTAGCTGAGGCGCGTCGCCCGGCTGTAAGGGTCCAGAGCCCATTGGTTGTTGTCCACCGGTGCCGCTGTTTCCAGCCGGAATAGGAAATCCGGCGCCACGAGCAAGCTGGCCAAGCCATAGCGCAGGCCCGCATAAAAATCATTCTGCGACTTGGCTAGGCCATGACTCAGATTGACGGCGCTTTTGATCTCCTCCTGGGTCAGGGGCCGGCGGTACAGCATCCGCCCATAACGGCTCAGCACCTGCGCGGTGCAGACATCATCGGGCGTCTTGGCATCCTTGGGCGTGCAGGGCAGCTTCGTTCGATATTTTTCCTCCGTCACCTGGCCGGCGATGCCGTTCGCCATGTTGGTAAAGGATTCAAAGCCGACTGGCGTTACTGAAAGCACCGAAGTGCTGGCCGCTTGCAGGCCACCAACCCGGACCGTGGGCTCGAAGGAACCTCGTACGTCGATCTCCTTGCCGAAAATATCGGCAATCGAGTTGCGATATTCCTGCTGGGTTAGCCGTCTCATGCTAACCACTTCCGATCCGCTCGCAGTCTTATATGGAGCAAAGCCGAAAGCGGTGGAGACAGAAACCAACGCGATAATGGATACATTGCGCATGAGGGGCATTCCTAACGGGCGCCTTAGCGGTGGCATACAGGCAGGGTCACGCGACCCAGATAATCACGGACTCATGTGTTTGCGGCAGTGTGACCTGCAACAACTCGCCCTCGAGCATGCCTGCCACCCGGTCTCCGACAACGTCTTAGCCTCGGCATGATCATGGGTGATGCTGTCGATCAACATGGATGCCATCGCTGTTATTTCTACATCGCCTATCCTGTTTGATTGCGCGAGACCTTAGAAGCTTGAACTGCAACAGATGGATGACGATCATCGACTAATCCGATGTATCAATGCGCAACTGCGATGATTGATGGCGCTCCGGGAAGATTGGTGCCGGAAGGGTAAGAGCTATCGCTCAAGACGGTGCAATTAACCACGCGCACCATTTGTTCGGGTACCCGCCTGCCACGCGCTCCATGAAACACGGCAGATCGTTCTGTTGCTCGCGGCAGTCCGCCAACACCTTCCGGTATGCATTTCAAGCGCGGCAACTTGCACAAGGTGCCGTTCATTTGAACGCAGCCGTCTTGTACGCATCCGAGGGCGGCGGCCCTGCAGAGGTTGGCTATCGCATGATTGCAGCAGTATCGACGCCGTATCGACTACCAACTATGCGAAAGTCATGGAGATCGTCGGCGTGGCGACGGCTGGCGCGAAGCCAACGAGAAGCGAAGGGAGGCGCGACGAACTCGCTGCGAGCAGACTGTTGGACAGATGGAGACCGTGCTTGGCAGCGGTGTTCATCTGATCGTTGGCGCAGAGACACCGCCGCTCTGTCGCGCGTCTTAAAGTGCGGAAGGGAGTCGCATCTCAGCGCAAAGACGTTTCTCGAACACGCATCAGCTAGCGACACAACCAGGGCCAATTTTAGGGTCGCGGCTACGCTGCATAGCCGCGGCCCACTCGGTCAGATTTTTATCGAGATAGGTTTCCATGCCCGCAAGATGAAGGCGACCGAAACGTCGGTTGATACCGAGGTCTTTTTCTCCTGCGTCTCGCTGACAGAGGCGTCTCAATGTGTGAACGCACCGGCTTCAACGAGTGGCCACTACTTGGCCCGTTGCTCTTCTGACATCATTCTGTCGCCGCATCATCGCATGTTCGCATGTTCGCATCGAATTATTCGATGAACGTCATCCGACTGTAGTAATTGTTGCCTTTAAGGTCTCCGCACACAGCGAACACGTCCAAACGAGATACGCGATCTCATTGCGTGCTCCGCAAAACGTTCCTGACGATGTGGAAGTAACGACGATGGCATCCGTTTTACTCGACTGCATCAATAAGAGTTACGGTCAGACGTCAGTCTTGCGTGGTGTTTCGCTGTCGATTGCGGACGGTGAGTTTTTGACGCTGTTGGGACCATCGGGGTGCGGGAAGTCGACCTTACTGCGTATACTGGCGGGGCTCGAGATCCAGGACGCGGGCTCGGTCTCGATTGGGGAACGGGTGGTGGACGGACTGCGGCCAAAGCGTCGGGACGTCGCGATGGTGTTTCAGTCCTACGCGCTCTATCCTCACTTGACCGTCGCATCTAACATGGCCCTGCCGCTGCGGATGCGCCAGCTTTCTGCCTTCCAGAGACTTCCGCTTCTCGGCGGCCTCCTGCCAGGAACGGAGCGGATCGTTGCCGAGGTTGATACGGAAGTGACCCGTACAGCCAAGTTGCTCGGCATTGGCCACCTGTTGTCGCGCAAGCCGGCGCAGCTTTCCGGGGGGCAGCGTCAGCGCGTGGCGGTTGGTCGAGCGATGGTACGCCATCCGGCTGTCTTCCTGATGGACGAGCCGCTGTCCAACCTCGATGCCACGCTGCGTGTGCAGATGCGCGCCGAGATCAAGGAACTGCACCAGCGGCTAGCCCGTATTTCTCACACGACCAATTGCTCTGCGACGGGGATAGGATGATCTGGCGAAGGCGATGAGGAGCCG
>NZ_JCAMOQ010000110.1:0-8663 GCF_059512365.1 Bradyrhizobium sp. Ses1
CGACTATTACAATAACGTCAGAACGCATCGATCCTTGAACAAGGACGCGCCGATTTCTCGCCCGGTTCAGCGAACCGTGCGATCAGTTCACGCGCCATCCTGGGCGGACTTCATCACCACTACGCCCGAGCTTAAGTTTTCGGTACACACAGGCGGCGACAGGCGGTTTTCCGCATAGATGGATAGAGCGCCAAGTTTGGCGTGCAGTGCGGCATCGGAGCCTTGCTGTTTGCTTGCCAGTACACGGTGGCGGTCCCTCCCTCTCCTGGTCCGCAAACCGCGGTGATGATCGTTGATGCTTCTGACACACTGATACGCGCTGCGGCATTCGATCATGTGCAGGCGGCTGTGTGAGGTCCACGATCACCTAACGGCGGTGGAGCTGAAGCAGGGGGTTTACGTCGAGTGTCGAGCAATCCCGCTCATCGACAGGCTGGTCCTCTCAGCGAGCCGGCGCCGACGCACCCGGCGCAGCGCCGGTGACCTCCATCTGCGGATTGACCCTTAGCGTCAGGGCCACAATGCTGCCGACCAGAGCGCAGCCGCCCAGGACCAGCAGCCCGGCCGTGAAGTTGCCGGTCGCGTCTTTGAGGTAGCCCATGAGGAACGGTCCGGCGAAGCCGGACAGATTGCCGAGCGCATTGATCGCGGCGATCCCGGCCGCAGCCGAAGTGCCCGTCAGGAAGGCGCTCGGTATTGGCCACAGCAGTGGGGGCGTTGCGGAGACGCCGATCTGGCTCAGGCAGAGCAAGCCCAGCACCAGCGCCGGCGCGGAGACGAGGCCCGCGCCCGCAAGGCCGACCGCGGCGAGGAACATGGCAAAGCAGACGTGCTCCCGACGCTTCAATGTGCGGTCGGAGTTGCGGCCCAGCAGCACCATCCCGACGGCGCCAAACAAGAAAGGCACCGCAGACAGCAGGCCGGTCTGGAAGTTGCTCACGCCGAAGTTCTTGATGATCGTCGGCAAGAAAAACGCCACACCATAGCTCGCCGCGTTCAGACAGAAGTAGACGAACGCGCAGGCAAGGACGCGGAGGTCGGTGAGCGCCTTAACGATGCCCACATGCTCGACCGCCACCTTGTGCTGCCTTTCAGCCTCCAGCCGTCGTTCGAGCCAGCCCCTCTCGTCGTTGGCGAGCCACGCCGCGAGCGCCGGCCGGTCGGTCAGGTAAAAGATGACCCCGAAAGCCATTAGGATCGAGGGCAAGGCTTCGAGGATGAAGAGCCATTGCCAACCATCGAGTCCGGCGCCGGAAATGTTCAGCAGAGCCCCGGAGATCGGTCCGCCCGCAATCGACGAGAAGGGGATGGCCAGCATGAACAGCGAGACAACCCGGGCCCGGTAGACCGACGGGAACCATAGTGTCAGGTAGAAAATGATCCCGGGAAAGAAACCCGCCTCGGCGAGACCGAGCAGGAAACGGAGGATGTAGAACACCCATTCGGTCGAGATCCCGGTGGCCGCTGAGATCGGGGCGATGAAGGCGAACAGAGCAGAGATGATCCCCCAGCTTAACATGATGCGAGCGATCCAAAGCCGTGCGCCGAACCTGTCCAGCGCGAGGTTGGATGGTACTTCGAACAGAAAGTAGGAGATGAAGAACAGGCCCGCGCCAAAGCCGTAAGCCGCCTCCGACAGGCCGAGCGCCGAGTTCATCTGGAGTTTGGCGAAACCGACGTTCACCCGGTCGAGGTACGCGACGAAGTAGCAGACGAACAGGAAGGGCAGCAACCGCCACATCAGCTTGCGGATGGTCCTTGCTTCGATCTCGTCCATGGCACCGCTACCTCCCTGCTCTTGGCTAGTGGGGGAGCGCTCAGACGGCCAGGTTTGCCGATCGTACATGGCGGTGCGGCTGAACACGACCTCGATACCCCAAGTTTATTCGCGGGATTTGGTTCCCGGCTTACCGGTCGCGCCACGCGGCGGCGTTACGCGCTTCGTGCAGTCAAGCAACGGCGTCACCAAGCCTCATTCCGCATGGCTGTCATAACGACCTACAGACCGACATTAGGCGGCCCGGGATAGCGAGCGCCTCTTCTGGCGGAGATATCGCGTAATCTCGGGCAAGATCGCATTCAGTACCCTGTCCGCGCCCGCCGCCCTTGCGGCCATCTCGACGTCCTAGTGCATGTGGTCGAGCTCGGCAATCGAGTGCGCGTCCGGATTGATGCTTAGCATGCAGCCGAACTCGAGGGCCGTCTGGTGCCAGCGCCAGTCCAGGTCGAGCCGCCACGGGTGAGCATCCAGTTCACGCAACTGAAGCTTCCTAGAATTTCAACGTCGTGCGCAGGCCGAAGACCGCCGCGTTCTTGAGCGCTCGGCCCGACATTGGACCGGTCGGGTCCGTCGCTCCGCCGCCCGGCCGGATGATGTATTGGAAATTGGGCTGGAGGGTCCAGCCGTCCCGCAGCTGATACTGATACACCGCCGTGAGGAGTCCTTCGGAGCTGCGCACCGGCCACGCCGGGCCGGCGAGTGCGCGATAGTCAAAGTCGAGCGCCTGGGCTCGCTTCGAGACGTGCGCGTAGCCCGCCGCGATCCCGAACTTGTCGTCCGGCCGTTTGTCGCTGAGGCCGATGAATTCGAGGCCGGCGTCGGCGTACAGATTGATCAGATTGCGGTCGGCCGGAGCGCCGGAGATACGAGCGAATACGCCGATCCCACGATCATCGCTTTTGGGCACGCGATAAAGCTGCTGCTCGAAGACCGCCCAGCCGCCGATGTCGCCCACCAGCATGAGTGGAGTGCCGCTGCTGGTCGGCGCCGCAAGCGAAACGCCGTTGCTTGCGAGTTGAAGGTCGGAGAATTGCCCGAAGTGACGCCATCCGCCGAACTTGACCTGGCCGGTCAGATTGGGATCGCCCTTCTTGTTTCATAGGCTTACGAGGTCGAAAATGGCCCGCCTCACTAACTGAGGAGGTCGCCATGACCGAAGTCTCAAGCGTAGTCTCTAAACGTGTCCCCTGGAACAAAGGAAGGATCGTAGGAGCGAAGCCGCCCCTTCGCCCGAAGCACGTCTGGTCGATACGGACAAAGCTCCAGGTCGAAGGTCGGGTCCGGGATCTCGCTCTGTTTAACCTCGCCATCGACAGTAAGCTCCGTGGTTGCGATGTCGTGTCACTCAAGGTCGAAGACATCGCGCGCAGCGGCTATGCAACCGATCGCGCGACTGTTCGGCAGAAGAAGACCGGTCGGCCGGTCAAGTTCGAACTGACCGAGGCAACGCGACAAGCCATCGACGACTACCTCAAGGAGGCCGGCAAGAGGCCGAAGGACTATCTGTTCACCGGTCGGCGGGGCTCCAACTGCAGTCCGACGACACGGCAGTACGCGCGCCTGCTCGCTGAGTGGATTGCCAGCGTGGGCTTGGATCCCCACCTTTTCGGGACACACTCACTGCGTCGAACAAAGGCGACCTTGATCTATCGGCGCACCGGCAACTTGCGTGCCGTGCAGCTCTTATTGGGTCATACGAAAATCGAAAGTACCGTTCGATACCTCGGGATCGAGGTCGACGACGCCCTCACAATAGCAGAACAAGTCGACGTCTGAACTACGAGGGCGGCGCGGACGAACTCCGCCCTCTTGAAATAGGCAGCTCAGGGCCATGTGCGGACTTGCTGCCCTCCTTCACCGGCACCTCGATTTGAAGTGGTCTTTCGGAGGCAGGCATGTCAAAGCTCCTCGAAAACTCGAATTGGTGAGCTTGCACGGGAGCGCAACCTGATCATAGTTGTTTAGATCCTGAGGGCGCACATCAAACGCCCTCGTAGACCAACCTGGTGAAGAGGGCCGGCGTGATGAGGAACTGCCCCCATTTCGCGTCAAATTGTTCGGTTGGCTTGGCGGCGATGGTCTCGTCGAGGGAGCGGCCAGAGCGCTTGAGCGTTGCGACCTTCTCCCGGATGGCGACGAGCATGTCCCGATAGACTATCAGCTCATCCTTGTTGCTCACCGCGCTGGCACGGTCGGGCATGTTGTGGCCGGGAATGACGATGGTCTTGCTTCCGGCCGCGGCAATGTTCACGTTGGCGGCCTTGATCATCCCGTCAATGTTCCCGCCAGTCGAATAGTCGATGAATGGATAGAAGCCATTCCAGTAGCTATCCCCGCAGTGGAGAATATCAGCCTCGGCGAAGGTAACCGAGATGTCGCTGTCCGTATGCGCGGGGCCGTAGTGTTTCAGATTGAGCGTCGAGCGGTTGATGCTGATGGTCTTTTCCGAAGAGAATACCTCGGTCGGCACCGCGGCCAGAGGCGGCGAAGGAAAATTGTAGTCCCAGTCCGCGACTCTCTGGGCGGTCAGCAGATGCTTGTGTGTGTTCTCGTGGGCGAGAATGGCGGCGCCTTCCTCGTTTAGCCACTGGTTGCCGTCGGTGTGATCGAAGTGCCAGTGGGTGTTGATCAGGTGCTTGATCGGATCGCGGCTAAGGGTGCTGACAGCCTCCAGGATGCGCGGTCGGGTTGCGGAAATGCCGGCATCTACGAACAGCTTGCCGTCTTCGCCGGTCAGAACCGCGATATTGCCGCCGGACCCCTCAATGACCGTCACATTGCCGCGCAATTTGTGAACTAGAACCGGCATTGTCGCTGCGGCATCGCGGATCGTATCGACAATATTCCGTGACTCGGCGAAGGCTTCGGCGGGCTTCAACCAGCCACGATTCGTACCGAGGCCGGCGGCGACGGCACAGCATATGCAAAAGCTGCGCCGTGACAGGATCTGCGGGGTGCGCGCGGACATCGGAGGCTCCTTTGATAAATTGGACGGGATCCAAGTGTTGGTCGTCGTTGGACCCGGACTCAGGCTGCGCCGCTCCTTGGCGCGCCTAATCTCGTGCCTCGATGAAGGCCAGCAGATCTTCGTTGATCACATCGGCATGGGTGGTGAGCATACCATGGGGAAACCCGGGATAGATCTTCAGCGTCGCGCGGCTCAGGAGCTTCGCCGAAAGCGGGGCGGCGTCCTTGTATGGCACAATCTGATCGTCATCTCCGTGCATCACAAGCGTTGGCACAGTGATGGCTTTCAGGTCCTCGGTAAAATCGGTTTCGGAAAAGGCCTTGATGCCCTCGTAATGCGCATTGGCCGCGCCCATCATGCCTTGGCGCCACCAATTCGCGATGATACCTTCCTGGGGTTTGGTACCGGGCCGGTTGAACCCGTAAAACGGACCGGACGCGACGTCGCGATAGAACTGGGTGCGATTAGCGGCGAGGCTCGCACGCAGGCCGTCGAATACTTCGATGGGCAGACCATTCGAGTTGTTCGGGTTCTTCACCATGATCGGTGGCACGGCGGACATCAATACCGCTTTGGCGACCCGATCCCGGCCATGGCGCGCAACGTAGCGCGTCACCTCGCCACCTCCCGTGGAATGCCCAACGTGGACGGCATCGCGCAGAGCCAGATGGTCTACAACTGCGGCCGCGTCTGTAGCGTAGTGATCCATATCGTGGCCGCCGGAAACCTGGCTGGAACGCCCATGGCCACGGCGATCGATGGCGATTACTCGGTACCCACGCTGGACAAAAAACAGCATTTGCGTATCCCAGTCGTCGGCGCTCAATGGCCAGCCATGATGAAAGACGATCGGCTTTCCTTGGCCCCAGTCCTTATAGAAAATCTGGGTACTGTCTTCGGTCTCAACGTACGGCATGTCGACTCACTCCTGTCTTAGAGTTCTTCGTCTTCAACGGCCGGTTGATCATTCGGTATGGGTGGTTCACCCATTTGAAATGGGCCGAATGCCTAGCCCCCGATAGCAGAAGCCGCTGCGGCGCCTTTGCATAGGGGCAGATGCGTGACAAACTGAGTCAGTTTTGCAGGTTTTTTTATGTAACAGATGGCGCTGTCGGTTTTTCGAAGAGGCGGATATGTCTGAGACGTACCGGTACGAGGACATCGTGCGAACGATGAGTGGGCTGATTGAGCGCGGCGTGCTGCGGCCCGGCGATCGTATGCCTTCGCTGCGATACACGTGTAAAAAAAGCGGATCCAGTTTGGGTACGATAATGCACGCTTATGCGCGACTCGAAGACCTCGGCATCATCGAGGCACGGCCGAGATCCGGCTACTACGTGCGCTCACGTCCGTCACGGCGCGCCCCAGAGCCCGTGACGTCATCGCCTCCAGCGGAAAGTACAGAGGTCGACGTTGCTCACTTGGTGTTCGACGTGCTGGAGACGATCAAGCGGCCTGAGATCGTGCCCTTGGGATCAGCCTTCCCGAGCCCCGAACACTTTCCTACTGAGAAGCTGAACAAGGCGGCGGCCGATGCGGCGCGCCGATTGCCCGTGTGGAGCAGCGTCAGAGATTTGCCACCGGGCAACGTTGAATTGCGCCGGCTTATCGCGTTGCGCTACGCGGAAGCGGGAGTAGACATTGCACCAGACGATATCGTCATAACCTGCGGCGCGATGGAGGCGATCAATCTCAGTCTGAACGCCGTTGCGAAGCCGGGCGACATCGTTGCGATCGAGTCGCCGACCTTCTACTCAACCTTGCTTTCTATTGAGCGAATGGGGATGAAGGTAGTTGAGATTGCGACGAGCCCTCGCGACGGCATTGATCTGCCCTCGTTGCGGAACGCACTGAGCTCCCTTGAAGTCGCAGCCTGCGTCGTCATGCCGAATTTTCAGAACCCACTCGGGGCTTTGATACCGGACGAGAAGAAGCGGGAACTGGTTGCCATGCTGGCAAGAACCAACACCCCCCTCATCGAAGATGATGTCTACGCGGAACTCTATTACGGCAAGTCGAAACCTCGCCCCGCAAAGTCGTTTGATCGGTCAGGGCTCGTTTTGCACTGCGGGTCCTTTGCCAAATGTCTCGCGCCGGGGTCCCGAATCGGGTGGGTCACACCCGGCAGGTTTATGTCGGAAGTCGAGCGTTTGAAGTTCATCAGTACCATTTCAACGTCGTCGTTGCCGCAGGCCGCGCTGGTAGAATATCTAAAACACGGTGGCTATGAGCGGCATTTGCGGGGATTTAGGCAACGTCTGATGGAAGCACTTGCAGCCATGACGGAAGCGGTGACGACGCATTTTCCTGCAGGTTGCCGCCTCACGCAGCCCCAAGGCGGTTATATGCTTTGGGTCGAAATGCCGAATTCAATTGATGCGTTGCGCCTGTACCAACTTGCGCTGGCGAACGGGATCAGCATTGTCCCCGGACCGCTCTTTTCAGCAAAAAGGAAATACGAGAATTTTGTCCGCCTGAACTATGGTCATTATCACGTCAAATCGACTGTGGAAGCAGTGCGGACATTGGGCCGCCTTAGTGCTGATCTCATGCGGTAACGGCATATGTCGTCCTGACGATGGTCTTTGCCAGCAGTTAGCTCGAGCCTGAATTACTCCCCTCCGCCCTACAATCCTCGGATTTTGCATAGTCGATTCTTGCGTTTGATTGTGAGCCGGAAAATTACCCGGAGGGAAGGAAAGCGCGTCACGCTCCAAGCCAAATGGTTTATTGCAGGTTGTGGGCTTGGTCACCGGCAAAACGGTTGCTTCCGTGGGTGTCAGGCGGTCGAGTGATCCTTATGCCGCAGAATGCTTCATCCGGGCCGTTCCGGCTTGCTCCTTACAAGCGGCTGCCAAATGGCCAGATTGGCGTAGACCTTGATTGTTTCGCGCCGATCGCTGCACTGTTTTACCTTCTCGCAATCGTAGGCTTGTGCTGTCTCTTTCTGTGACGCTTCCCGATCCGCGATTACATCGCTAGTACGTGACGTGGTTGGTTGCACTTTGCCGGAAGTCCGGTTGGGGTCATTCGCGTCGGTTTGGCCGCGTACCCACGACTTCCCCTCTACGCCTATAAACAAACATCATTACCGGGCGAGCCGGACCTCCAGCCGGGCGCTTCGAAGGGACTAAGTCATCTCAACGACGTTGTATGCCGCTATCGGACGACGCAACCCCTTGAGCGTCAGTTCACCCACGGGCTCCGCGGTCGCCCTCGCGTCAAGCGCCTCCCGCACCTTACCATCAACGAGAATCTGACCGTCGCGCGCCTCCGCGCAAAGACGGGCAGCTAGATTCACCACGGTACCGATCGCGCTGTACTCAGAACGTCCCTCAAAACCGATGGCGCCGAGCGTCGCATATCCATACGCAATGCCGACTCCAAAACCAAGCTCATGTCTTTCACGCCGCCACTTATTCGACAATTCCAATAGGCGGGTTCGCATCGCGACCGCCATTTGGACAGCTCGGTTGCATGGATCTGCACAAGGTATCGGATCGCCGAAAATCACCATGATTCCGTCGCCCAGGAACCTCTCCAATGTGCCTTCAAACTGGTGCACGAGGGCGCCTAAGGCGGCATGATATTCTTGCATCACCGCCATCACCTCTTCGGGTTCAGCAGTCTCTGCGAACGCGGTGAAACCGCGAAGGTCACCGAAGACTATCGTTACCTGTCTGCGGTGGCTCGCCAACGGCTCATATGTCGATGAAGAAAGAATCAACTCCGCTATTTGCGGCGACAGAAACCGCTTCAAACGGCTGACCCGTTCAATTTGCACAACTTGCTCCTCAACACGCTGCTCGAGCCTTCTATTCCACTCGGCGAGCTCGAGAGCCTGGGCTTCAGCTCGATCATGCAACTCTTTAATTCGGAGCATGGAGCGCACACGCGCAACGAGGGCTGCATGGT
>NZ_JCAMOQ010000111.1:0-8359 GCF_059512365.1 Bradyrhizobium sp. Ses1
TCACTTCACCGGAAAGTCCCCCGCTGCTCGACGGAGGATCGGTGGTCTAAGGTAGACCGGTGATCGATCGTGCTCAATCGGGATAGGGGGGCATCTTGCGATGCCGCCCCTCCCACACCACCGGGCATACGGGTCCGTACCACGGCGGTTCGGCGGATTAAGCGTTCACCAGCTTTTCCATGGGAAGCAAACCCAGGCGCTTGAAGCGTGCGTTGGTGAAGGCGCGGTGCAAGGCGTTCGTGAAGCTCATTCGCCACGGCCCCTTCGGGCTGAAGATGGCCTCGCGGGCCGCAGGCCCGGGCACTCCGAGGCGCCGAAGTTCATGATATCGCCTCCTCCGCGTCTTCCACTGGACCCAGATGACGCAACGCAGGCGTCGCCGAATCCAGCCGTCGAGAGATTGCAACTCGTGCCACTGGCTAAAGCCGAAGTAGCCGGCCCATCCTCGCAGGAAGGAAGCCAGCTCGCGGATCATCCGCTCCAGGGTGATGCCCCGATGTCGCCCCGTCAGCTCGCGCACCCGGTGCTTGAACCGGACCACGGCCTTGTCGGCGATGCATCGCCGGAACTCCGGTTCATTCCTCACCGTGAAGCCGAGGAATGACCGATGCCACGGTTGGGCAACGGCACTCTTTTCCGCGTTGATCTGAAGCTTGAGGCGCCGTTCGATGAAGCGGGTCAGGCTCTCCATGACTCGCCGGCCGGCCTTTTCGCTGCGTACATAGATGTTGCAGTCATCCGCGTAACGCACGAACCGATGGCCGCGTCGCTCGAGCTCGCAATCCAGTTCATCCAGCACGAGATTCGAGAGCAAGGGCGAGAGTGGACCACCTTGCGGGGTCCCCTCCCAGCTGTCCTCGAACAACCCGTTGTCGAGCGCACCGGCCGTCAGGTAGCTCCGGATGAGCCGGAGCAATCGCCGGTCCGTGACGCGCGCCGCCACCGCAGCCATCAGGCGGTCGTGATTGACCCGGTCGAAGAATTTGGCCAAGTCGATATCCACGACAAACCGATAGCCTTCAATGATGTAGGCTTGCGCCTGCGCCACCGCTTGGTGAGCGGAGCGGCCCGGCCGGAAGCCGTAGCTGTGCTCGCTGAATGTCGGGTCCCACAGCGGCTGAAGCCGCAGCAGGATTGCCTGCTGAATCACACGATCAATCACGGTTGGAATGCCAAGGTTGCGCGTTCCGCCGTCCGGCTTCGGGATTCTCACCCGACGCACCGGTAGCGGCTGGTAGCGCCCCTGGAGCAGTTGGTCTTCGATCTCCGGCCAGCGCGCTTTAAGGATGCCCGGCAGCTGTTTGACGGAGATACCGTCGATGCCTGGCGCTCCTTTGTTGCGCACCACCGCGTCCAACGCAGCTTCTATGTTGTCTGGGTCACAGATCGCCTCCATGAGATGCTCTGTGGATGCCGGGCTTTCGGGTTCGGCCGTCGCCAGGGCCGTTTCGACCTCTTGCGCGACCCGATGCTGGGCTTCACCCCGCACGGGCATCGGCAAGTCCAATTCGAGTTGGTATGGCGGTCGCGATACGGTCATGAGACGTCCGATCTATTTGCCCTTTCCTTCACCCCTCATCGGGGACCGTTCGGGCCTTCAGCCGGCAAGCCGACCTGTCGGGTCGGAGGAGGCGCCCACTGAAGGGCTTGCCTCCGTCCGCCGCACAAACGGAACGTGCAGTTTTCCCGCATTCCGCTTTCATGAACGGGCTTTCGCGATCTGAAGAGAAGGTATCAGCGAGACAAGGCTGACAAGCTTGAACTCCGTGCGTAGCCTTCTTGTGGGATACTCTTTCCAACATGCGTTTCGCCATCGCTTGGCGCGATGTGACCACAGTCTTTGGATTATCCACCGATCCAGCTGGTTGAAGCGCTTCCTGACGTTGGAACGACAGTAGTAGTTTCCCCATCCACGGACGATCGGGTTGATCGTTTCGATCATTTCTCTCATACGCAGAGGTATTTTCCTTTGCGTCAAGGCCCTGATCTGATCCTTGAATCGGTCGACTGACTTCTGTGCGGGAATGGCATAGAGACCATGACGGTTCAGCTTGGACTTAATCCGATCGCGATTCAGGCGAAAGTTGCCTTTTCCTCGTTGGATTTTGAATCCCAGAAACTCAAAGCCGTGCGCCACATGCACAATCCGGGTTTTCGCCTTATTGAGCTCAACGCCAAGCTGTTCGAGAATCTTCGCTGCTCGCGCCAAAGCGTACTTCGCCTCAGCTCGTGTCCGACAGGTCACCACCCAGTCATCCGCCCACCGCGTGAGTTGGTACCCTTGCCGCCTCATCTCCTTGTCGAAGGGAGTCAGCAAGATGTTACTCATCAACGGCGAGACGACCCCGCCTTGCGGGGTTCCCGTTGGAGTCGCGTATTTCTGTCCCCGCTCTTCATAGCCCGCTTTCAGCATCTGCTGAATCAACTTCAGCACTCTGCTATCGGCGACCTGCTTTCCGATAAGGGTCAGGAGCTTTTCGTGATCCACAGACCCGAAAAAGTCTTTCAGATCCGCATCGACAATCCACTCGTTTCCGCTCTCCACCTCCCGCCAAATCTTGGTCAGGGCATCCGCGGTCTTGCGACCTTTGCGATATCCAAAACTGCTCGGATCAAAGACGCGCTCAAAGATGGGCTCCAGACGGTTGACCAGAGCCTGCTGACATACCCTGTCGTAGACCGAAGGTATGCCGAGCGGCCTTGTCTTGCCCGGAGCTCCTCTTTTCGGAATCTCTAATCGTCGCACTGCTCGCGGCTGATAGGTGTCATCGCGAAGCTCTTGATGAAGCCGTTCCAGATTTTCGTCCAGACTGGCCTCGAACTCCTCAATGGTCACCTTGTCTGCGCCGCTTGCCCCATGATTGGCGCGAACGCGCTCCCACGCAAGCTTCAAGTTCTTGCGTGAATACACCTTGTCCACCAGAGAGTGGACCTTCTGCTTCTGATCTTCGAGAACAAGATGATCCGATAGTCTCCTCGAAGCGTGACGTTCGGGTTTTTCACAAAAGGAACTGTCCATCTCCACGCTGCTTTCTCATCTATCTCGACGCATCTTCTCTCGACCCGTTCACGAACGTCCTTCCCCGGATCACTCTCGATCCGCCATTGCTGGTCACGCGAGTTATTCGTCTCGCGCTTCTGGTACTACTCCGTTCTCCGACTCCTGCCTGTGCATCGCTTCCCACTTCGCTTGCGCTTATAAGGTCACTTTCCCGGTTACTGCCGGGACACAGGCAGGTCTCCTGGGGTCACGCATGAATCTTCCGTATCGTGCCGTCAGCAAACACCTTGGTACGATGGGTGAATGAGTAACGCCTTCGCCCCCATAATGCGGGCTCGACCTTGCCCCATCTTTGGCCGACCTGTTCATCTGTGGGTTGCCCCTCGATTACGGCCCGATACTTCTCCTCAAACCCTTCGGATTCCGGATCGCTCCGGACACCCTGTCCTCCAGACGCTCGCGCGCCTGGCCAACGAGGCATTACCCCCGTCTTCGGATACGGTGCTCCTCATTCGAGCACCGAAGGGACTTCAACCCTCCTGATTCACGCGCTGCCCAGCGCACATTACGAACCCGTCCGCCCCTGCGTCGCGCATTGGTACTCTGCCCTCGGCGGGTCCGCCGCCTTTGGGGTCTCCCTTGGCATCGTGACGCAGGTTCCCATGTTCCACGCAAGAGCCTGCCATCGGGATCACGCCGCCTCTACACCGGTTGCCGACCAGTGAGCTAAAGCAGCTTGTGGCGGTTTGGACTCTGATCCTGCAATCCGAGTCCGAGGGGCCTGCCCTCATCTCTTGCGCAGCAAGGCTGCTCTGAAGATGGTCTACATACTCAACCTCCTTCTTCGCGCCGTCATGGCGCACATACCACAGTGCAGCCGAAAGCGGTTGCACATCCGACCGACGCGCGGCTGCTGCATCGAGCAATCATCAAGCTGGTCGGGCTCGCCAAGCGCAACCATGTGCCGCTGCGCCAGAGCTATCTGCGCCTGGCCAAGCGCGCCGCCATCATGACCGGCCGCTATACCCACGCCCACCAGTTCAAGCGCGCCCGGCGCCAGCTCAAGTTCCTGCGGACACGGCTTGGCCGGATCATCCGCGACATCCGCCGCAAGATTGATGGCGATACGGTCCTGGAAGCTCGCTTCGGCCCGTTGCTCGGTTTAGCGCAGCAGGTGCGCAGCCAGGATCAGCATCAGCGCGGTCCGAAGGTCTATGCGTTACATGCTCCGGAGGTTGAGTGCATCGGCAAGGGTAAAGCCCGCGCGCCCTACGAGTTCGGCTGCAAGGTCAGCATCGCCACCCCCGTGACGTCTCCAAAGGGCGGCCAGTCACGTGCTCCATTCCAAGGCTCTGCATGACAATCCCTTCGATGGGCACACGCTCGGTCCCGTGATCGATGACATGGAGAAGCTCACCGGCGTGGAGGTTCGCCGTATCCACGTCGACAAAGGATATCGCGGTCACAACCACCCGCATCGGTTCAGGGTCTGGATCTCGGGTCAGGTCCGCCGCGTCACAGCCTCCATCCGTCGCGAGATGAAGCGTCGCGCGGCTGTCGAGCCCGTCATCGGCCACCTCAAGGCCGAGCACCGCATGGACCGAATAATCTCAAGGGACGCCTCGGCGACCGCATCAACGCCGTTCTCGCCGCTGCCGGCTATAACTTCGGCCTGCTGCTGCGATGGCTCGCAGAGCTCTTGCGTGTCATCATCCGAGCCTTCTTCGAGACCGTCCCGACTCGAAACATCGCTTGAGCCGGGCGCCGCGCCAGTTCTTCACGAACGACTCGATCAGCCGAAGCGGACACGGGACGCGCCGAGTCGTCCCAGCGCGTCCTTGCTGGATCGTGGTCAGCCCCTCAGTCGGTTTTGCAGTGCCTGCCGATCGATGACGAGATTGGCGAGGCTCAAGTCTGCCTGCCGTCTTCCCGCGAGCCGCCTGACCAGCGCTCGCGTACCGTCGGCCACAAAGACCCCGCAATCATAGCCGTTCCTCTGCTGGCTTATGGTGGCTGCTAGCAGATTGTCTCCGGCTCCCACCCGTGCTGCGAGCATTGCTGCAGGTCTGTCATTGTATCCCCGGGCGGAGTCGTAATGGTGGGCGACCGGATTGTCGCGATCGCGGCGGTCCACGAGCAGCAACGACCAATGGGAGCCGCGGTCATGGAGGTCCGTAGTGCTGGCGTCACTCACCGGCAAGAACAGAAAGTCGGCTGTGTCGTTATCATGCCGATCGTTGACAATGCGATGGAGTGCGGTTAGGGCGACGTCGCCTGTACCCTGGCCCACCTGAAAGGCCACGAGAGGATCCACGAAACGAGTCCGGGCGGCGAGGTTTGGATTGCTCGCCGACAATTCCTGCGCCAGGAGCTCGTAGTCCCGCTGGATATGCTCGTCACCCAGCCAGTCCCTGGCTCCGAGCACCCGTCCGCTGCGGTCGCCGGCAGAGGCACTCGCAGCCGAACCGCCGACCCTGGCCTTAGGAACCGAGGATGGGCCAGGATGATGGATAAGCTGAGCGTCGCGGCGTCCTCGCGGACCCAACGTGATGGAGTAGGTCTCGCCGTTGATGGAGACCGGCTGGGGAGCCATTCGCGAACTCGGCAACAGCATTTTGTTGTCCAGTACATCGAGCAGGAAATCCGGCACCGGCTGTGAGCCATGCTGCCAATTCTCGCCGACGAGATATCCGATATCCTCGAGCTCTTGATGCATGCCTGACGGCCCGATGAAGAACGGGGGTCTGCCGGCAGGGCTCAGCACCGGCCCTGACTGGGCATCGTCACGCATGTCCTGCGGTGTGGACGGCAGGTCAACCAAAGAACCGAGACCGCGATAGATGTCTGAGGACCGAGCTGGCTCGCCCTTCGGCGTTGGAAAGTCGAAATAGGACGGCAGTTGCGGGGACCAAGTCGAGCTCGACCCAGCCGGCTCCTGCAAGCCGGCCTGCCCAAACGGGCCTACCATCGGCGGCCACTCACTTTCGGACGGCGGCGTTGGCAAATTTCGTATCCAGGACGAGGTTGAGTTCGAGCCAGCCGGTTCCTGCAAACCGGCTTGCCCATACGGGCCTAGCACCGGCGGCCACTCACTTTCGGACGGCGGCGTCGGCAAATTTCGCATCCAGGTAGAGATTGAGTCCGAGTCAGCTCTCTGCTGCGGGAGGTTCACGCCGAGCATCCTGTTTGCATCAACGACCTGCGCATACTGCTTGAGCTTGTTCAGGCGCAGACGAAAAGCAGCATCTTTCCCTTTGGCTTCGATAAAGGCCTGGAGGTCTGCGGCCAGTGAGCGTTGCTGCTCTTCATTGCCGTTCATTCGGCTAGCGATACTTTCCTTACCCTCTTGACGGAGCCAATGACTCAACCCGCGTTGCGCCGTAGCAACCTTTGTAAGGCTTGTTCTCTTGGAATCTGGGTTTCTCAACATTTCGTCGGCAAAGCCCTGGATGAGGCTGGCGTCGTCGTCGTGAGGACGGAACCTGAATTGGGGCTCGAGACCGAGGTATTCTCGAAACGAATTGAGTGGCGCTGTCCGCTTTGTGGCTTTGCGGAAGGCCGCATAATCTGCGTTCAATGACGACTGCTGCTCAACGTCGCCGTCAATTCGATCCATGATGCCCAGCTTTCCCTCCCTTTGAAGCCAGTCGCTAAAACGGCGTAGGTTGGTAGCCATTTGGGAAGCGACCTTGGATGCATAGTTGGACATAGCGTGTGTCAAAAAGCCATCGATGGCGGTTCTGTCCTGCTGATAAGCCCCCAATGTTTCACGGCCCATCAGGCGAGGCCCGGCACCGACAGCTTCGAGCTCGTTCGCCCCGATCCTGCGTAGATGAGACAGTGCCACACTGAGCTTGTCATCCTCATCACCGCCAGCGTCGACATACTCGTCGACCATGGCGGCGAGCCGGCTTGGTTCGTTGAACGCGTAATCAGCCAGTGGACCCTTATTGTGCGCTCGCAGCCACTGAGCAAACGTGGTAAGCGGCTGCACATTGGACGTAATTGTACGCGTGGGGACCTTTCCGGTCCCGCGTCCTCTGGTACCATCGGGCTCAATTCTGTAGTCTTGGACATTCTTCACGAATTGGCCGATCATTAGCTCGTCCGAAGGATACATCGGTTCATATTGCCTACCCACCCAATCGGGGGCTGAAAGGAAATTTCTAGCGTGGAAATGCCTAAGTGCATCCAACGCTCCGCCCACGCGGCTACTGCTATTGGCGCTCGCCTGCTTCGTAAATTCAGCTTTATAAGCCGCCAGCAGATCGGGATTGCCAAGTAGGTCCTTCAAAATGACGCCCTTGGATTGGAGGAACTCGCTGAACCATCGGAGAGCTGTCTCATGGTTCTCGATAGTCTTCGTCGGACGGTTCGCGCTGACCAACGCCGTCTTGAACTCTTCAATCAGCTCCAGGTCTGCTTCAGACGGCCGACTGCGCTTTGCGAAGTCCATGCGAAGCTCCGAGCGGAAGTCAACAGGCGCTGGCCTGCTCGGCCACATCTCACGGCGGCTTACTCCAAAGACTTTACCCAGTCTTGATTTGACCCGGGAATCGGATCTTGGCGGTATTCTCATCGAACCACCGATGTCTGTGCGCTCAATGTCTCCGTGCGACCCGCCCGCCGAACTTTCGGAAGAACTTCCCTCAGGCGAACTCACCTCGTGAGAGTGGAGCTGCAGCTCACCCAATTGCTACTCAAAGCCGGCTTGATATGCTGGCTCAAGCTCGATCTCTTCTCCCGCACGCTGCAGTTCCTGCTGCTCTGCGTACCAGCGCATCCAATAGTTCGGATCGTTATAGCTCGGGTCCATGCCACTCTCCCTAGACGAGATGACTCTTCATAGCTCCCCCAGAGCCACACTCCAGTGTCCGGGATTGATACTTGCATGCAAATTCTGCTTCGTCTTCAATTCTTCAGTTCATGTCCTCACATTCGCTACAACCAACCGGGTCGTGCTTGCACAGCCACATTGTCCAACGCACCGAAGAACCTGAGACATTGACGCCTCTCCTCGTGATCATGAAGCTTCAGAGCGATAGCGGCATGTATGATTCAGACTGTACAACCTGACGCTACGTAGACTTCAAGTCCCCATCGCCCTCGCGGCGAGCTTTTTTTCTGGGCCCGGGCGGGCAGATCGATCCGCATGCCACAGTTATTGCCCGATGCTCCAACCGCCGCCGCGGGTGGCCGCGTTCCGCCGCAGTTCACGGAGAGACTGTCGAAGCAGCCCGCTCCAGGCGACGCCCTATCTCCTGTATGGAATGGCCCTGCACCCTAGTACCCACTTTTCTTGGATCGTGAGTCGTGATTCAAGATATGGATGATCCCCGAAGCAAGAGAAGTCCACCT
>NZ_JCAMOQ010000112.1:0-8026 GCF_059512365.1 Bradyrhizobium sp. Ses1
CGCGAGGCAACAGCTCAGGATTCAGGAGCATTTCTGACGACGCAATGCGAAGTCTCACCTTGATCGCCGCCGCCCAGCGCATCCCGAACGCTGCGCAAGGGCTCCTACTTCCCCGGCTTCTTGCAACCGCGGCGGATGGCCGAGAAGGCGCTCACAGCGGTGGTGCAGGAAGCCTATGTCCAGGTCGTCTCCACCCGCTCGGTCGACGATCTGGTACAGGCCATGGGCATGAGCGGGATCTCCAAGAGCCAGGTGTCGCGGCTGTGCAGTGAGACGACGATAAGTTGAAGGCTTTCCTCAATTCCCCGATCGAGGGCGACTGGCCGTATTTGTGGATCGACGCCACCCGTCTGAAGGTGTGCCAGAACGGGCGCATGGTGTCGGTCGCCGTGACCATTGCGATGGGTATCAACAGCGACGGCCGGCGTGAGGTTCTCGGCATGGACATCGGCCCATCCGAGGACGAGACGTTCTGGATCGCGCTCCTCCGCAAGCTGACGCGTCGGGGCCTTCGCGGCGTCAAGCTCGTCATCTCCGATGCCCATGAGGGGATCAAGGCCGCGGTGGTCGGGCCATCCTGCTCGAACAGAACGACGAGTGGGCCGTCCAGCGCGGACGCTACATGACACTGGAAACGATCGCGCCGTTGGGGATGATGCCGCCGTCAGCTTCCCGGCAATCGCCAGCTTGACCGATCCGGCCCATGCCGGCGAACGCGGTCACCCGCACTCAGCTACCACGCCACGGGACACGACCCAAAGCGACTTGCGCCTTCCCGTTTCTGTCTTTGAAAAGGTGCGCACCCTTCGGCTGAGGAGAACCATCGTGTTAAAACGAATAGCAGTGGCCGCTGTAGCGAATTTTCACGAGGCACAAAAACTCTCCTCCCGCTCCTTTTCCAGGTGCAGATCTCGATGTGCTGATCCAAATGGCCAATGTCGAACTCTTGACCACAATGCTTGACGAGCGGCGCAACAACTGCTCCGGAAAACCACAACCTCTAAATGATGTTAAAAGACCACAGCCTCCCTCTTTATCCGTCCGCCCCAGAATGCCTCCGGGGTAGGATTCCACGGGCGCGTTCATGGCCTGTTTGGTGTGAGGTCCTTGAGTACTCGGGACAGAGCTTTGATTTGGGGACGCCGTTAAGGACCGTCAGCACGTTCTCATCGCTGAGGGCCTTCACGTGGTGCCCCTTTTTCTTCTTACAGACCTTATGACCAAGCCAGACATTCTCGCATTTCATGCCTTTGCTATGGACTGCCGGAGGTTCGATAGCGAGCACATGTGCCGCTTTATTATCCGCCTTGCCAGTCCTGAGGCCATCAACAGGTACGTTACGTACTGACCCACGTTAACTCGGTCTGGTCCTGAAGAGTCGTCAACTCGCCAGACCATTCCAGGTAGAAGCGAGGCAATTCTGTGTTGGCTCTTGGTCTGCCTCAGTCCGGGCACTCGACGATATAGCTCGACCTGATTCCTAATCGGTATCGGCACGCTGGGCGCGGCTTTCTAGGAGCAAGTGGCTGCCTGGGCTAACTTCTACGATCCCGCGAGCCTTCTCCGGGAGCCTGTCTAGCTCCTACTCATAGTCAGTCACTCTCGTGCCACGCGGATCAGAGCGATCGAGGGCTTGCCGAAACTCAGCCGCCAGTTTGGCGAGCTTAACCTCCTCATCACTTCCTCGCTTCTCCCATTTGCCAATCTGACGTAGAAGTGCTTGCGCCTGTTCGCTTCCGCGAGACTGTGTTTCGGGCCTTCATATTCGATACACGAAAGAAGGGCCACTCCCGAAGGAGTGGCCCGCCAAGTCTGGGAGGAAACGCCCCACAAGGGGACCTCTGGGATCAGGCCGCAGCCTGTTCGATCGGTGAGAATGGCAGGCCAAGACTCTCGGCCACAGCCCTAGAAGTGAGGCGGCCTCGATGGACATTCAGGCCTGCGCGTAGGTGCGGATTTTCGAGCACGGCTACAAATCCCTTGTTGGCGAGAGCCAAACCAAAGGGCAGCGTGGCGTTATTCAGCGCTTGGCTCGAGGTGAGCGGGACAGCGCCGGGCATATTGGCCACACAGTAATGAATGACGCCGTCTACCTCGTAAGTTGGCTCCGCGTGCGTCGTTGGACGCGATGTCTCGAAACACCCGCCCTGGTCGATAGCTACGTCCGCGATCACAGAGCCCTTGCGCATCGATCCCAACATGCCGCGAGTGACCAGCTTCGGCGCGCTCGCGCCGGGAAGCAGCACCGCACCAATCACGACATCCGCCGCAAATACCTCCTCCTCAATCGCGTCTTTTGTCGAGAACCTGGTACGAACGCGCCCTTCAAATAGTTCATCCAGTTCGCGAAGTCGGGATATCGACCGGTCAAGGATCGTGACCTCGGCACCCAGGCCGGCCGCCATTCGAGCTGCATGCGTACCAACAACGCCGCCTCCGATCACCACGATGCGGGCCGGCTGGACGCCTGGCACGCCACCGATCAAGAGCCCCCGCCCGCCGGCGTGCCGCTTCAGGGCCGCACCGGCTGCTTCGACCGCGAGCCTGCCCGCGACCTCGCTCATTGGCGCAAGCAGCGGAAGGCCGCCATGCGCGTCAGTTACGGTTTCATAGGCGATCGCAGTGCACCCAGATTCTAAGAGGCCCTCAGCTTGCTCCGGGTCAGGCGCCAGATGCAGATAAGTGAAGAGAATCTGGTTCTGTCGCAGCTGAACCCATTCGGAAGGTTGGGGTTCCTTCACCTTTACGATCAACTCGCTCGATGCGAACACCTCGCGAGCGGAGGCCACGATCGTTGCGCCAGCCTTGCGATAATTGTCGTCTGTGGCGCCAATTCCAGCGCCGGCATTGGTCTCGACCAGCACACTGTGACCGGCGGCCACGTATTCGCGGACGGCTCCAGGTGTCAGGCCTACTCGATATTCGTGCGTCTTGATCTCCTTGGGAACACCGACCTTCATGCGAATCTCCTCACTTGACGACCTTTTCTAATCGGAAGAGCAGTGCAAAACCCGCGACCCAGAAGGCCAAACAGCGCAGAAATTCAGCGAATTCCCTTATGATTACGCAGGATTCAAGACCAGTCCTCCCTGATGAGTTTAATATGAAAATTCCCACCGAACTCAGTAGCAAGGCGCGGGTCACTCAGACCGCATTCTCGAATCGACTGACCGAGTGTCCCAGCACTGCGATCGCCAGCAGCGCGCACTGGCCATCGGGGCCCACTATTTCGAGCTTGGTCTACCGCGAGCTGCGCGATGGCATCCGCCCAAGTCGGTTCGATTTTTCGGCCCATTGGCGGGCCGACAACGAAAGCCCGGCCTTGAAGCCTTCCTAAAGCTGCTGTTGGGCCGCTAGCCCTCGCCTCGACCAGGAACATGACGGCCGCGCCGAGCCTTTACAAAGTTTCCATCCGTTCCCATGAGGCGCCAACTTGGGTCCAATAAGTTTGGCCGGATCCTCGATCGACCGTCCGGTCTCCTGCGCGAGGATCTCGGCATTATCCGGACTCTATGGGCGTGTCTCATGAGCGTCATGCCTCAGCGTCACGCTTGAGCGAACGAGATTCTGATTCGGACGATGAAGTGAGGTAGTGGCTTGCGCACTGGCGGGCTTAAGCCCGCCAGTGCGTAAGCGACCACAAGGAGCTTTTTCCCACCCCCAGCTCTATTTCACCGAACTGGCGCTCTTGGCGGGCCCGCGATGATGACGCACGGCGCACTTCCGGCCTTCTCCGCCGCCGCGATCGCGGCGGCGGAGAAGGCCGGTCTGAGTGAGGCTGCCATTCATCCTGGATGATGGTGGACGCTACGATGTCGATTTCAACCGGTTTTTTTTCGCGCCTGCCGCACCATGGCGTACGTTCGTTCAACAGCCTGCGGGCCTATGGCCGCGATCTTGTGGTCTGGATGCGATTCCTCCGCGAGCGGCGCGACGGCAAGTCTGTCTGGCAGGCCGATCGAGACGATCTCACCGCCTATCATGCTGCGCGCCGCCGATCGATGCCAACACATCGTATCTCCGCCGATTCATGGAACCTTGCCGTCGCAGCATTGTAGAAGTTCTACGCCTGGGCGCTCGAAGAAGAGTTGATCAGGACTTCTCCGTTCCGGCCTGCAATGGGCTGGCGGCGGATTCACCGTGGCCGTCTCGTTCCAGTGAAGACCGTACGAGCACGCGAGCCAGGTGCACGGCCTACCGATGTTCGGTTCGTCAGCTCGGATCATTTCCTGCTCTTCAGGGATGTGGGCCTGCGCAGTCGTGACCCGGATGGACGTGAGGATACCGAATGGCGCGGGCGTCACGGCGAGCGCAATGCGCTGTTCGCGGAGCTGGTGGTTACGACCGGTCTCCGACTGGAGGAAGCGGCGAGCGTATTGGCGACCGAGATGCCGGATCGCACAGCCGCAAAATAGCGTCGCTCTCATTCCGCCTCCCGGCCGCAATCGCCAAGGGCGGGAAGAGCGCGGGAGATCAGACTGCCGGTTCGTTTTGTGCGCCGGCTCGAAGACTACATCGCGATCGAGCGAGCCAACGCTCTTGGCAAGCGCCGGTGTCATCGTGCGCCGGCCGATCGTAGGTTTCGATGCAAGCGGTGCCACGATCAGCATCGTCGGCAAAGACGGCGAGGCCCGCGCCGTCTGGCTGGATTTGCTTCGCCCCGCGGAGCGCAAGCGGTTTGTCACCTCGACCGGCGAGCCAATGGTGCTATGGCTCAATGAAGGTGAGTGTCCGATGAGGCCTGGGCGGCAGCATTTCGGCGGGCGAGGGCGCGGCGCTGCAATCTCGCCAAGGCCGCAAGGTGCCTGCTTTTAGCACAAGGGATGCGCGAGCGCTCCGCTCCTGCTTGCGATGATGTGTGGACGGCGTGCTTTTGGTGATTGACGGCCGTTTGGCGCGATGGCCTCGTTCTTCCGAGGAGCGAAGGCATGCCGATCGAAGACCAGCTTCGGGAACGGCTCAAGAAGGTGGAGGCGCTGTATTTCGGCGCGACCACCGATGGAGAACGCGGCGCCGCGGAAGCCGCAGTCGAACGGCTGAAGGCGAAGCTCGAGGAGGTGAGGCGTCGCTATCCCCCCATCGAAATGAAGTTTAGCCTACCAGACCAACGGTCGGTCCGGCTGTTCATCGCGTTGTGCCGGCGTTATGGGATGCGGCCCTTCCGATATCCGCGGCAGCGCTCGACGACGATCATGGTCAGGGCGCCGCGACGCTTTTTTGATACCGTTGTGTGGCGGCAGTTCTCTGAGCTGCACTCCGCACATTGAGCCTGCCATGGCCGGGAGACGTGCAATGACCACTCTGCGATCCGCACTCAAGCAGTATCTGAGCATGCGCCAAGGGCTTGGGTACAAGTACCAGCATCAGGCCCGCCGGCTCGCCGATTTCTTCCCGATTTTCATCTCCTTCATGGAGCAGCGTAAGGCCACGACCATCACCGCAAAGCTCGCCTTAGCCTGGCGACTCTGCCACCCGACCGTCATGCATCGTGGGCCTTGCGATTAACCGACGTGCACGGTTTCGCGCGCCGTATCGCGAACATCGATCCCGAGACGGAGGTGCCGCGCGTCGGAATCTTGCCACCCTGAAGCGGGCCAAGCCCTATGTCTACAGCGATACGGAGATCGCGGCGTTATTGAAGGCGGCACTTGCCCTGCCTCCTGCAACCGGACTGCGGCGCTGGACTTATCATTATCTGTTCGGGCTGATCGCCGCGACAGGCATGCGTCTGTCCGAGGCGACCGGGCTTGAGCGTGCCGATGTCGATCTCAAGGAAGGCGTACTCACGGTCCGAGAGGGCAAGTTCGGCAAGTCGCGCCTCATGCCGTAGCATCCGACGACCCGTGCGGCTCTCCGCAGCTACGCCAAACAGCGGGATGCTCACCTCGGATCGCGCTGCGGTGCGCGCTTCTTCGTGGCTGAGCGCGGCGGCCGATTGCTGCACCAGTATGTTCATCGTGTTTTCTGGCGCTTATCCCGCGAGATCGGCCTGTGGCGTCCAGACGACCATAGCGGGCCGCGCGTGCACGATTTCCGGCATCGCTTCGCCATCCGCACGCTTCTCAGCTGGTATCGCGAGGGGATTGATGTCGAGCAGCAGCTGCCGGCGCTTTCCACCTATCTCGGCCACGCCTGCGTGCGCGACACGTGGTATCTCTCGGCCTGTCCGGAGCTGATGGAAGAGGCAGCCCGCCGTCTCGACCGGCGCTGGGCGGGCAAGCCATGAAGCCGAGCAGCAACCTCGCCGCGTTCATCGAGCGTTACTTCACCGAGCGGCTCATGCGCCAGCGCAATGTCAGCGCCAACACGATCGCATCCTACCGAGATACGTTCCGGCTCTTATTCACGTTTGCGCAAGCGCGGCTCCACAAGCCACCCTCGGCCCTGGCCCTCGACGATCTCGATGCGCCTTTTGTCAGCGCGTTGCTTGCTGATCTCGAGACGAAGCGAGGCGCCAGCGTCAAGACGCGCAACTTGCGCCTGACAGCCATTCGCTCCTTTTTCCGGTTCGTGTCCTTCGAGGAGCCGGCTCACAGCGCCCTGATCCAGCGAGTCCTGGCGATACCAAGCAAGCGTCACGACAAGCGTCAGGTGCATTTCCTGACACGGTCCGAGATCGAGGCGAGTTTCGCCGCTCCCGATCGCACGACATGGCTGGGGCGTCGCGATTATACCTTGCTGCTGCTTTCGCCGCACGTGCTCAGGCACAGCGCTGCAATGAGCTCCTGCAAGCCAGCGTCGATTGCTCCGTCATTGCGCTGTGGCTCGGCCATGAGTCTATCGAGACAACGCAGACCTACCTGCATGCCCATCTCGCACTCAAAGAAGCTGCCCTCGCAAAGCTCAAGCCGTACGAGCACCAGCAAGCGAGCCCGCTTCCAGCCAAGTGATCGCCTGCTCGCCTTCCTTGAGGCGCTGTAACACGCCGGACTATGCCGAATGGGACCGGGACGACGACTGCTCGATCAGCTGCAAGCGCGCGCAAATGACGGATTCTTCCCAAAACCATTCGGCATAGTTCGGCAGTCGGTATAAACCGTCTTGGACGAACCCGCTCCGCGGGAGGGTATCCGCGTTGAGCGCGGTATCCCCCTTGAAGCCAGCCCGTGTCTCTGGCCGCGGCACCACCCGCACAGCAACGTAATCCACCGCATTTCAGAAGCGCTTGCCCTTGCCAAGATGGTGTTGCTGCCCGCGCGCAGCGTCCCTCTTGTCAAGGAGTTCGCTATGACCTCGCTTCGGTTACGCATGATGGAAGACGTGCAGGTCCGCAACCTGTCGCAACACACGCAGGATTCGTATTTGTTGCAGGTTTCGCAATTCGCCCGGCATTTCGCTAAATCGCTGGCTTTGCTCGGTCCGGAGGATATCCGCGCCTACCAGGTCTATTTGACGAACGAGAAGAAGCTGGCGCCACGTTCGGTGCACGTGACCGTCGCAGCGCTTCGATTCCTCTACCGCGTCACGCTCGGCCTCGATTGGGATTTCGACCAGGTCATTCCGTGCCGAAAGGCGCCAAAGACACTGGCCGTCATTCTCAGCCCTGAGGAGGTGCTGCACTTCCTCGGCAGTATCGAGAGCCTCAAACACCAGGCGGTTCTGACGACATGCTATGCCGCCGGCCTCCGTATTTCTGAAGCCACCCGCCTGAAGCCCGAGGCTCTCGACCGCCAGCGCATGGTGCTGCGCGTCGAGCAGGGCAAGGGACAGAAAGACCGCTACGTCATGCTATCGGCCAAGCTGCTGGAGGTGCTGACGAACTATTGGCGCGCCGTGCGGCCCACAGGGATATGGCTGTTTCCCGGCGGTGTTGTTGGAGAACCGATATCGAAAAGCGCCGTGGATGCCACCTGCCGTAAGGCGCATCGGGTGTCGAAACTCTCCAAGCCGGTGACGCCGCATTCGCTGCGGCACGCATTTGCGGTGCACCTGCTCGAAGCCGGAACCGATAGAGCCGGCCTCAAGAATCTGAACAAGGCGATAAGTGGAGTTTCTGCCTGACAGCGGGCACGCTGTGTCCCGCGAA
>NZ_JCAMOQ010000113.1:0-7753 GCF_059512365.1 Bradyrhizobium sp. Ses1
AAAGGTGGACTTCTCTTGCTTCGGGTATCATCCATATCTTGAATCACGACTCACGATCCAAGAAAAGTGGGTACTAGTCCACCTTCGGGCCAGATCCTTTGAGGAACTGGCGGTTTTTTTCCGTTTTCGCATCATCGCTGCTCCTGGATGCCTGGGAGTTTGAACATATTCACACGACGGCCCCTAAAGGGACTTGAATCGCACGTGGCGTCAAATTGTACGATCTCAAACTAGGTGGCGCCGGTTGCCCGCCGCGCCAGCGCTCAATCCGAGGAACGTGGTTTTGTTCTATCCGCACAGATCCTGAGAGCTGCTATGCCGACAAAATCGCGCAAACGCATAAACGTCGATCGGCCTGCAGAAGTTCTCGAGGCGCTTTGGCAGCAGTTCTCGCTCGCCACGACATTGCAAGAGATTGCCAAGCATCTCGGAGCGGCAATGTGAAAAGACCTGACGGCTCCAAGAAGGTCTTGCTAGTCAACCACGCTGAAGGCCAATGCCGGGCCATTGTCGGCTTCAAAGATGGAGATCCCAGAGCGGCCTATATGTGTGGCGAGCCTGTATTGAGAAGATCGCGCAAGACACTCTCCTCATGGTGCGCTTATCACCATGGTCGGATGCACGTCGCTCCTGTCGGACAAGCACGTGAGCGAGAGCCTACACCTTGAGTCCCCAAACTACATCGACTGTACCTGAGCTCCTATATCGCCACGAGCTGCGACTGCTTTTGCAGATACGTGACGGTACGCGCGCCTTGTCTAAGACAATAAAGCGGTAATCGACACCTCCCGCGGAAATTGAGGAGCTCTCATTGGCCGCTTCGGGAGGGACATCCTGTGCAAGACTAAGAAAAGCGGAACACCGATGATGGATCTTTGCACGCTGATTGAGCGCAACGCGACGTTCGCGCCCGACAACCCCGCGATCCATTTCGAGGGCGGGACTTTAAGCTACTCTGTCTTCAATCAACGGATCGAACAGGTTGCGCGCGCCCTAAAGAGCCAGCTCGGTGTCGAGAGAGGCGATCGCGTCGCGATTCTCAGCCTTAACCGGCCGGACTATCTGGTGCTACTCTATGCCTGCGCGCGGCTCGGCGCAATTCTCGTGCCACTGAACTGGAGGCTTGCGGTCGCCGAGCAGCTCTTCATCCTGTCCGACGCCGCCGCCAAGGTGCTGGTCGTCGAACACGCCTTCGAGGCACTCCTGCCGGCGCTGGCGGAGCAACTTCCGGACATCTTCGTGGTCGGCTTCGATTATACGCCCCTCCTCGGAAGCAAGTGGGATGACTTGCTAGAGAGAGGGCGCGGCGATGGTCGGAGCCCGCACACGGACCTGTCCTGCCCGCTTCTGATCGTCTATACCTCGGGCACCACCGGCCGGCCGAAAGGCGCTGTGCTACGCCAAGAGGCCCTGCTGTGGAATGGGGTTATGAGTCAACACATGCATGGCCTCACCTCGGCCGACCATGTCTTGACAGTGTTGCCGCTGTTCCACGTCGGCGGCCTCAATATCCAGACCACGCCGGCGCTGCATCACGGCGCGACGGTTACGATCCACCCGCGCTTTACGCCAGAGGCGACGCTTGCTGCGTTCGAGCACGACCGGCCTACGCTAGCCGTGTTGGTGCCTGCCACGATTCAAGCTCTGACCGAGCATCCTGGCTGGCCGACGACCGATCTATCCTCACTGAAAGCAATTTCCACTGGCTCGACCATGGTGCCGCGGCACCTGACCGACCGCTTTGCCGCGCGCGGCGTATCCGTCCTGCAGGTTTATGGCTCCACGGAGACCTGCCCCATTGCCATCTACACGAGGCTCGGCGCCGATCTTGCGCGAGAGAGTTCGAGTGGATTGCCTGGCCTATGCTGCGAAGCGGCAATCCTCGACGATGCCGGCAACGAGCTGCCGCCAGGCACCCCAGGCGAGATCGCAGTGCGCGGACCCAATCTCTTCAGCGAATATTGGGGCAATCAACAAGCAACCTATGAGGCACTGCGTAACGACTGGTATCACACTGGTGACGTCGGCCACCGCGATGTCGACGGATACTTTTGGGTGCATGATCGCAAGAAGAACCTGATCATTTCCGGCGGAGAAAATGTCTATCCGGCGGAAGTTGAACGTGTGCTTTTAGAGCACCCCGATGTCGCGGAATGCGCCGTCGTCGGTCGGCGCGATCCGCGGTGGGATGAAGTTCCGGTCGCTTACGTGATCAGGAGATCAGGCGCGCGGATTGAAGCGGAAGCTCTGAAGGCGCATGTGCAGTCACAGCTCGCCCGTTTCAAAGTGCCGCGCGAAATCATTTTCACGGAAGAATTGCCACGAACCGCGTTGGGCAAAATACAGCATTTTATGCTGAAAGAGCACGATGCGCGATCAAGCCAGGAACGAAACAGCAATTGAGTATCGAAGGTTGAGCGATGGCTAGAACTCGCGTGCCGCCCGAAACGATATTGCGTCTCCGGCTCACCGAAAGTCGCTTCGGTCAATTGTTGTACATCAATGCGACTGCTGCACGTTCATCTTAGTGGAGGACTGCGCTTCCGTCCAATAACGCCAAATACCCCGGAGCTCGCTGATGCCGCGGATCCTAATTATGAATGCCGGTACCGCTCAGATGTCGGGCACCGATCTGACGCCTATCCAACTTTCGCTTGCCGCCAAGTCTGCTTGGCGTTCCGTATGGTTTGCACAACCGGGCGACGTAATTGTCTCTCCGGTAGCGATCCCAACTGACCTGTTAGACTACGTTGGCGCGACGCTTAAGTTTGACCCATCGACCGTCTTGGTGCTCGTGCCAGAAAACGCCCACGAGACGGGGGTCCTTAGTGATTTCACTCTGCAGTCCAATACCGTTGTTGAACAGCTCAGCAGCCACATCCGTCAGAAAGCACATTGGAAACTATGTGCTTGCTACTCAACGGAAGGCATTGCTCGCTTAGCCGCGATGCTTGGCATACCGCAGAACGGTGACGACTTCGCTCTGCAGCGAGGACATGATCTGTTGAACCGCAAGAGTCACTTCCGTCAACTGGCAACAAGTGTCGCACTTCCGATACCCAGTGGATGCGTAACGACAAGCTCAGACGAATTATTCAGAGCGGTTGCGTCCCTGAGGTCTGAAACAGGCAGCGTGATTGTAAAGTTAGACAATGGAGCCGGCGGGGTAGGAAATGTTATATTCACCGGCAAGGAGAGCGCTCCACTCCCTGGAGCAAGAGAAACCCGGCGGCTCCTTTGGTCGTCGTTTGATCCTGGCGCGCTTTGGTCTGAGGTGACAACTCCGTCGTGTAAAACGGTGGTTGTCGAATCGTACCACTTGGCTCGTTGTCTGTTCTACCTTGAGTTCGAAATTGAGGAAAATGGTTCAATCGCATACGTCAACAGTGGAAACATACGTCTGCGTCGAAGCGAAGATCGATCCGAAAGAGCTCTCGTCTGGACTGGACTAGAGCTTCCAAGCGACCTGCGCGATGAGCAGCTCTCGACCGCTTACGCGCATGCCTATCGATTTGTGGAGCTTGCGCGGACCTTGGGGTACCGCGGGATGATCAACATAGATGCCATCTTCTCGATCGATAGGCAGCTGCTGTTTAATGAAGCGAACGGTCGGTGGGGCGGAGGCTCGGTATTGCACAGCATTGCTGACCGGTTGCTACGACCCGACTATTCCCATTCCTACGTGATTTCATCTGTGCGCAATGTCCGACTAAACTCCCTCCGAACGGCGCTTGATTGTTTTGTCAATGAAGGATTGCTATTCGATAGTATACACAAGGAGGGCGTTATTCCGCTTGCCGCCGATCAAGAGGCAGGCACGGTGGAGTGTCTCGTGATCGCGCGCGACAGGCTGGTGGGCCGGAATTTGGAGCAGAGGTTATTGACCATACTCTGAGTGGCTCACAGCGCCATGTCCCAAGTCTTCAGGATGCATTCTTCGGAGCATTCGTTCGAACTTGAACAACACCCCTTTTCCAGCCGTGCTGAAGCCAGAAGGAGCCCTGAGGACATGGCAAAGCACTCTCTTCCAGGTTGACTGGCCGCTCGCAGCACTGTCAATTCTTCCATTGCAAACCCAGGTTGTTCGGCTCACCAATCTTGTCAGCTTTCCCTGTGGGCACACCACGACCGTGCAAACGCTTGGTCCTGCGGCCTCGGCGCGCGAAGCAACAGAATGCCGGAGCGATGCAGATTGGCATCCAAATCTGCGGTCATTGGCCCTATTCTTCAGTTGATCAAACTAGTTCGGCAGATCGTCCCAGTTTGGCCAACATTTCGCCAGAGGACCGCGTTCCCCTCTCCTCTTGACGAGCAGAATTAGCCTTGGTCCGATAACTTACGATCCAGCATCACTGACCAGACAGTAGCGAAGGGCGACGAAGATGACAAAATATCTTCGTTGGTCGAGCACTGCTTCATCTAGTTAGAGAGCGCCGGCCGACATCGATAGACCACATTCTCGCGGCGTTACAATCCCTAGCATCTAGCTAGCGGACCTCACGCGAGCGGCAGGTTTTCGATTATCCGGCGGTTCGCACCGCGGTATTTTGAACAAAAGTAGACGAGCGACCGACGCTCCCCGGCGTGCACCAGCCTTACCTCATGCCGGAAGCTACATGTCGTGATAACTACGGTTCCCAGGTGCGGGCGAAACACTTGGGGCTCACGCTCAGTTGGATATACGACGAACTCACCGCCCTCGAAATCTCTCGCGAGCTGAACAATCACAGAATACTCGAAGTCGGGGTCGCTCTCAGCATCCAAATGGACGCCAACAAAGGACCCAGGCGGCATGCGATGAATTTGGCATCGGCGAATGACGCACTCTGATGACCCTCCGAAGATCCTCCTGAGCGCAGAGACTCGCTCTGTCCTTTCAACTAGTTCGATGATCTGCGTAGAAGCTGTACCATTCACGTTGCTAGGATGATGGCCAGGGTGATCTAGCCGCACTCGTTTTACAAAAACATTGTGAGAATCGCCCGCATCTCCCTCCCGAACCGTTTCTTCGGGAATACCGCACTGCAGCTGATCGATCCTCGTCAGCTCGTCTTTGGTGAACAGTGTCTCGGGGGCAATCAGGACGGTACCTTTATCTGCCAGCTCTGAGCGGTACTTCGCGAGAGCATCTTCTGAAAGCAAAGCAAGTTTATCACTCATTGTGCGCGCCTTTCGGATTCACTCAAATTCAACTCTTCTCGTCCGCCTGCAACGAGCGGATCGCCAGATCCCAATTCTCGCCGTCGAAATCATCTATTCTTATGCTTTCGATCGCCGTTCTATCTAGGCATCGAACATTTACGCTGAATCCTGAAGGATTCGATCGCGGGCGATAAAATGGCTTCACTCCGCAAACGCGACAAAACGTGTGCCGAGCGATGTTCCTATTGAACTGGTATGTCGTAAGGAGTTCTTCGCCGCATTCAATCCTGAGCTTGTCGTTGGCAACGAGCATATGCAAAAATCCGGACATTTGGCAGATTGAGCAATTGCACTTCACTGCAGCAATCTGTGCCGGCGCACGGACGTAGAACATGACAGAACCACAATGACAACGGCCGTGGTGTTCAACCTCACGTTGAGCACCTCGATCAAGCGAGTCAGTTCGAACTAAATTGCGGCACCATTCTAAGCTGAGCCGATAAGCGCAGTCGAATTCATCCAAGAAACGGCTGTTGCAGTCGGCAGGGACCAGTTCGCTAATGAGCCGGCTTGTCATCTCTCCGTGATATTTCTCCGCAGGATCCTCGCCGCCGACATGGACCCGGAAATACTCAAGATCGCCGGACCGAGCATCAAATGTTTTGACCAACGTGTTCCAAAGTGCCTGAATCATTTCCGCAGCATGTAGCTCAAAGGCAACCATGTAGGCGCAACGCACTATGGGGTCTGTCGACGACAAGCCATGATATAGCGCACGCAGGTACCGGCTCGTCATGGTGCTGTAGTTAGGCTGTATTGCTCGACCAAGCAGCCGCGACGTATCTTTTCTAAAGAGTTTTGAGTGGAAGTTTTCTGTGTCCAGAATACTGGGTAGCGCAGCGTTGCCGCCCTGGAGAACCCGACTATGACCTCCCGTCTCATCCCAACAGATAAAATTTGCGACCACACTGGTCAGCTCAACATCCCTCGGGAGGGCTCGATTGCGATGTATTGCGTCGAATATGAGATCCTTTTGCGATCCCGCCTGCAGGTATGGGAAAGCCTGTGACATCGCGAAGTATTCAGGTAGTAGACTGGCAACCTGGTCTTTGGACATTTCCGCAGCGAACGGATGGCGGCCAACAAGAGCCCGGCCTCGGTGAGCCAAGTACTCGCCAACTGGTATCTCTGAAGGCTGATGCAGTTTAGAAGGAGAAGCTTGGGATAACGTCATTCGAACCCCGGATATGCAGAAAGAGAGAGAGATTTTCTTGGGCTAGACCTAAAACCCCCAACGGATACCGATCTCCCCGGGTCGAGAGATGCGTTCATTTCCCCACAAAGAGGCATCACTTCCTCTTGAAGGCTGTCGATCTTGTCGATTCATCCAGTCTCCTCCGGCTTCGGGTAGACCTTTGGTGCGATAGTCGCTTTGCTCAACTTACTTATTCACCGCGTGGATTTGCTTGCGCCAAACGATTCCGTCGTCTCGCAGGGATGCTCATTGGTTCCTCGATTGTGAGCTGTAGTTCCCACGGGGCGTCGGTTCGGTTGCGCGAGATCAAGGCAACTCCACGAGGACTTCGTAGTGTGGGTTGGAGCGAGTGCCCGGGCCCTCGCCTGCGCTATTGTGGTTGCGAGCTCAAGCACACCGGCTCTCGCTTTTGCTTGACCAGCACTCAATAAAGGGAAGATATGCGCGCCTTCACTTTCGCCTGTCCGATCACGAAGATGATGGTCCAGAAGTGGCTCGATGATGATGCCGAGGCGACGGAACGAGACTTTCAAGGCGTTGTTTGCCCTGCTTGTTCGCAGTTGCACTTCATAAGTCGTAAGACTGGAAAGCTGCTGGGGCAGAAAGAAGAATGACAGCGCCTCGCCATTCTGGAGCCTTGACTTGTGTGCTTTTTCGGCTCTAGCGGTCACTTCCGTCGCCCAGGAGCTCCCACGGGGGCGCTCCTGCAGGAGAAAGCGTCACCCAGCTGTTAAAAGCCCGCCGCTCATTCGTATAGCGCAGTGGGTCTAAGTGCCGAGCGGCCGACATGATAGCCTTGTATATCTGAGCCAGGTTCAGGTGCACTCGTCGCGCATTGCTGTCGGTCGCGATGGAATCTCACGCCCGAGCACCGGGCAACGAACATTGACGTGGAAATTTAGCCTCGTCGTTCATAATAGCGCGCTGTTTGGGGACGCGGGTCCAAGGGAAGGAGAGTATCGCTCGTCCTGCGCGTCTGTGTGCACTCAGCCCTCCCTCAGTTTTGCTGCATCTCAATAGCAATCGCCGTGCCAGCGCTGTCCTCGCCCTTTAAGCTTCTGATTAGGCTTATAGAAATTGCGAGCCGATCGATCACGCCAGGTGTTTCGAGTCTGACAAGAACTGTGCGATGGTCAGAAACCGGACAACGATGACAAGCCTCAAATGACGCGAACTCATGCGCGAACGGAAGTTCTGAAATGCAGGTGCTGCCAGCCTGTCGATTCTTAAGAGAGCGTTAGCCCGTATTTCTCACACGACCAATTGCTCTGCGACGGGAATAGGATGATCTGGCGAAGGCGATGAGGAGCCGTGGCGCTGAAGGCGCGGCGGGCGATTTGATTTTGAGTGTCTCCG
>NZ_JCAMOQ010000114.1:0-7142 GCF_059512365.1 Bradyrhizobium sp. Ses1
CTGTGGTCCTACCCCCGTGCTTTTTGTTGCACGGGACCCATGGGTGCAACCGGCACCCGGCTTTCCCTGCGCCCTCTACTCAATGAGGAGGGTGAAACACGCAAAGCTCGGGCATCTCGTGCCGCGAGAATGCGAACTCACATCCTCTCCGCTGTGTCCGCCAGCGTGGCAGAAAAATCACAGCCGGCCAACCAGTTGCATGCGGCTCATCGGCACGTATTGCCTGCCGACCGTCTTGGATTCACTCTTGGTTGCACGCACCTGCATGAGTCACGGGAAGGAGCCCCGGAATGAAAAGGGCGCGGAATCTCGTTCTCGGAATAATGGCCGGCCTGATGGCCATCGGCGGCGCCCAGGCCGCGGATCTGCCGGTCAAGGCGAAGGCCGTCGAATATGTGAAGGCGTGCTCGCTGTACGGCGCGGGCTTCTTCTTCATTCCGGGCACCGACACCTGCATCAAGCTCGGCGGCTATGTGCGTGCCGACGTCACCTTCAACGGCGGCGCCGCCCACGGCCAGCCGGCGTGGAATGGCGATGCCGGGCAGCGGAACCGTTATTTCGATTATTTCGTCGACCGCTCGCGCATGGTGCTGACGGTCGATACCCGCACCGCCACCGAATATGGCGTGGTCCGCACCTTCGCTTCGAGCAAATTCCAGTTCACCACGCTGGGGGGCAGCACCTTCAACCCGAACTCGATCAACGGCTCGCTTCCTGTCGCGAACTCGAACCTGCTCGACACCCCCGGCGGCGGCTATGTCGCCATCTATGATCTCTTCGTCCAGTTCGCGGGATTCACCTTCGGCAAGTCAGCGTCCGCCTACGCGTCGCCCTGGCAGGGCACTCCGGGCAACAACTCGTCGTTCCTGCTGGGTGGCCAAAGCGGTGACAATAGCGGTGCCAACAACATCCAGTACACCGCGGACTTCGGCAACGGCGTGACCGGCAGCATCGGACTTGACGATCCTACGGTGTGGGACCGCACCGCCGTCTACAATCTGTCGCTGGCGCTGAATGCCACGTTGAACACCGGCAACGCCTATGCCGGCGTTCATGCCCCCGAGGTCGTCGGCAATATCCGCGTCGATCAGGCCTGGGGCCTGTTCCAGATTTCCGCAGCGGCGCATGAGGTGAACGCCTCCTACAACGTCCTCAACACCGCTGGCGCGCCGGCCGGCGCGGTCGGCTTGCCGGGTGCGGCGCCGACTGCGTTGTCGGAGATCAGCGGTCACCCTGACACCAGATGGGGTGGCGCGGTGATGGCCGCCCTGCAAATCAAGAACCTGCCGACCGGCACTGCCGATGACATCAAGCTCGATGCGAGCTACGCCAAGGGAGCCACGAAATACATCATCGGAACGGATTCGACCTCGCCGAGCTTTGCGATGTTCGGCGGCTCCAGCAATCCGGCGGCCTATCAGAGCATCGGCTTCGGCGCCACCACCGATGCGGTTTACCTGCCGGTCGCAGCCGGCGGCGACGGATCGCTGCATCTGACCGAGGCCTTTGGCGTCCGCGGCGCATTCAACCACAACTGGGATCCGTACTGGTCGACGAGCCTCTATGGCAGCTATTCGGTGGTCCGCTACGACGGCACGGCCAAGGCATTCATCTGCGCCAACTACACCACGCCGGCCAAGGCGGTGAGCGCCGACTATGTCTGCAATCCCGACTTCAACGTCTCGCAACTCGGCACGGTGACCCGCTGGACGCCCGTCAAGAACCTGACCTTCTCGGCGGAAGTGCAGTGGTTTCACCTCGACCAGAAATTCCAAGGCTCTGCGGTCCTCGGGGCGGCAGCTCCGAAGCCGGCGACGCGCTACGAGTTCAAGGACCAGGATGCAGTCCATCTGGAGCTTCGCGTTCAGCGAAACTTCTGACGGTCATTCTTCAAACAGTTTTCGTAAGGCGCAAATCAGCGGCGCTATGCAGAATCGGCAAAACCACCAAGTATTTTCAGCCCGGAAATTGTGGCATGGAAGGCACAGTCTCTCGCTAAGGATGCACAGGTTGCGAAAGCATCGATCACACGTAGACGCGCTGTGGTAGCATTTTTCGTTTCCGGTCCCTCGCATGCCGGATCGTTCTTCGGCGGTGACGGAGGAGCGGTGGAATAAAAGGGGCTTGGCGGATGAAGGGCGGGAAATCGATATCGACGACCGGTTTTGTCTGCCGGTTGAGTGCGGCAATTGCGACCTTGCTTGTGCTTCCCTATGATGTGGCGCGGGCCGATGAAGGCGGCATCAGCTTCTGGATACCCGGCTTCTTCGGTAGCCTCGCGGCTACCCCCCAACAGCCGGGTTGGTCGATAACTTCGATTTACTATCGCACCTCGGTTTCCGCCGGCGGTGACGTGGCGCGGGCACGGGAGATCACGATCGGTGGCATTCCCGCAAATCTGACGGCCACCGTGAACGCAAGGGTCAATGCAACCGCCAATCTGGGCTTGGTGGCCCCTACCTACACTTTTGAGACACCCGTGCTGGGCGCGCAGGCCTCTGCCGTCCTGTTAACAGCTTACGGCAACAACTCGACATCACTTGCGGGACAACTCACGGGAACACTGACGACGCCGGGCGGCGCGTTCCCGTTCTCGCGGTTCGACAGCATCGATAGCTCGCTAACCGCCTTTGGCGATCTGATCCCGTTCTTCCAGTTGAAGTGGAATTCCGGCGTTCACAACTACATGACCTACATCACCGGGGACATTCCGGTCGGGGCCTACGAGTCATCCCGCCTTGCAAATCTGGGGCTCGGGCACTGGGCGATCGACGCCGGCGGCGGCTACACCTATTTCGACCCGAAGACTGGGCACGAAGCTTCGGCGGTGCTTGGATTCACCTACAACTTCATCAACCCTGCGACTCAATATCAGAGTGGCGTCGACATGCACCTCGACTGGGGCGTATCGCAATTCCTGACCAAGCAGTGGCAGGTCGGCCTCGTGGGTTACGTCTACCAGCAGCTCGGCTGTGACAGCGGCTCCGGCAATCGTGTCGGCTGCTTCCAGTCGCGGGTGGTCGGCGCCGGACCGCAGGTCGGCTATATCTTTCCGGTCGGCGACATGCAGGGCTATCTCAACCTGAAGGCCTACGGCGAATTCGCCAATGAAAATCGGCCAGCGGGCTGGAACATCTGGCTGACGTTCAATCTGTCGCCTGCGGCGCCAACGCCGCCTGCGCCCACAAGGCCGAGGATAACGAAATAGAAGCGCTGGTGCCAACCCATGACTCGTGCAAGCGCCGCGCAATTGGGGCTTGGACGTTCCGAATCTGCATAGTCAACACTGCGAACCTAACATTAGTTTTGCAGGGTTCGTGTAGTCAAAGCGGCCAACTACGCAATCAAGAGGCGGAGCATTCCTTTTTGGTGCAGCCTCGCAACAACCAAGTGAACGTTGCAGACACATCGTTCACGAGGTGGAAGAAAACTGCGCAAGCGTCTGCTGGCACCCATGAGCATGTCTGACCCAGAGTTAGATTCGATCATGATGCGTCGCTGCATCGCTCTCGCCCAATCCGCGGGTCAAAGCGGGGAACACCCGTTTGCGGCCGTCATCGCTCGGCGAGGCCAGTTCGTTTGCGAATCCCTCAACATGGTCAAGGTCGAACGTGACGTTACGCGACACGCCGAAATGGTTGCAATTGCCTTAGCCCAGAAGACGCTCCGTGCGACCAGCCTCGATGATTGCACGCTCTATTCAACCGTTGAGCCTTGCGCGATGTGTTCTTATGCCATCCGCGAAACCAGGATAGGGCGAGTGGTATTCAGCTTGCGGTCACCGCTCATGGGCGGACACTCGCGATGGAAAGTTCTGACCGATAGCAATTTGTCCGCGACATTGCCGGAGGTGTTCGCTCCGCCGCCCATCGTCCTGTCCGGATACTTGCAAGATGACGTTCAGATGGTGTTTCAGAAGCGAAATCCGCTGACCTGGCGATTCATGAAAGCGCGAAAGATCTTCGTGGCGAGTTCGGATGCTGAAGACGTCAGCATTTTGCGCACCAAATCGCGGCTTGGCCGTTGGACCGGCGTCGGAAACTTGGTCAGGGCTATGGTTTTGGATCGCCTTTGGCGAAGCTAGAGCATGATCCGGAAAAGTGTGAAGCGGATTTCCCTCGCGACAAACGCGAAGCGTTTGCGCGGAGATCATGCTCGAACAAAGAGCTAAAGCGGAATGACGATTCGAAGAAAAGTCATCCCGCTTTAGGGATCGACGTTTCCTCGCTGCCGCAATACACAGCCTAGTTCGGCGCCTTTTTCTTTCTGCTCGCGCCCCTCAAAGCAGTGGTCGAGGTCGTGATCGATCCATTGCTCATCTGCAGACAGGTCAAGAGATCGACATAGCTCGGGTCGCCGGCGGCCGTCGCCTCTCCCTCACACTGGACTCTGATGGTCGGGGAATACGAAAGCCAAATCGTGTCCAATTGCTGACGCGCTGAGTTCTCATCGCTCATACACTTATCGAAGGTTTGAGGTAAGGCTAAACCCATCGCCTTATCCGCTTCCACCGACCCTCTGCAGGTAGCTTCGACATTGAGTTTTGGAACGGCCTCGGAAATGGGCGTCACCAATTGAGTAGCCGCCATCACGGCCATGATTGCTGGGTGCATGGGATGTCCTTCCTTACAAGAGTATTCAGATCGTACTGGGCATCCTCCGTGAAAAGTCGGGAGGCGCAGGTTCAGCAAGTTTACGTCATACGCTGGTCGCGGGGCGGCTGGGCGTCAGAATGCCGGCGACCTCCAACAGCGTCGGCATTATCAGAGTGCGGGCAGGCGACTATGCGAATTCGGCAGTCGAGCGATCGTCCAGGCTGGACCGCCGACCCGCTGCGCCAACTGATTGTCTTAAGAGCCCCGGTTGACCGCGCAACGAGCCGACGTCGCGATCTTCAGCCATGGGCCCAGCAGGCGACATTCGCGAAATGGCGAAATGAAAGAGGCTGCCGACTGACGCGGCCTTACCGAAGGCCAATCCGCAGCACAGCCAATTCCGCGATCTCTCGCGGCTCGCTAATGCCTGTCGCGCGGACGTCGATAACCTTGCGAGCGACCATATCGCAAAACGGGTCGTTACGATCAACCACGCCCAGCAAGTTGAGAGCGTGGTTGAAGGCCTTGTTCAAAAGCTCGATTTCTTCCGGCGCGCACTTATTTTTCAACAGCCGATTGATTGGCATTGTCCCGCCCCACAGCCGACGCAAACAAAACCACACCCCTTCTTATAGCACTGGATTTTGGCTGACGGCCGGAGAAACGCGGAAGGAGCACTGACAGTTCACGAAGATGTGCTGCGTTCCGTCACTTGGATCGACGTCAAAATAAGGATGGCTCGCCAAGCGACCGCCAGGCGCCCCTCATATGCTGGGCGATATTCTTGTTGTGGCGTTCGCGATAGCAAATTCACATTCCCAAGCGCATACTCGGGGCATGGCGACAATTGTTCAATGCAATTGCGGCGCCGAGTACAGGCGCACCGAAGAGAAGTTCTTGATGCCGCATACGGGTGACGCGATCTGCGAGGTCTGCGGAGCCGCGCTGGAATCGTGGTCGGAATGCACCCACGTTCCCATATATGAACTTATTGAGCGTCCAGACAGAAAGCCGGAATCCCCAGCTTGACAGACGAAATCCCCTCTCGTGTCCGCTCCTGGTCCAAGAAGATACATGGCTACAGCACTGAGGTGCGCGCCATGCCCGAGACGTTAACGAGGTTCGTTCAGCTCAGATGACAGCTCCGGCCAGCAAGAAAGCACCGCCGAGCGCGACCAGCGCAAGTCCAGGCCAATTGGCTTTGATTTCGAAGCCGCTACCCGGTCTTTCTGGTTCCAGTGTGTCACGCCCGGAGCGAAGCAGCCTTCCGCCGCTTAATCGACCTCGCCAGATTGGCTGAAAGACCATCTGGAGCACGCCGCCGAAAACAAACAGCACACCAAGCCATATGAGGGTCATGCTAGTCTCCTGCACCAGTGAACGCCGAGAGGTTGCTCCGCCGAGAACCGTCGCCCGTTTGTGTTGGTTGGTGCCTGGAAGCCGAGGCCGCGCGCCGCACATTGGTTTCGGATTATGCTCTCCGAAGTTCAGGCTATGCCAATACTAACGCATCCCGCCTTAGTCTTCGTCTGGCTCGCGCACGACCGGCGATTCGTCGGTTCCGTTCTCTTCGTCATCCTGCTCGTCGTCCGCGTCCTCTTCGTCGTCATCAGGATCTCGGGGCGGCATCGTGTTGCCTATGATCGCGGAGACACACCAGTCGATCCTGGTCGGAACTACCTCACGGATTTGTAGGATCATGTTGTTGCTCCTCGGATGTAACCCTGAGGCATTTTACCTCTTTCTCGGAGTTGGGTCAGGCGCGGCTCGCGTAGCGGCAGCTCTTGGCGCAAAGCGGACCCACGAGTCTGAGAAGGGCCAACAGGTAACATTCGAAATGAAGGAGGCCGCCTACTGAGGCGGCCTTATTACTTCGGCGGCTGCAGTCCGGACGACATTACCCAATCAATCATGTGAGAAGCTGTTTCGGCTTGCCGAGCTTTGCGAACAAGTCGCTGTCTCTTGTAGCCGGGCGGGATGCCCTGGGCCTGCCTCGCCAGACGCTGTGCCTGGTCCGCGAGCATTTCTTCCAAAGTGGTGTTCCTGAAGCGACGACGCTTGATCATGCGCTCCTCCATATTGTGCAGGCGGGAGCGCAATCGGTCTCTCAGCCACCGGGCGCCTACGGAGCCCCCGCGTTTTTGCCGGCGATGCCAATATAACGGGCTGTCGTAGCGAAGGTTGCTAATCTCCTTCAAACCCCGTGGGTCATTTGCGGCGATTGGTTGCGTCTGGCCACGTCCGACCCACCCTTTGCAGCCGACGCTGGGTCGAGTGTTGCGTTGGTCGGATAGGAGCAAATAGGCGACGTAGGGCCCGCTCCAAGCTCGGCCCGCTTTGCATCTGAAAGCGGACGTTGGCGGGTCCAAGCGGCTGAACCTTTGAAACCGGCATCCTGTTTTCGCTACGGCCTGCTTCGCTTCGAGCGCAATGACGATGTGGCCGCTTTGGGCGCGACAAATCAACCCGACGAGACTGGGCAAGTAGTGACAGCTATCGGAGGGAGCCGAGGGCGAAGCGCCTGGTCAGGAACTGGACCGCTACATT
>NZ_JCAMOQ010000115.1:0-7090 GCF_059512365.1 Bradyrhizobium sp. Ses1
GCGTGGCAGCTTAACCTTGGCAGAGGGCTTCACTTATCGACGCGGAAAATCTGTTCAGACAACCGGAGCCAGCTCTGTGTACAACACGTCTCACAGAAGAAGGGCTGCTTGACGACAAGGTAGTAGCGGAAGCTCTGGAGGAGTTGGCCAATATTTTCAGCGATGCCGAGCATTTGGGGGGCTATCCATTCGATCGGTTCGCTCAATTTTTCGAAGAAATCGGGGCGGTATTTGGATCGAATCCAGCCTACGACAAGGCCTTTGAGATCGTTCTGCCGATACTAGAGCGCCGCCGAAGTGAAGGTGCCGCAGGGCTAGCATTATTGACCCGTGGCCGTCAGAAGCTTGATGCAGATGACAACTACAATGCAATTCGCTTGCTCGGGCGTGCGCAGCAAAAGCTGATCAAGTATGAGCACCGCCGTGACCTTGTTCATTGCCTGATGATTTGCGCTCTCGCGTATCAGAAGGTTGGCCTGCTTTGGGCGGCTCATTCGACGCTCTTGGCGGCTGCCTCACATTCGCTATCGGAGTTTCCTCGCGAGGGGCGGGTCGAACTTGCCGCGCTCCGCTGCGTTCAGCAACTCGTGTGGATCGAGCTGCAGCTCGGACGGTTGCCGCATGTTCTAAACTACGCGAATTTCGGGCAGTTGCTCGCCAATTTTCTTCAGCTGGACGATGAGCGAAAAGAAGCTTTTATCGCGCAATCTCTAGACCAAGACCGTGTGCTCGCGGTGCTTCTGTTTCGATCGTCTCTTCGGCAGCTTGCCGCGATGGATCGTCTGCCCAAAACCTTCGAGAAGTTGGGTTTGTTCGGCGCGTCCATGACGCTGCTCTATTTGCTGAGTGACAACAAAGCGCTGGTTGCAGAAGGTTACGTGAAGGAAGGTACGTCCGACGCTGAGCTGGACGAAAATTTTGGGCGCCTCGCACGGACGCCAGATGGTAGCTATCTGCCATCGGCGATCGAACTGTTTGACGCTGAGGTTGTCCTTTTGAAATCCTTGGTCTTGGGGTGCCAATGGACAATAACCGTTGACGCAAACGAGATCGGCATCCGGATTGGCGAGGCCTTTGTTGGCTTCGTCGAGACGTTCTTCGCAACCAGCCTTGACTACGATGCCATCCCGCATCGCCAGCGCATCAATATCCGCATTGCGGCAAAGTCGGTTGAAGACGGCCCTGATTTCCAGATCGCAGTGGATGATCCCGACTATCTGGCGCGGATCAATTATTCAAATTCCTATGACGCGACGCGGGAGGCCGTCGATGGAAGTCTCCGAAGCTTTCTGCGGGACTCGCTCGCCGTTTTGATCCCGCGTGTTCTATATGTCCCCGATCTGACAAAATACTTCGAACGGATCGCCGTCACGGAGGAAGGGCTTGGCCGCTCGCTCAGCTTTGCCGATGCGTTCACGAGTGCGAGCAACGTCGTTGGGACGACTCCCGTCTATGAACTTTCGGCATGGCTCGATGAGAGTTGTCAGTTTCCGTTGAAGCGCGCCTCAATGCCCCCATTCGGGAAGCAACCCGAACCGCCCACGGCGACTGAAGAGGTCAAATACGGCGAGGGAGAGCCTCCCCCGGAACTGCGCAGCACTGATGGGTTAAGGCATGAGCAACGCCGCGTATTGTCGGTGATCGAAACGGAGCTTTGGGATGCGGCTCGATGGCGAGGCATGGCGGTCGGCATCTACGAAGACTTCCCGCCAGGTTTGCTTCTGCTGTTTGAGAAGGAAGAGCCCGCTAGAAAGATTTTTGAGAACTGGCGAAAGGAGTTCGGTCGGAAGGATGAAAAGGGAATCTTGCGTATCGGCCTCATAACGGGTGTCGATCGGCGCAAGCCATCTTCGTACTCGATCGTTCTAAGTACGAACGTCGAGAAGGTGATCAAAGATCCAAAGCCGTTTGAGCAAGCTGTTGTTGTAACGCGTGTCAAGCGGATGGACATGGCTGATCCAAAGAACCTGGAAATGTTCTTTGCCGCACATCGCGCATTTCATTGTTATTTTCTCGCTCCCGCTATCCTCCAGGCTGGTGGCCAGCCCCCAGCGGTCATTCATGACTTACCGCTCTTCAAGGACGATCTGAATGTTCGCGAGGCGTGGCGAATTGGCGACCACGCGATCCAGATTTTATCGCCTTGTATCCGGATGATGATCCGGTCATTCCGGACGGCGTTGCCGACGCACCAGTCCTCCGTGCGCTTGAACGCCATCGGCGAAGCCCAAAACGGTGAAGCCCATAGTAGGTGCTTGCCTGTGCGAAGAGCTGTTAGAACAGAGCCGGGCCGGGCCAGATGACAAAAATAAGGTCTCCGTACGCGAAGTCTTTTGTTTTCATCCGCTGAGCATCCGGAGTTCAAGTCTACAACTGCGGTAGATATCGATCGATGATAATGTGCGTGAGCTGTTCGCCTCTGCTGGTCAACAGCGTAAGGTCTTTTGCGGAGATGGGCGCAAAATCTGTTGGATGGTCGCGAACTTCGTCGCGCGTTACGAGGTCAGGCGGATGGTACGGAAGCCGGTGATCCTGTTGGCCGAGGTAGACCATTCCGAAGCCGTCCAGGTCGCCTGTCTCCACATGACGGTGTAGTCTGGAGTAGACGTGGTCTTGCGATTTGCGGTGCACCGCTTCGAAGGACTTTGCGACGCGGCCGGTCCACCAGAAGGGATGATCGCCCCCGTCGAGCTGGCCTGGTCCCGCGTTGAGACTGATAATATGCGTCACCGGGTATGTGTCGGTGATATCGCCGTCTCTTCCGGGCTCCAGGACGGACACTCCCAGATTGTCGAACACGCCGCCGTCGGTCAGGACGACTGTCTGGGTTCGAGTGCTGCCGGCTTTGCTGAACTGGAAAGTTTCGATAAGCGGCGGCAGGACGATGGGGAAGGCGGCCGAGGCCGCCACGGCCTTCGCGACGGATGGAGCCGGTCCAACAATTTTCCCGTAACGCCAACCTCCCGACCGTTGCGAGCCAAAACGGAATGCGGTTCCGGTCTTCAGGTCACAGGCGTTTATGACCACTTGCAAATCCGGACGCGCAACATCACAGACAGTCTTCGATCCAAAGAGCCTGGTCAGGGCCTGCTCGAATGCTGTCGTGAGGCTACCCCAAACCAGCCGCGACTGCCGAAACGCCGCAAGCGCGCGCTCGATACGTCGTGTCGGGAGGCCGGTGAAGAGTCGACAGACAGCCAGGATTGACGAAAGGCACCAAAGGACAAATGTCGGCAGTCCGCTTAAGACCAGCGTGAGAAGGATCTTCACCCATTGCGTGCTGGTCAGCAGCTCTTTCAGAATCATCCGCTGGATGCCGTTCCGGAGCAGCTTGACGAGTTTTCGGTCGAATGCAACGAAGTCATCCGGGCTGTAGGCGTAACAGGCGCCGATGACGCTGCCTCCCGAAACGGTGGAAAGAACTTTCACCTTTTCCAGCAGACCTCTGTCATGGAGCGCCCGCAAACAGCCGAGATGAAACGCCATCGCCCGTGCGCCGCCGCCGGACATGGCGAGCCCGATAAACGGCCGCTTCGGCAGCGGGCTACTGTTGATAATCGGCTCGCTCAAAGACGGTTCCCGAAATGAGGGGCCGCGATGAATCAGCCCCGATAATGATCATCAAGAAACGCTTGGCCTGGAATTCCTTGCTCGTCAGAAGATTCGCCATCGCGCTGTAGTCGGTGTCGCTGGGCAGCGGAATTCCGCCCGGATGCGTGTGCCACATGCCGACGAAGGCGACTGATTTCCGTGTCCTCTTGGTCTTTTCGGCGTTCATCTCCGAAACGCCCGCCGTGCCGCAGACAAATGCAGTCGGCGATTGAACGCTGTCAGACGGTGGCCCGCTGATTTCATCGACCCAGAGGATTTTCAGGAATTCGTCCGCGTGGCCAAACAGGATTCCACCCGTCTCGACGCGCCGGCCGTTAACCCGCTCTGATCTGCGCATCCATGCCCGCATTCCTGCAAGAGCCGCCTGCGTGACACGAACCTGGTAACCGTTCCGTCCATCGACGAGAACAATGTCCGTGGGCCACTCGAACTCAAACTCGTCGAGCGCGCCGGTACGCTGACCTGTCAGGTCGAAGGACCGGGCTCGCGCGGCCACAGGCGAGGGACTTGCCAGCCATCTGCTCGCGACGTTCGTCATCAGAGCGGTGAGCGCCATCACGTCAGCCGCCGAGCCGCGGAACGTCGGACTGGAACAGCCGGGTTCTGGCTGAAACAGACGGGTCCGATCCGGGCTCACCGGCCAGAATTCGTCAAGGACCCGCTTTCCCTTTGTAAGATTCGACAGCGCTATCTTGGCGCGACGATCGAGGTCCAGCGTGATGCCCGGGACCGTTTGCAGAGCCATCGTCATCAAACCCTGGTCCGCCTTGTGCCCCAGAGCCATTGAGACAATCGGCGGATGCATCTTTGGCAAAGTCCGAAACTGTTTCTCCAGTGAGGTCGCGACCATTGTCGAGGCGGTCGCGTTGATGATCACATCAGCGGCCAGGATGTCCGCGCGGCGCTCCGGGACTTCAAGCAATCTGACGATATCGGCGGGCGACGAGAGCGCCTCGACGGCATAGTTGGCATATCGGACGTTCTCGGCCGTTGCCTTCGCTTTATTGGCGCCGATCTGATATCGGTCGAACATCTGCCTGACCAGAACACCCGGCTTGACTACATCCTTGTCGTAGTGCTGCAGCTTGGCCACGCCGGCCCGGGCAAGCAGCATGGCGACCGCGCTGCCAATCGCCCCACATCCGAGAAGAACGACATGACGGCCCGCCCACCAGGCCGAAGCGCTTTCGGCGTCTCGTCTGGTGACGATTTCGGGTCGATCCTCAAGAACCCCGCACCATTCAATCGTGGCCGTGGCAGCCCACTCATAGAATTCAGCGACGTCACTGGGTTTATCGTCAGTAGAGGCCCTGATGGCCGTGCGCATTTCATCGACGCGCTTCGCATCGATGCGCCAGGCAGCCAAATGTTGAAGGCGTTGGCCGCCGGCGATCCCACGCATGGCGGCGCCCAGAATGAAGATGAGCGGCTGACCGCTTTCGCCTCTGAGTACGCCCAGCTGAATCATCAGCCGGATGACTTGGATCGGGAGGCCGCGGGCCGTTAACTCATCGAGAAGCCCGGAGACCGACTTGGGATACTCGTGCGGCATCCCAGTGTGGAGAAGCACAACGGCGGCCAGACGGCCATCGGGAATAGTAGCGGAGTTCTCAATCCATTCCCCGAGTTCGACGCGGTTCTCGTTCTCGCGGGTGATCTTCGCGTATCCCGCCCAAAACGGTGGTTCGACGACTGGCGTATTCAGTGTCGGAACAATCTTCAGGCTGCTGACCGCATAGGTGACGGGCGGGTGCAGCGGCATTCCCGCTGGATCGAGTTCATTCGCTGCGGCGGCCCAAAGCCAGTCGTCGACGCGCTGCATGTAGCCAAAGAGGCCGTCTTCCGGCTGCCACTCGCTGTCGGTCGACTGATAAAGGCAGATGTAGCTGCCCCATTGCACATGCGAGAAGTCGCCGTAGCGCTTGTGCGAGAAGTCCAGGCGCGGCACCTCCAAGGGGAAATTGGCCGGAATCTTCAGAAGCAGGCGTTCACGCGCCTTGAAAGGAATTCCGCCTAGCTTACGCTGGTATCCGGAACAGTTCACCGAAAGGGTAACGAGTACGGCTTCTCCATCTTCGGTCGGCTCGACGGTATCGATAATCTCGAGCAAACCGGAGGAAGCTTGGACGATTTCGGCGAGTTGCTCGAGCGCCCAGGCCTGCCCCTCGGATTTCATTCGCGGCCGAAACCGACTTTGGCGGTCGGAGGCGCCGCGCGGCCGCGAGCCGCCGCGACAGCGGCTGCCAAGGTTTTGCGCGCGCTATCGGACACTTCGTAGTCTTCATCGTCGAGGAAGACGCCGTTTTCGTTCACGCTGAAGATGATCGGCCGCAGATTGTCAGGCGTGCTGTATTCGCCGGTGCACAGGAACGCCGTGTTGACGATCTCCTCATAACGGTTCCTTGCCTTGATGTGCGGCGGGTTGTCACCAGAGGAATTCGATGCCGGGAATTCCGGCGAGCTTGCGACGATATAGCCGATATCGAGCTGTGGCGCCTGAAGCTCGTCCATGGCGTCCTGCTGAAGGACATTGTCTTCGTACATGACCTTCTTCGAGCAGTGATGCGGGGAGAGGAGCACGTTCCAGTTCAGCATGGCGTCATTGTTGTGGGCGTGCGTCTGCTGAAAAATCTGCATCAGGGTCGGGTAGGAAACATCGCCGAGGAAAAGTCCGTACATCGGATGATTCTGGCTGCCGATGATCACCCGCATCGCCACGCTGGTCTCGTTGCGGGCGTCGGCTTCACCCTCCTTGAAGGGCCCGTGGATGAAGGCATGGAAGCGGTCGCCGACGGCTGCACCGTCGAGAATGGTGATCTCCGAACCGGGTCGGGTGCGGAACTCCTCAGGCAGGTTATGGTAGCGTTCGCCGGGCTCGAACAGCGAGCTGTAGCCGATAACCCGCACGCGATTACCGGCGCCGGGGTCGCCCGCGGTCTTGATGGTCTTCGTTGCCCGGCGGCGCGCTTCCTCGCGAAACACCTCGGCATCCTTGCACAGGACCTTGTCATCCTCGTATTCCCGGAAAATATGCGGGCTGTGCCACAGCTCGCCGATCACAACGCGCTGGAGAAGATCCTCGAAGCCGCGGCAGTGGTCCTGGTCCGGATGCGTCAGGACGAAACAGGAGAGATAGGGCTTGCCGTTCCGTTGCGGCAGTTTCGCCACGAGTTCATCGACCAAAGGAATGTGCTCGTTATCGTCCTCCTCGGCCATAATCTTGTCGTTCAGATCGATCTGCATGACTTCGGTTTCGCTGATGACGACGGTCGTGCTGTCGCCGCAGCCGACAGGCCAGAAAATGAAAGACGGTCCCTTTACACTTGCGAACATCATGGCTCCTTGACTGGCCAGGCCTTACAATATGCCTTGAAGTAAATCTGCCGCGCAGAGGGCATTTGTTACTCATAGGTCAGAAATATAGGCGACATCTGGATGCTTGAAGAAGGAACGCACCAAAGCTGGTCTGTTGCCGATG
>NZ_JCAMOQ010000116.1:0-6870 GCF_059512365.1 Bradyrhizobium sp. Ses1
GCACCCAGCTCGCCGACATCGGCAACAGACCAGCTTTGGTGCGTTCCTTCTTCAAGCATCCAGATGTCGCCTATATTTCTGACCTATGAGTAATTATGCGTCCTTTCAGAGATCTGGTCAGGCAGTCGGCGCGGCCAGGACATTCCAGCTGAGAACGGCCCACATCATCCCCGCAACGTTCCGAGTCTCAACCGGCAGGGGTTTTGACGGCACCTCGAGCGGACTTCGCAGCGAGTGAAACGAAGTTGATGCCGGTGATGGCGCCGACGTCCTAGTTCTTCAGCCACTCGCAGCGCCGGTAGAACTCGATCGGCATGTGTCCTCGCGCCGTCAGCGACTCCCCCAAGCCCCCGTTGGTGAGGCGGGCATGCCCGTGCTGCGAGCTGGTTGTGGAGCGCATACCCGGTGCCCAAACCCGCTGGGCCTTGGGGTTGCAGTCCAATCGAGTTATTCAGCCACGTCCAACAGGATAGAGACGAACGCGCGGTCCTCTGTCCGTTTCTTGCAACTCGGCCCTATAGGGTACACCTTCGATGAGGATATGCGTTGGACGGCCCGCGCTCGGCACGAGACCCTCGTCGTCCAGTGCTTGGACGAGCTCTAGTGGGGCGAAACGTTCGCGGTTGTGATCGCAATGCCCCTCGCGGATCACAGGCGCGAAATCCAGTCGCTGCTGATGGGATGGCCTGGCAGACGACGATGCCCTGGTTTCATCCATCTGCCCAACTTGGGAGTGATGGACGAGAAGAACGTCGCGGGGCCCTTCCGGCCCCAGCTCGGCCGTGTAGGGCTCACGGTTGATGGAGAAACGTGTGATTGGGACGAAGTGGGTCGGCAGGAGCCCGCTGTGATCAAGTATGTCGATCAAGACGTCCGAGGCCCGTCGGGAGCCGTGCTCCCAGTCCGATCCGACGAGAGGCCCGATGTCCCGTACCTTATGATGGTTCGCTGATAATGGGTCGATTGGATCCATCCTGCTCTCCTCTTGACGATACAGGGCCTGCGCAAATCTGCGGAGTTACGCGCCGGGGCGGCAGAGATTTCAGCGCGAGCCAAGACTAATCTTGCAGGGGCTAGCTGTCGAAAACCTGACGAGTGTCACAAGGAGCCAATGGCGACCGTGTTGGTTTCCTCCGGAAGGTGCGGCGTCGGTCGTCTGCTGAAGAAAAGCTGGTGATGGTCGAAGACAAGGAGCCGCGCTGAACCTGGAGGACTGCCTATGAAACCGCACCGCTTCCGTGACACTTGGACGTCGTCTTCGGTGACATCGATGCAAGCTTTCGGACTTTTGCAACCGAAAAGCTTGCAATTTCATTCCCGGCCTTGACCTGGGCCTACCCGACGGGTCCGACCTTTTCGCAATTGATCGTATCGATGTGCGGGTAGTGTGTGTATCGACGCGCGCCGTTTCCATGCTTAGCCCTTGGGCGCGGATCGCGCGAGCCTTCGCTTGGTCGAGGCGTCGGAGCGGCGGCCGGGAGCTCCTTGCAGCTATCAGGCGGGTTTCCGCGTTTCAGCATCTTCCGAAACACGGCATACGCGTCATTTGCGCTCTCATAGGCGGACAGGGTCGAGTCATCGTTTACCCAGGCGAGCACGATAACCTTTGCAGTTTCCCGATTGGTGGTATCGAAAGAAAAGGCGGAACTGCTGCAGGAATTGAGTGCCTGTATTCGTCGCCGAGCGTGGCGCCCTGCCGGTAGACATCACGAGTAGGGTCGCTCGGGATATCTTCGAACGCCAGCTTGAGGACGGCGGCGAGAAGCTCCGCCACGCGCTTCTTCTTATATCCCTTAAGATCCTTGTTTCGCGCTTTCTCGACGGCCGCGATCATCGCCTCGAGCTGGTCGAGAAATAGCGGGTGCGCGTAGATCGTCCAACCATTGATCTTGGGGTTATCGTCGCTCACGCCTCGTCATCTCGGAGAGCCGAGTTGAGATCGACCTTGACGCCTTTGACGAGGGCCTTGCCGCGCGCGAGCAGCGACTTCGGTACGGGCCGAATCCGCGCCCGCTGATCGGCCATGGTCCCGTGCAAGCAATTTAAGAAACTTGCCGATCACTGGATCGCCCTCGTCCGCGCGCGCTTGCTTCTTGGCTATCACGACGGTCCCGTCGGAGAGGCCGCGGAACACGACCTGCTCGCGCTTGCCCAACCCCAGGATCTTACGGATGGGTACCGGCACGGTTGTTTGGCCGCGCTCCGTGATTGTCGCGAGATTTCAAGGATTTCGGCCGTCTTGGTCACGGTCCGCTCCCATAATCTGCCCCCGGCAATGCATTTGCATTGTAGGTCAAGAGACGTCAGATTGCGAGGGAATGGGACCGCGAGAAGATCGACAATGAACGCTACACCGTGGCGCGCTGGAGGAGGACTTCGCCCACCACATGCGAATGCCATCCCCACCAAGCGAAGGAGAGGATCTCTCAACGGCTCAGGTGCAGTCAGTGCAGAGAATCAGACCATAGGGCGCGTAGACTGAGCCTGAGAGAGCAAGGTCGGTCACAGGCCCACCGCTTGTTACCCATTGTCATTCCCTAGGTCCGAATAACTGCATGTGAACTCTCGGGCATCTTCCTGCTCCAGTGCTAACTCGTCGAGGCGGTGCAGCCTCGCGTTGGTGAAACTTTTTTGACGATCTGGCAGAGATGCTGGTCAGGTGTTTGGCCGTCCGAGACAACGCCACCGGCATCCAATTCGAGGCCAAGAGCCCAGGCTCCTTCTACCAATTGTAGCCGATCTGACCTCCGGCCAGGAACACAGGGCTATCGACGAGGTCACCGTAAATCGACCGACCATAGGGGATCACGAAACGATGACCGGCCGTAGCCGCCTCCCACGTGCCCGCCGATATATCCTCCGGTCCGGCTCCACAGTGCCGGTGGGACCTTTGCTGCCGGCTTAAGATCGACCGAATTGACGGCACCGCTTCCAACGAGCGCAGCTGTTGCGGCACCCCAACGAAGTTCAGATCGCATATCACCTCACAAACACAAAGTTAGTTAGGTGTTGCCGGCGTTGCGGCTGATGGCGCGGCGGCCGGTGGGCTGACGGCGGGCGGCGGTGTCGCGGCTGATGGCGCGCTGACCGGTTGGGCGGCGGCGTGCGGGGTGCGGCCGACGACGACCGTGAGCAGGCCCTGGCCCCAGAGCCGCTGCGAAACCTTCCTGGCGTCGTCCAGCGTCACCGCGTCGACGATGGCGTTGCGCTTCTCGATGTAGTCGATCGGCAATTTGTCGATCTGATATTGCAGCATCGCCTGCGCCAGCTTCGACGAGGTGTCGAGCGCCAGCATCTGCGAACCCTTCAAGTACGACTTGGCCTCGTCGAGCTCCTTCTGCGTCGGGCCTTCCTCGGCCATGCGGCGGACTTCCTTCTCGACCGCGTCCACCGTTTCGCCGGCGCGATCGGCGCGGGTGCCGGTGTTGCCGATGAACAGCGAGCAATGCTCCATCCAGACCAGTGCTTCATAGACGGAATAAGCGAGCCCGCGCTTCTCGCGCACTTCGCGGTAAAGCCGCGAGGACAATCCGCCGCCGCCGAGGATGTGGTTGACGACGTAGGCCGGCATGAAATCCGGCTCGCTGCGGCGGATGCCGGGGCCGCCGAAGGTCACCACCGTTTGCGGCACGTCGAGCGGAATGAAGGCACGCTGCGGCGGTTTGGCCGCGACGATGTCGGCGACCGGCGTGAGCGTGGCCTCGGCCGGCAGGCCGCCAAAGGTCTTGTCGAGCAATTTGCCGAGCGTCGCCGGATCGACATCGCCGACCACGGCGATCTTCAGCGTGTCCTTGGCGAGCATACGGCGGACATAGTCCTTGAGCTCAGCGATCTCGATCGTCGGCACGCTCTCGAGCGTACCCTGGGCGTGCCGGCCGTAGGGATGGCCGCCGAAGGCGACTTCGAGGAATTTGCGGCCGGCAAGCGAACTCGGGTTGGTGGATTCGCGGCGCAGGTTGGATAGCACTTGCGCGCGGATGCGCTCGACGTCGGGCGCCTCGAACCGCGGCGAGGTCAGCGCCGTGCGCAGCAGGTCGAAGGCCTCATCCTTGTTGTCCTTGAGCATGCGCAGCGAGCCGCGGAAATGGTCGCGGGCCGAGGAAAAGCTCAATTTAATGGCGCGGCGATCGAGCCGCTCATGAAAGGTCTTGGAATCGAGATCGCCGGAACCTTCGTCGAGGAGGCTGGCAACCAGATTGCCGACGCCGGGCTCATTGGCAGGGTCCTGGCTGGCGCCGCCGCCGAAGGCATATTCCATCGCAATCAGCGGCACGGTCGAATCCTGCACGAACCAGGCCTCGATGCCGCCGGGCGAGACCAGGTGCTGGATCTTGGTTGCAGCCTGCGACGGGCGCGATGCGAGCATCGTCGTCAGCGCGAGCGCGCTGCCGCCGATGAGGACCGAACGCCGTGTGAGAGAATAGGTCACGAGCGCTTCTCCTCGCGTTTAGGCGTAGCATCCTTGATCAAGTAACCGGTCACCGAACGCTTCTTGTCGAGCCAGTTTTGCGCGGCTTCGCGGACCTGCTCGGCGGTGACGGAACGGATGCGGTCGGGCCAGCTCCTGATATCGTCGACGCTCAAACCCGTGGTGAGTGCGCCGCCATACCAGCGTGCCAGCATCGCCTGGTTATCCTGCGCGCAGATCGCGCCCGCGAGCCATTCGGTCTTGACCCGCTCGAGGTCCTCGGCGCGCGGCGGGTTCTGCGCGATATCGGCAATGACCTTGTCGATCGCCTCCTCGATCTGCGCGAAGTCGACGCCGGGTTTTGGCGATGCGGAGATGACGAACTGCGAGGGGTCGAGCGCGGTGCCCTGATAATTGGCGCCGGTGGAGATCGCGAGCTGACGGTCGATCACCAGCGAGCGGTAGAGATAGGAATTGGCGCCGCCGCCCATCAATTGCGCGAGCACGCCGAGCGCCGGGCTTTCGCCGACCGCCGCGGTGGCGGCCGACGGGACGAGATAATAGCGGCGCAAGGTCGGCTGTTCGACGCGCGGGTCAGCCAGCGTCACCGTGCGCGGGGAGACTGGCGTCAGCTCCTGCGGACGCAGCCGTTTGGCGGGGATCGAGGGCTGCGCGGGGATGTCGGCGAAATTCTTCTCCACCATCGGGCGGATTTCATTGGCGTCGACATCGCCGGCGATGATCAGGATCGCGTTGTTCGGCGCATAGAAGCGCTTGTAGAAGGCGAGCGCGTCCTCGCGGTCGAGCTTTTCGATTTCCTGGTGCCAGCCGATCACCGGACGGCCATAGGGGTGGTTGAGATAGAGCGCCGCCATGATCTGCTCGGTGAGCCGCGCATCCGGATTGTTGGCGACGCGCATGTTGTATTCTTCCAGCACGACGTCGCGCTCGGGCAGCACGTTCTCGTCGTGCAGGATCAGGCCGGTCATCCGGTCGGCCTCGAATTCCATCATCTTGCCAAGCTGCTCGCGCGGCACGCGCTGGAAATAGCCGGTGTAGTCGGTCGAGGTGAAGGCGTTCTCGTTGCCGCCGACCCGCAGCACGGTCTGGGAGAATTCGCCGGCCGGATGCTTGGCCGTTCCCTTGAACATCAAATGTTCGAGGAAATGCGCCAATCCCGATTTGCCGGGGGTCTCGTCGGCGGAGCCGACCTTGTACCACATCATCTGCGTCACAACCGGGGTGCGATGATCAGGGATCACCACCACCTGCAGGCCGTTGTGCAGCGTGAAGCTTGCAGACTGTTCTGAGGTGGCTGTGATCTGGGCAAGCGCGCTCCTGTTTCCAGGAACGTGTCGCAAGCTAGGATTGCTGCTATGATCCGCTTTGTAATCGACCGCCAGGCGGTGCGCGTCATCAAGGCCAGGGCAACACTGGCCGCGCCTAGCACCCGGGTCGTCACGGAACTCCAATTCTTCATGGCATCGCCTTTGGTCACATAGATTCACATTCTGCAGCGGACGGTCCCGCCCAAAGCAGGAGGAGCCGCACGCTCTTGGCAAGCAGCGGAGCAAACGCCGGGCCAGTCACCTGATGCTACCGCGCGCGGGCAGATGTACTCAAAACGAAGCGCGGCGCGTGCTTTCTCTTCGAAAGCCAACCCGCGCTTGTTTGGTATCCGCCAACATGTTGCGACATTGAACACAAAAACGCACGACAACTCGTCGCCTCGCGTTGCCTAAATCCTACGATGCCACATACCGGATGACGCCTCGATCTCACGCCACAGGCACTCCCCGCCGTTTTCGAGGCCGCGCCGGCGCCCGCGAGGGAAGATCTAGAGCTTGTCGCGGCGCCCCGCACCAGGAGTACCCGGCCGCGCTTCGACGCGACGAGCTTTGACGATCTGGCCATTTCTTCGACCCACGAACGCGAAATGTCCTAGCGGCCTCGCGACAAGAAGATCATGTGGGGTTTCAGGCCCGGCGAATTAATCTACCACTTGTCCTGTTCCTCACACCGCGCCTCGAGTTCAATCAACTCGCCCTCCAGCACAGGCCGATCCGCCATTTCAAGTGCTACTTCAGCGACCTGCGAGCTCAGGTGCTCGCATCGGGTGGAGGATTTCACGTTCGGCCTCCTCGGCATCACAAATATGTTTCATTGGCTGTCCCCGTCATGATGAAGAGCGCGCAATTCATTTTTTGCTCGACCGTGCTCCACGGGTTCACGCAGCGTGTCGACCTCCATCGTCTTCTTCCGCCACAACTTACGTAGGTACTTGAGCGCCTTAGCCAATTCGGAGGCCCTCTTGGCCGCCACTGCCGAGAGCTGCCGTCCTGAAGGAGCTCTTCTAACGAAACAAGCTTTTCGGATTGGTGCCGTTCTAGTACCTCTACACAGAGGTTTTGACTGATTGGTTTGGGATTTCCAAGACGGGGAGCTGTTCAGGAGGGACCAGC
>NZ_JCAMOQ010000117.1:0-6774 GCF_059512365.1 Bradyrhizobium sp. Ses1
CTCGAAAATCGGAATCCAGTAGACGCTGGTCGATTCCATGACGACGGTCTCGACGCCGCATTCCGTAAACCAATCGACCAGCCGATGCAGATCGGCCGTGAAGGTACCGAAGCTGTGAACTGGCTCCGGTGCGCGATCTGCCCTGACGGCCGCCATATGCATGGTGGCGCCAACGTCGATGGCAGCCGCGTTCGGGTGCACCATGGGCATCTTACCGCCGTCCTTCGACTTCGATCTTTTGGCATTCATCTGTAGCTCCTCCTGACTCCGGCGCAAGGGCTGGGCTGCGCAATTTATTCAAATTCCTAAACGGGATCGCCGAGATGGCGTCACCACTCTCAAGTGCGCAACAGCCCATGGACCAGGTTTTTTGACGGGGTCACGTGCCACCAAAATCATATCGGCCGCTCCCTTCCGGCCGCAGTCTAGCGGTTACCCGTTTCTATCCCACAGGGGGCGCGCAGCGCCGCGCTCAGTTTTTTAGAAGGAGCGCTCAGCAAGGCCGGCCTGCTGAGCGCAAAGCGATGATCGACCGTGCACACGAACTGCCGATCAGCAGGCAAGCGGACGCTCTGAACATCAGCCGGGGCAGCGTCTATTACCTGCCGCGGCCGGTGTCGGCGGCCGACCTCGCGCTCATGCAGCGCCTCGACCGGCTGCACCTGGAGTATCCCTTCGCCGGCTCGCGTATGTTGCGAGGCCTGTTGGCTTTGCAGGGGTGCAAGATCGGCCGCCGGCATGTCAAAACGCTGATGCGGCGGATGGGGATAGAAGCGCTCTATCGCCGTCCACGGACGACAAAGCCCGAGCCGGGCCACAAGATATACCCGTACCTGCTGCGCGGGATGGAGATCACGCGGCCGAACCAGGTGTGGGCGATGGACATCACCTACATCCCGATGGCGCGCGGCTTCGTCTATTTGGCGGTTGTGCTCGACTGGTTCAGCCGCCGCGTGCTGTCGTGGCGCATATCGATCACCATGGAGGCGGCGTTCTGTGTCGAGACGCTTCAGGATGCCCTGGCGCGTCACGGCACGCCGGACGTCTTCAACACCGATCAGGGCTCGCAGTTCAGCGGACAGGCTTTTACCGGCGTGCTCGCCGACAACGGCATTGCGATCAGCATGGACGGCAAGGGAGCCTGGCGGGACAACGTGTTTGTCGAACGGCTATGGCGCAGCGTCAAATACGAGGAGGTGTATCTGCTGGCCTGTGACAGCGTCAGCGAGGCGCGCAACTCGATCGGCCGATATCTCGGCTTTTATAACGGCAGACGTCCCCATTCGAGTCTTGACGGCCGCACGCCGGATCAAGCCTACTTCACCCCGCCGCCACTCCGCCTGGCGGCCTAACCTCGGCAGACGCTCCACTTATGGACGCGGAGATTCTGTTCAGACAATCGGGACCAGCTCAATGCGAACCATTCATGTCCGCAAGCCGAGATGGGGCAGTGCCACTGCAACACAGCAATGACGATCAGAATCAAACATGGAGGAGAGAAATTGAGGATCTGCTCCCTCTTGGCTTCCACAGGGTATTACCGAACGCGCCCCCTACTGGCTGGACGGCTGCGTCCGCTGCGACTTTGGCGCTGCCCGCCTATTCCACCGTCACCGATTTCGCGAGATTGCGTGGCTGATCGACGTCCGTTCCCATCAGCGCAGCCGTATGGTAGGCCAAAAGCTGCACCGGAATGGCATAGACTATGGGCGTAAAGGTTGCAGCCATGTCCGGCAGCACAATGGTCATGAGCAAATCCACCGCAGCTTTCGACGCCCCTGTCGCATCGCTCATCAGGATGATGTTGCCACCACGAGCGGCGACTTCCTGCATGTTCGAGACGGTTTTTTCGAAAACCCGGTCGTAAGGAGCGATCACCACCACCGGCAAGTTCTCGTCGATCAACGCAATCGGGCCGTGCTTGAGCTCGCCGGCAGCGTAGCCCTCGGCGTAGATATACGAGATCTCCTTCAGCTTCAGCGCGCCCTCCAACGCCAAGGGGAACGAGGTGCCGCGGCCGAGATAGAGCACAGCGCGCGATTTGGCGATGTCGCGCGCGAGGTTCTCGATCTGCGGCTCGATCGCGAGCGCCGCGGCGATCAGCCGCGGAATTTCGATCAGCTCACTGACGAGCTTGATTTCATCGATGTCGGACAATTCTCCGCGCCCTTTGCCTGCGGCGACTGCGAGGGCCGCCATCACCATCAGCTGGCAGGTGAACGCTTTGGTCGAGGCGACGCCGATTTCGGGCCCGGCCAGTGTCGCCGCCACACTTTCGCTCTCGCGCGCAATCGTCGATGTCGGCACGTTGACCACGGCCACTGTATGCAGACCCTGCGCCTTGGCATAGCGCAACGCGGCCAGCGTGTCGGCGGTCTCGCCGGACTGCGAGATGACGATCGCGAGATCCCCCTTGCGCAAAGGCGCCTCACGGTAGCGGAGTTCGGAGGCGACATCGATCTCGACCGGCATACGCGCCAACCGCTCGAACCAGTACTTGGCGACGTGACCGGCATAGCTTGCGGTGCCGCAAGCTGTGATCGAGATGCGCCGAATGTCGTTGAAGTCGAATGGCAGTTCGAACGGCAGCGCGATGCGCTTGGCGGCGATATCGACATAACGCGCCAGCGTCTGCCCGACGACTTCCGGCTGTTCGTGAATTTCCTTGGCCATGAAGTGGCGATAATTCGCCTTGTCAACCAGGAGCGATGACGCGCCGGGCTTGAGCGTTTCCCGATGGACGACGGCGCCATTCGAATCATAGATAAGGGCGATCGTGCGGCTAAGCACCGCCCAGTCGCCGTCTTCAAGATAGGTGATTGTATCGGTGAAGGGCGCCAGCGCGATGGCATCCGATCCCAAATACATTTCGCCCTCGCCATGCCCGATCGCAAGCGGCGAGCCCTTGCGCGCGCCGATCATGAGATCTTTGTGACCTTTGAACAGGAATGCCAGCGCGAACGCGCCGCGCAGCCGCGGCAGCGACGCTTTCACTGCGTCCTGCGGCGAGTAGCCATTCTTTAGATAGGATTCGACAAGATGCGCCACCACCTCGGTGTCGGTCTCGGAGGCAAAGCTAGCGCCATTCTGCTCTAGCTCAGTCCGCAGCTCGCGGAAATTCTCGATGATCCCGTTATGAACGACCGCGACATTGTCCGTCGCATGCGGATGGGCATTGCTCTCGGTCGGCTTGCCATGGGTGGCCCAGCGCGTATGACCGATACCGATATGACCTGACAACGGACCGCCACTTAGCCGCGCCTCGAGATTTTTCAACTTGCCCTTGGCGCGCCGGCGCTCGAGATAGTCGCCTTCAAGCGTCGCGACGCCTGCGGAGTCGTAGCCGCGATATTCCAGCCGTTTGAGAGACTCGATCAGGTGCTCCGCGACTGGACCACACCCCAAGATGCCGACAATCCCGCACATGCCGATCAATGCTCCCCAGCTTCAAGGAAATCATCTTCAAAACCGCAGAAATCTCTTAGCCAAATTCACTCGTTTGAAGATACTCAATACTCATTGCAGATAGCGACATCGTTAGCGGCTCCTCTGTCGGGATTCGCTGTCGGGCAATTAGTCTCGCCCCACGCACAAGCGCGAGCTAGGTCTTAGAAGTTTCAGCCAACATCGATTCGCCCAGCCGCAGCGCGGCGCTGGCGAGCACGATCGAATCCCAGTAGGAAGCCGCAGCAAGCACAGCAAACGAACTGAGGGTTTCGAGGTGAGCCGAATAGTCAGGCGTAAGTCCTTGGTCCCGTGCGACAGCGAGCCATTGCGCAAACAGACTCTTCGTCCGGTCGCGAAGATAGCAGTCGTAGTCGCAATAGGGCTGCTGCGTGGAGATATCTCGCAGGTAGCCTGCTCCTAGGGATCGACGACACTCGCGGCAGATCGACGGACCGCACGGCGTCCTGCGATAGAACTTCATGATTATCGGTCAGCCCGTCCTAGTTCCTGCGGCGGGAGCCATCAAGGACGCTCCGGCCCGATTCTCGAGGAGACTAAAGCTATTGCGATTGGTAGCTCAATTGTACGTACGTAAGCCTTCGATATTGAAAGGGTTTGGAGAACTATACCAACGTATGTAATCTGCCCTTCCCCACTGGTCAGCAGTCCACGCTTGCGCGGCCAACTTGCGCGATCGCGTTAGCGAAAGCAGTTGCCATGAATACCCTCGCGCACTTTTCCCCGCCACCTAGGCTGCGGGATCTGTTCTGGAGTTGAACGCCAGGTTGGTCTTGGGAGGTTGTTCTTCGGAGGTTGTTCTTGGGCTGGCAAGGCATCTCGATACAGAAGGATCGATGGTTTGGGAGTTAAGACGATAGCACCTCAGAAGGGACCAGCACTTCGATGCTGCGCAGAACGCCAGGACGGCGCCTGATGAGGCCCGCGCGTTCGAGGGGCGACACCACCGCGAAGTGCCCTTGCATCGATTTAATCGAAGATATCTGGTCGGAGCGCCCGCCGAGCAATTGACGCGGTCGGTATGCGAAAAACCCCGTGCGATGCTGCCCTCGAGACCACACTCGGATTCGCCTTGGTGATCGAATTGACCGAGATCAATGACGGCCGCGCTGGGCTTCCATTGAACCGAAGGCGATGCTTCAGGCTACTCTGAAGGAGTGCGGCCTGGAATTGCATCCCACCAGAACAAGGAGGCGACGGCATGCTCTGTAGCAAATATGCTTTGAGCGCGTTCGGGAAGAAAATGCGTCTGCCAGACCGCTCGCACCGTTCGTGATTCGGAGGAGTCGGATGATCACGCCCGTTCGACGGAATTGGAGTCCCAAAGAATTGTTCAGTGATCTGACCACGGCGATGTTCACCGCCGAGCCATCAGTTGTGCGCGCACGCTGGAACAAGTTGTGGCCAGAATTGTATACTGAGTACGACGCGAGGCATCTGAAAAAGGAATTGTCCATCCGCGACTTGATCGTTACCGAGGAAGCTGCGGCATTCTTTGATGCCTGGGCGACGGACGAGGCGCGTCACACCGAGGGGCTTATCCAAATTATGGAGCTCGTCGCTGATGGATCCGAAAGGGATCTTTGGGAGAGATTGGACGCTCGATCACACAATTTCTGTGCCATCAATGAATACCTGAAAGAGGAATTCTCTGTGCTGGTTATGATCCCTTTTGATGAAATGTGCACCTGCCACGCCTATGCTGCGGATAAGGATTTTTATGCTGGACTTGGGAGTAATAGATTCGTTCGTTGGCTGAGAGAAGTGATTGCCGACGAGGCAGTTCACTTGATGAACGCGGTTAACGTTATCCGGGCCCGGTACTCCGATCGCGTGCACGAAGTCCGTGCAATCCTCGACGGCCTAACCAGCCGTGTCTTCGATGAGTCGAACTATGGCGGCACCTTCGTTCTGGATTACTTCGGCGAGAAGTACACGAAGCAGATGCTAACCAACTGCCGCGCCAAAATTCTGAGAAATGTTGCGAAGCCGCTCACGACCGCAGAGCGACACGGACCGAACACGTCGGCCGAGTTTATCTCAACGCCGTGGGGGATTCCGGCGCCGAGCGCCCAGCCTGCTCTTTCGGCTCGTACATGAGGCGGCCGCGCAGCGAAGCAACAAGGTCAAATGAACGGGGTCGCTTCAGGTGTCGATGGATTGATTGTTGTGCTGTTTCAGGCTTCCACATCGCTGAGTTCAATCTACCCAAAATTCCGCCAGAGCTCGGATCAGCGACCGTTGGCCTCTAGCGCAGGCCGCACTTGACATGCTCTGTGCTTACACCCGTCGCTCATGCTGTGCCTCTCCGAATAGCGGATTGGGATCCCGGCTTGCCGGACAGCGTGCCGAGATGGGCCTGATCGACCGGAATGTGTTGACTGCAGGCGAACACGCAATCAAAGAGACCGTCGTCCTGTCGACGATCTTTCGTGTGCGGATTTGTTTATCACGATCGCGACGCGACACCGTCATCGACCGTTTTCTGCTTCTTCCCGCTCCGGACGGAGGGAGCCGATGAAGGTCTGCGTCACCTATCTCGAGATGACCAACGCGTCGAAGGCACCGAGGGTTTCACCGCCCGAGCTAGCTGTGTCGATCAGCAGAGAGCGACTCGCGGTGAAAGACTACCTGCAGCTGTTCCGTTTAGTCGGAGATCGTGTTCAATGGGACCTCCCCACCACAGCTCCTGAGGCTGAGGTGGCACAGCTCATCGGCGGGCTGGACGTGATCATCCTTGTGTTGCGCGTCTGCGGCATTGCCCGGGGTCTATGCGAGTTCCGCCAACGGTCCCACCGCGAACTGGAGCTCCTGCATTTCGGGATCGATGTCCAGCTGGAGGGAAGAGGGCTTGGGCGTTACTTTCTATCGGAATGCCTCAGAATGGCATGGGCTGGCCGGCCAAGCCGGATCTGGCTTCACACAGACGAGTACGATAGTCCGAAGGCGCTGCCCTTGTACTTGTCCGCTGGTTTCTCGGTATTCGACAAGCGATATGAGGAGGTCACGGACTAGTGAGCGGAGCTCGCGGTTGGCTTGCATGGGGGGACCCCATCGCTGAGAAAAGCTACATCCAAGCATGCCATCGCGAGTAGCAAGTTGGCCTGATTTGGCTGAGGGGCCTTCGCGCAGGGCGGTCGCTCCGGCGATCAAGGCTCGGCACCGACAACGCCGACGGCACCACGATGGTTGCCGCTAGTACCCACTTTTCTTGGATCGTGAGTCGTGATTGAAGATATGGATGATACCCGAAGCAAGAGAAGTCCACCTTTCGCGGAAAGATCGCAAGGTGCTTGAGGCGTGCTGTCG
>NZ_JCAMOQ010000118.1:0-6475 GCF_059512365.1 Bradyrhizobium sp. Ses1
GTCTGGACCAAGAAAAAGGTCCGTCAACGCCGCTTCAAAGGCCGCCGTATCACTCAGCTCTGATTCCGGGTACTAGTCCTCGATCACGATCGTTTGCGCTGCGCGCGCGGCCGGAATTTCACGCCATCTTCCGGATGCATCCAGCCGATATGACGCGAAGCGACCGATATCGAGCGGTCCGGTACTGAAATCAGGCACGACGAGCGAGAAGCAACCGACCGTGGTCGCGACCGCGAATTCGTCGTCGGTGCTGGAGTGGTAGGCGCGGCCGGGATGGCTGTGAATCTGCGCGATCAGTGCCAGGCCGTTCTTGTAGAGCCAGACATTGATTCGGTGCAGTTCTTCGGCACCGGTGATGACGCACACGCCGTCGGCCGTGCGGATGTGGCGCTGGGCCGGTATGATCGCTTGATTGACCTGAAACACCGATCCGTTCTGCTTGCCGGCCCAGAGCCCCAAGCCCTCATATCCCTGGCGACCGACGGCGCGAAGATGGGAATGGACGAGTTGCGCGTCCCGTCGCTTGACCAGGACCTTTTCGACGTGGGCAAGCCGGTTCACTCCGGAATTCCTTGTATATTCGCGATGACCCCGTTCACTTGAGCTTGGATTTGGATGTTGTACGCCGAGAGCGGATCCACGCCGTACATCCAGATCTTCTCCAGAATGAAGACCAAGGAGCCTTCGCCAGAACCGCGATGCAGCAGCCATGAATCCCCCGTATGCGCTGGATTGTCGTGATATTCCCTGACGCCCGGCAGACAGATGAAAGGATAATCGTCCGCTCTATTGGCCTGGATCATGTTCGACACTTGCAACGCGCCTTGTTGAATCAGTGCCGCCATGGCGTCGGGCGGCATCGGTGGCCGTCTGAGCATCTGGAAATGAACGTTAGAGGCGAGTAGTTTCTCGCGCGTGAAAGGGTCTACGAAGAGCACGGACGGCGGCTGCAGATCGTAGTCGGTAAAGTCGACCACGACCCCTGCGACGATGGGCGCAGGCCGAATCTTCGTCGCCGCGAAGACGACGAAGACTTCGGGGAATACGGCATCGAGCAGCAGCCATCCCCGCTTCCGGTAGGTCGCCTCCAGCTTACGGTAGGCGGCGACTTCGCGGTCGAACTTGGCGCGCGAGACCTCGGGATCGACGACCTGTGTCACGGTTAGCCGGCGACCCCCGCCTTGAGGCTGAGGAAAAGGGTGACTTCCTTGCCGAAGTGGTATTCGCCCACGCGCTTTTCCGGATCCAGAACGGTGCCGGCTTCGTCCTTGATTTCCCAATTTTCGGCCGGCTGAGCCAGGTTTTGCGTCTCCTGCAGCGCCTTCTGCCGGACCTCAGCCAGCTTTTCCTTCTCTTCGGCCTCGATAACGACCGGCTGGCCGTTGACCACCATGGTGATCCGCACGAAATGGCCATGATCATGGTCATGATCGTGCTTCTCGCGCTCGCGACGCGCCTCTTCTTCGAGCTCATGCTCTCGCTTTTCGAGATCGCGCTTGATCTTCTCCTCGGATCGAATGACGTCGTCGACGCCCTCGACCTCCTCCTTCAAGAAGTCGGCCTCGCGTTCGAGCTGTTCGACCGATTTATTTCCAGATTCAGACATGTTAGCTAACCTTTCCGGGCCAAAGCCCGCGGTATCGTGGACAGCTCACATGCTGCCATCTACAACCTGGTGCGCTCGCTGAGGCGGATTCGGACACGAAAATATTTTTGTCCGAATCCCCTCTGTCCGGCGCATTCATCAATAGGTTGCCCAACTGGGGGCCTCATGCGGTCCGAAGATTCCGAAGAATCCGGCCCGGGCGCTATCCGCTACACGGCGGCACAGATCCGGGCGGCACTCGATGGGTTGAGCGATAACGACCACCGTCGACTGACGTTGGTGGCGCGTCACTTCGCGCCCCGCACCGATATGTCGGAAGACGATCTCAGGCAGGAGGCCTTCTTGAGGGTCCTGTCGAGCCGAACCTGCAAGGTTGGTGTCGCGATCGTGGAATTCCTCGCCGGCACCATCAAAAGTATCGCGTCGGAAACACCCCGGGCCCGCAAAAGGGCTAGGAAGAATGCCGGGCTGGAGCTCGTCTACGTACCAGAGTACGGCGCCGGCGAGGTCCAAGAGCCGGAAGATCAAAACACGCCGTCTCCCGAAGATCAGGCTTTGGCGCGGACCATGTATACCAAAGAGATCGAGAGAGCAGGGCAGTTGGTGTCGGGGGACTACGAACTCGAACTATTGGTCGAGGCGTTGGCCGACGGCCAGCGTGGGAAAGACCTCGAAGAGGTACTCGGAACCGACACCAAGGGTTTGGCTGCCGCCCGAAAACGGTGGATTCGTAAATTGCAGGTAAGTTTCCCCGACGGCGTACCGCTTTGAGGACACGACCATGAGCGAGAAAGAGCGTGTCGATCGGCTCGACGAGGCCATAATCGAGGAAATCTTGGGGCTGACCGACTCGGAAGCGGCCGAGCTCGTCGGCAAGGATGATGTCGCCGCATCCCGTGAAGGCCTGCTCCGAGCTAAAGGGATGGTCGGAAAGCTGCGCTTGGCCCGTGCGAAGACCGACGTCGCACTCCATGTCGCTGGTGCTCCGACGGTCCGCAGCGGGATGAGGGCCGACGGCCAACGGGTGCTATCTTTGCGAAAATCGGATCCGGTCCTGGACAAGAAGATGACTTTAGCCGCCAGAAGCGGAAGGGCGAACGCGGAGGCGGATGCCGCCAGCCTGGATGAGGACCTTGCGGAACTCGACGCTTGGGAAGCGGAGGATCGAGACCAGTCGTGAGCCGTCGCCTCACTCTTCCTGAGCTGCTTCTACAGGATTTCGGGATAGATCGCCCCGAAGAGATCGATCTACAGGCCATCGCCTGGGAATTGGGCGCGCGGATCAACGTTCGCGAATTACACTCTTGCGAAGCAAGGATCGTCGGACGGGGGGATAGGGCGATCATCACCGTCGACGCCAAGGCGTCGCCCCGACGAAAGCGATTTTCGATCGCACATGAATTGGGGCATTGGCATCATCATCGAGGACGCTGCCTCATCTGCCGGTCGGACGACATCGGTAATCGAAAGCGTTCCGTAACCGATCCGGAGCGGGTCGCCGATGATTATGCATCGGACCTTCTGTTGCCGCGGTATCTGCTCGAGCCGATGCTTAGAGTCTTGCGACGACCCACACTCAAGGCCGTGAGGGAGACTGCTGAAGCTTTCGATGCAAGCCTGACCGCCACGGCGTTGAAGATCGCGGAGACGGATTTCTTTCCGATCATGCTGGTATCCCATTCGCAACAGGGGCGTGCCTGGTTCAGGAAGGCGCCGAGCGTACCGGATCACTGGTTTCCGAAACAGGAATTGGATCACGAGAGCTTTGCGTTTTCCGCCCTGTACGGAAAACATCAGGACAAAGGCGGTCCGAGGCGCATCGGTGCCGATGCCTGGTTCGATCGGAGGGGAGCCGAAGATTTCGAGATCTATGAAGAGACCTTCCGTGTCGCGGCCGACCAGATTTGCACGATACTGTTCTTCAACGATACGAAGATGCTTCGCGACTAACTTCGCGGCTCGCCCACAAGTCGACTTACGTTCTCGTGCCTTCGCTTGGGCTCGACACCTTGGAATAGCTCGTGCAAAGGGTCGAAAACGAAAAGTGGGAAGATCACTCCGAGCTCCTGCTCGCACAGCCCGCCGATATGTCGCAGAAGCCTGAGCCTTTCGTCGCTAAACGATGGGATTCGAACGAAGATGCAGCTTCATTCTATTGGCTGAGGAGAGGCGCTCTTTCGCGCCCTACGCACTGGTCAATTTGAGATGCAATTAGACCCGAGCCCGGGGAACAAAGGTATCAGGCGGAACAGTATGCCTTTCACAGCGTAGCAGCAAAAACCGTGGGTACCGAGATGCTGCACCGAGGAGCGAGAAAAATGTGGCCTTCTCTTGAGGTCGCGAACCGAATAGCCGACATTTCAAATGGGGTTCTCGTAACAAGTTTGGTGGTTGGCGTAATATCGACCGCACTCTCTATTTGGATGACCAACGTGAAAGAGGGGCACTGGGAGGCTGCCCGGCATAGCCTGGAACAAAGGCTCACTCCTCGGAAGATGACCCTCGAACAAATGAAATCAATAAGCAAGACAATGGCTGTGTTTGCGTCCGCTGCCACGCAAAACAAAACGCAAAGAGCCTTTATTTCTGCATATCCGTCATCAACAGAAGCAGCATCGTTGGCTGAGCAAGTTCGCGCCGCTCTTTCGGACGCTGGATGGCAGATCGATGAAGTCCCCGATGGCTTCATTAAGTCGCAGGTCCCGCGCATAGGGGTGATCATCTTCACAACTGATAGCTCAAGAGGAAAATCAATTGGGCTAGACTTGGCGTCGGCACTGAATGCTTCAGGAATAGAAGCCAACGTTTCAGACGTGCCAATGGATTATTTCGAATGCAAGAAATACCACCTCGCCGAGAACATTGATCCCATCTGTTCCCCGGTAATAATCGTGGTGGGTGAGTACTCGCGCTAGGAAGGCCCTCAGTTAACCTTGCCCCTGTTTGACAGCCCCCCGCGGGCGTTCGAGGCCGGAAAGGCACAAGGTAACATTGCGGCGCTTTGCCTACGCCCACGTATTGCCACTTGTCGATCGTTGAGCGCCGCATGAGCAACCGAGCGCCGATAAAGTATCTCAAAATCTCATGCTCCGCGCGACGGCCGGAGATTGATGCTAGCTAGTAGCCAGACTGTTGCTGATATGATCGTGCGACGAATCCCCATCTTGCGTCAGATAAGCCCTTGGGTGCGACCAGTAAGTGATTGATTATTCTCGACCCGTCGCTGACTCTTAATCAGCGGGTCCCAGGTTCGAGCCCTGGTGCGCCCACCACAGGAAAATCCTTATTTTCCAAGACCTTCGCAGGATAACGGTCGAGAACAAAACGAGTCTCGTGCGACTCCAAGAGGCCGATGCTCGCCGCAGGGAACCCAATGTCCAGGCGCTCGGTAAAGGCGAGCTTATGACGCTTGATCTGCCGGGCGAGCACTATGGTGGCTATTATGAGGGTTTTGCGAATTCGGTGCTCTGGCCAGCGTTGCATTGGTTTAGCGAACTAGTCAGCTTCTCGCAGCACGATTATGACAGCTACCGTGCGATTAACGAGCTCATGGCGCGCTCGCTGCTCAAGTTCAGCGAGCGGGACGCGTTTTGGGTGCACGATTATCATTTCCTTCTGCTTGGCGCTAGGTTGCGTGAGCTCGGTCTCGACCGGCCCATCGGCTTCTTTCTGCATACACCGTGGCCAGAGCCCGTCGTGATACGGGGGGTGCCGCCTCATCGTGAACTGATCTGGTCGATGTTGGCGTACGACCTGATCGGTTTCCAGACCGAGAGGGACCGCCAGAATTTCCTTGCCTGTGTCGATAACAAAATCGGGCTGACCACCGAGGATGGTCATGTGATCTCGCGTCATGGCCGAACCCGATGCCAGGTATTTCCAATCGGGATCGATGCAGAGCGGTTCGCCAAATATGCTGAGGAGTCGATCTCGCAGCCCTATGTCTCGTCCCTTCCGCGCGGTCTGAACGGCGAGAAGCTTGCGATAGGCGTCGACCGGCTAGATTACACCAAGGGTGTCGACAAACGCATCCACGAATTCGCACGTCTGTGGACCAAGAAGCCGCGCAGTATCTCGCTCTTGCAGATCGCTAACCCGTCGCGCGGTGGCATCAAAGCCTATCGCAATCTGGGGAACTACATTGCCGGTCTCGTCAGCGATGCCAACAGCGAGCATCGAAATGTCAACTGGACGCCGATTCGCTATTTAAACTCGAGCTTCAGCCAAGCCGTACTCGCCGGTCTCTACCGAACCGCGGACGTCGGCGTGGTGACGCCGTTGTCTGACGGCATGAACCTGGTGGCGAAGGAATATGTCGCCGCACAAGACCCCAACGATCCCGGCGTGCTCGTCTTGTCGAAATTTGCGGGCGCGGCCCAGGAGCTCGACGGCGCACTGCTTATCGACCCCCGCGAGCCTGGCGACATCGAGCGTGCGCTTTCGATGGCGATCTCGATGCCACTCAAGGAGCGCCAAGAACGCTGGGAACCGATGATGAGCAAGCTTAAAGACCATAGCATTCAGGAATGGTCGGCGAACTTCGTGCGTGCGTTGGAGAGAAGCCGGAGAGTGGCAGAGCCGTTCAATAGGCCGGATGCCGGGGCGCCGAGTAGCTCAAAACGGCGGAAGCTCGGGGACGAGTCAGCAGAGAGTTCGAGCCAGTTGGACTTATCGCCCAAGCCGCCGCCTGCAGCGACTGGCTACCTGGTACTACCTAAGGTTTATGCAAAAATCGACGGCTTCGACTTTGACCACGGCCCCCAACGGGCCTCCGACGTCGTGATCGGCGCACTTACTCATAGGTCAGAAATATAGGCGACATTGTTGCGGCGTTGGTGTATGCTATCGGCATGAAACGCGACGGCCGAC
>NZ_JCAMOQ010000119.1:0-6472 GCF_059512365.1 Bradyrhizobium sp. Ses1
TTCACCTGCGCGCGATCAGATCGGAACGCTGCGCGGCATCAGATTGGAATACCTGCGCGCGATCATTGGAATCCGCAGAAAGTCGCCAACGATATTATCGCGATGCTCCGAATGGCGGGAAAGCGCAGATCGCTCCGCACCATCGAGAAAGCCGCGAGGTGTCGGGATTGCGCGGGCCAAACCGAATTGGAAGTCCTCCTCAAGCGGCAAGTCCGAAATGGGAATCCAGATCTGGTGATCTGAGACATCGGAACGAATCCGGGCGGTCAGATACTGTCGAAAACGGCTGCGCTTCTCTAGCATCGATACACCAGTCAATGGCGAACTTTTCCACATAGTCCTCGCTCAGCAAATTGTTGAGCGCGGACATCCCCAATACACGCTGTACTAGCTTCGTAAGCTGCGAAAGTTGTCGTCCGGATCGAAAAAGGCTTGTCGCCCCTGTGTGAAAAAAGCGACCTTGGCGCCCGTTGCCATCGTGCTCAAACGTCTGGGGCGCGCCTCTCGCTGGCGTGTCCTTGCCAGTGATCCGGGCGGAAAATGTATGGATCACCCCATGCGGGTCGATCAAGTCCCGAAGCTTGCGGCGCTTCATCCGAAGCTGAAATGCCGGATGCAACGCGATCACGTCAAGCCGCCGCATCAGGGTGCAACTTGAAAGTCATCGCGCTAATTCTATTTCGTTGCGCAGCCGCCCGCCCTCTCTGAGGATCCCGTGAAGCTTGTATCTTTTCGAAGTGGAAGCTGGCATTTACGTCTCATGCCGGGGCAGGGCTCTGTCCCGCGCTATTCGTCAGATTTGAAGCCGCTTGATCAGCCAGGCGGACCTTTTCCTCGGCCGGGGCGCTCGCCTGCCGCGCTGTCAGCACCCTTGACCAATGCCCCGGAGGCGCGCGGCCGCGCCGCGCGCGAGATCGCGTTCCGCCACTTGAACCTCAATTGCAAGGCGGAAGCGTATCAATCAAGCACCTAGTACCGCGGCGTTCTCGTGCCGACGTGACCGTTGTACGGGTTCACGTTGCTGCGGGTAGAATAGTTGTCCATCTGGGTGCTGTTCGGATTAGTGGCGATATAGGGCTGCACGTACGTTCCACTGCCGGTGTAATGCCCGGATACACTGTGATTGCGCGGATTGGAGCCTGTGCCATAAAGCTGCGCCTGTGCGCCAGTCGCCGCGATCGAGAGAACAACAGCCAAAAGAACACGTTTCATTTCGAATCTCCCCAGTAGCTTGGTTTTAAAAGCGGCGGGATACAACCACGGTGACGCGCATGCACGCAATGGCTACGGCATTAGACCATCGGAGTAGTCTCGGCGCTTTCATCTACGCATCCTACCTTGTCACGATTTTGCACAGGGACTGGTGCGATGCGCGGCGGCAGTCGTCATCGCTCCGCCAGCCGAGCGCGATAATTCTTGATCATGGTCTCGCTGACGTCGCTCGGATAGCAAATTGGGGCGCGGCCGCCCGGGCGGCTGTAGGCGCTGCGGCCTCCACAGGCTCGCCCATTTCGCATGGCATCGTCCGGGCACGCGCACCGCCGCCCGGTGGCATGGTATGCCCGGCGGCTCTCCTGGATGATTAAGGCGGCGATCACCGCGGCGGTGAGGACCTCGGTCGCTCGCTTCGCAGGTGTCGGGGGCGCCGCTTGCGCCGGCCGCTGAGCGGTTTGCTGGTCCACCCTGAGCGTGCGGTCCGAAGTCATTGCTGCGCGGGCCAGGCGGACGGACTCCTGACGCGGCGCCGGCGCCGCGACCTTCGGGGATGCTTCCGGTGATCTTGTCAGCGCAGGCACTGCGGCCGTTGTGGCCGGGAGGGAAGGCGGTGCGGCGGGCTGATAGAAGGCGTAGCCCAACAGAGCCAGCCCAGTCCCCAAGATCGCAAATTTTTGCATATAGCCCCCTGAAGCCGTGCCGAGAGTTCCTCAACTTGCGCGCGAATTCAAGAGGGTGGGCTCTTCGAGCCGCCCGATACTCGGCGTCGGATTTGCTTGGAATCGGCGCCCTTAGTGCGCCGATTTGAGCGTCGCAATGACGCCGGCGGCGACGCCCTTATCAGATTTCGTAGAGAGCGCCATTGTGCGCTTGTAGAAGTGCTGGAACAGCACGCCGACCAAGAAGCCGCTGAGGACTGATTGAACTGCGACGAAGGCGCTGAAGGACAACACATCGAAAAAATCCAGCGTGGTCCCGGGCAGCGGCGGAGATTCCAAAAAAGCGATCAAGGTCGCAGCAAGTTGCAGCGCGCCCTGCCACCCCGCAGCGGCGAACGAAACCCCCGTTGACTTTCCCGCGCGGTCTACATAGACGCCGATGAAATAGCCGAGCACAGCTTGGCTGGATGCAAAGAGAAACGGCGCGATCGTAAATTCTCCGCGCAGATATATGCTGAACGGGATAGTGAAGAACAGAGACGTGCTGTAAGCAGCCAAAGCAATTATGAGATTCTCCGGGCGGTCGAAGTTGGAGGCGCCCTCGCTTCGCCATTTACGCTTCAGTTTGATCGCGAGGATCATGACGATCGAATAGTTCAAGGTGAAGGTGAGGGAATATCCGATCACGCGGGCGCGATTCGGCATCAGCGCCTCTTCGCCGCGTAGATACGCTAACCCTGCATAGGCCACATTGGCGACGAGCAGAATCAGGAACATCGAGCCGATCACGCGCACAACGGCGTCCCAATCAAAGAGTGGGAGCGGTGGGATGCTGATGGTGAAACCAAGTTCGTTGAGAGTCTCACTCATGTCCTCCGGCGTCAGTTCGCTCGCAAAAGCCGATAGGGCAGTCAGCAGGCACAGCGTTTCGTAGAGGGTATCGCATCTGGTTTGAAGCTCTTGCCGGCGCGCAGAGAGTGCTCTGAGCTCTTGCTTGTCGATATTGGCCGATATGTAACTATCTATGTCGGCCACGTCGGCGGGGACCAGTTTCTCCTGATCAACCAGATACGCGGTGAGCGCGGTTCGTAATTCCTGGCTCTGGTTTGCGACTTGGCGCAGGTCACGGTCAAGCTTGATCTTGAATTCGGTGAATTTTCCATCCGCCATGATAGATTGGAGTTGAGTGCGTAGGCATCGAACCGCGATCAGTCTCTGCTCCAGCGCGCCCACCAGCTTGCCCTCCGCCGCTCGAATCGCGTCACGAGTGGTAAGTGTCGAGCGAACGGCCGCCAACGCAGCCGGCGGCGGGGAATACGGAGCCGCGTAGAGCTTCTCAGCGAGTATCCGCGCGTCGTCCGGAATGAAGGCGGCTCTGTGCAACGCTCGGAGCAGCCAACCGTCGATGTCCTTAAATCCTGGAAAGGAGGAGAGCAGCCCCGTGAGCGCGAAACAACGCAACCAATGCGCTATGCTGCAAGGTTAACGAATCTCCCCAGGAAACCGAAGAGTGGGTCAGCAAGCCAATGCTTCGGCGACCAGGCTGGGAAAGAATACAATGGCAATGAAAGCGAGTTCGAGTAATGCCACGTAGCGTCTGGCGAAACGATTATAGCGGGCTCGCGATGTCGTGAATATCGGAGGCGCCGGCGTAATCAGTCGGAGCCCTATCGGCTCGCCCGGAGCGTCTCGATTGCCGAAGTCGATCGCATAATCCGGACTGTTGAAATGGAATCGTCCGTAGAAATATAAGGCTAACATCCCGGCGGGAATTATCCAGTAGGTTTGAGCCCACGCCAACAAATCTGCCTGCGATACACCCGATAAGGCCTGACATGACGCCCTCCCGTGGAGAAGCAGCATGGCATTGTACCCATCACGGGTGTGCGCGAATGTGAGCCAACTCACAACCAACAACCAACACGTGCTTGTGAACGAGCTCAAGGAGACGCGGATCGCCGATCGGCTCGCATCTGTCATTTCTGAACGCTGTTGTTGCTGCGAGTGACGTACGCAAGATCTAGCTGGACCGAAGGCTGTTTCTCCCATCGAACGGTTCACAGGCGCGATGATGTCGAGGTCGAGTAAGCCCTCGATCTCGAATTTCCAAAGCTTCAAGCGCTCGAGCACCTGATGCTCCTGCCGGTGCTCGGGAGTGCTCGTTCTGGCAGCCCGGAAGCGATCCTCCGAGCGCGGCCTGCTGTTCTCGATCCACATCGTCACCTCCGATGCACGCCTCACCGCCGGCGGCGCGACGGCCGGGCCGGGCTCGGGCTAGGCTGCAGTCATTCGGATCTTGCGTCGGTTGGTCGACCAATAGCCCTGCGGTGGGGGCGGAATGACGGCGCTGACATCGAAGATCAAACGTTGCACCGCCTCCGCGGCGCCTGGCTCATCTTCGATAGATCGATGCAAGCTTTCGGGCTTGAACGGCCCAAAAGCTTGCAGCTTTATTCCCGGTCCTTCGCTTAGTTCTAGTCTAGCCAAGGGGGCGGTACCGTCATCATTGTGTAATCTCGGCCGTCCGAAGCTTAGAGCGAGGAGCAAGCAGTTTCAGTCAAACTTGTAGGAGGCCTGCAGGAACGTGCCCCATCGTTCCATGCTATAGTTCCCAGGAAAGGGCCCGTGGGTAACAGGACGGCTGCCCGCCTCGGCTTCGGTGGCGAGTTGTTTACGCTGATTTGGAGTCCACATGGCCCAATAACGGCCACCGATGCCAACGCTGAAGTTCTCAGTGATGAAGTAGGATAAGACTGCCTCGACCTGCACACCACTGCCACCACTCCCGCGTTGATCAGTGAACTTCGTGAATTGACGCAGCAGATGGTTGTCGCGCCCGTGGAAATCCGTCCACGGCAGGTAGGCAATATCGGCGCTCACGCGCCAACGGTCGAGCAACATGGTCTCAGCGCTGAGGCCGATGCGCAGCGCATTCCAATCAGTGTCTTGGCTGCCGACAATCCTTCTATCGCCCGGCACAAGGCTTCGATGGCCGGGGGAGGCGATCTCCACGGATCCTATCTTATCAGACTTCTGGCCGTAGTAGCTCCAGCCCACCGACCTTATAAGTGCTGCCGCGCAGGAAATTGTAGCCGGCATCGGCGGTGTAGTAGGTAAACCTTCCGTTGGCCTGACCCGATATCGTGTTGGCGTAGGCGATGCGGGGCCTTCCGTAGGTATCGGCCAAGCCCCAATCTTCATCGTTCTCATTTCCGTTGTTGAAGCGGCCGAACCCGATATTGCCCTTCAGGAAGATCCCCCAAGGGCTGTCAACACGTTGGAACAACTCACCGGAAATCCCATCCAGCCCATGATAGGTGAGCCTTGATACGAGATCACTGCTCCCGTGGTCCCATTGAAACCTTCCTCGGCTTAACCAGAGCCGCGTGCCGCTTTCCAGCGACCACCTATCAGCGAAGGCAATCGGCGATGCGCTGACCGTCGGCTTTGTCGCGTATAGCGGCGCATCTGACCATCCCGGCGTCCGTGCGTCGGCGTCAAAATGGTAGTTCAGACCAAGCTTTCCGACGTGATAGCTGCTGGATAGGCTAGTGATGTTGGCGGGGACCGTTGCCAAGGGCGGATACTGTAGGGTCGGAGTGGTTACCACATTTGGTCCGTCGAACCTCAAATAGTCGTACTCGAGTTTGACGGACCATGCCGGCGTGAGCGCTTGCTCGACGCCCACCCCGATTGTGCCACCGACACGACCATAGTCGAAATGAGTGGCATTCTGTGGCGCCAGGCCAGAGAATTCGTTGTTGTTGGTGACATCGCCGCGATTGTGCTGCCGGCCACGCCCCCCTTGAGATAAACCAGCGTATGGCCCTGCGGGCCAAGCGCGTAACCCAGGCGACCCGTCCCAGTGACAAAGACGCTTGGACTGGCGTTGCAGTTCGCGCTGACGATATGGCCGGACACAGCAAGACAGGTGTTTGTACCGTGCGAGACAGCGCCACTGGCATCCAATTCAACGCCAAAAACCCAGCGCTCCCTCTGCCAGTTGTAGCCGATCTGACCTCCGGCCAGGAACACAGGGGTGTCGACAACGTCCCCATAGAGTGACGGACCATAGGGATCACTGAATGATGTCCGCCCGTAGCCCCCGCCGACGTGCCCGCCGATATATCCTCCTGTCCAGCTCCAGACGGCGGGTGGGTCCTTTACTGCCGGCTTAAGATCGGCCGAATTGACGGTCCCGCCTGCAACAAGCGCAGCTGTTGCGGCACTCCAAAAAAGAAGGTCAGATCGCATATCACCTCACGAAGACATAACGCGCGCGCCCACTTGCAACGAAGGCCGAATGGCCGATGTCGTTGGCCGCTTGCATGCCGTCTGTGGTGTGCAGGATCTAGGCCAGCAGACGCGATGGGCATTCCCTGCGGCTTTTTTCGATCGCGATGTTGTCTTCGTAACAAGATCGGTGGATTTTGAAACAAGCCGCGCGTCTGAGGTCGGACACGAGGCGCATGCTGCACGCCAGCTCCGACCGATTGAATAGGTGAATGCTCCGGCGGAGAGTGAAGTGGACCCCGGATTTTGGACCAGCGGCTTAGGTGGTGCGGATGCCGTTCCGTTTTGATAAACGGAGCGGACCA
>NZ_JCAMOQ010000120.1:0-6003 GCF_059512365.1 Bradyrhizobium sp. Ses1
GTGATCTTCGCAATCACCGGACTTACCATGACCGCTCCAGCCTCTCAGGCTTTTGCAGAACCTTCCGCACACTACCGTGGAAGCCTTTCCGTTGAGCCCTGGGGTCTGGACTCAACCAGCCGGAGGGCGGCTTTCGGCCCGAAGGAGCCAGTCTCAATCTCACGCCACAGAGACGGGTGACACCACCTGGTTCACACACAGCACCGTTAAGGTTGACTTCGAGCCTCCGCGTGAATCTTTCACACATGATGCGCGAATTCTTGAAAGGGTGTCCGGCTCAAATTCTAGAGATACGTTCGTGTTGAGATCGGTCACAGTCAGCAACTAATGATAGCTGGACGGTTCTAAGCGAACTGCCTATCCGTTGACGTCGCTAAGACGTTCTCGTTCGCCCACCAAGACCGGGCGTAGACGTGATGAACAGGAGAAGCAGGCAACATGGTGGATGATACGAACGTTCGGGCTGGCCAGTGCCATTGCGGTGCGGTGCGTTTCGAGGTGACGCTAAGCGACGGCTTCAATTCGATCCGCCGCTGCACCTGCTCTTACTGCCGAATGCGAGGCGCCGTCGTTGTCATGGCGGAAATGGGTGGGATCAAGGTCCTGCAGGGCGAGGATGCGTTAACAAGCTACCGCTTCCATACCGGATCAGCGCAGCACTTCTTCTGTTCTCGCTGCGGAATATACACACATCATCAACGACGATCTAACCGGAATCTATATGCGGTAAACGTGGCTTGCCTGGACGGGGTAAGCCCATTCGATTTCTCCGAGGTGCCTGTCATGGATGGCGTCAATCACACGAACGACACCGGCATGCCAACGCGTCGAGCAGGCACACTCCGCTTCATCCCAACAAGCCTGCTGGCTATTCCGTCCGGGTAGGGAACGGCTCATACGCGGCTCATGGATTTACGCAGAGCATCGAGCAGTAGCCAAAATTGAGCTTTCGTCGTGTTTTTCCGCTGCCGCCTTGTGTTGATCCCGAACAAGCTTCTACGATAGCTCGTTCCCATCTCGAGTTGGGCGCAGCCGCCAATTCTTGTCTTGTTTGCGATGTTGTCTGGGAGACTGCCGTCAAGCATCGGGTTGCTGGTAACCTCGGCCGGGATTCCTGCAGCATCCAATTCTTCCAGAACGATATCGCGCAACTCGTCGTCCAGTCCGCCGAGCTGAATTCTTCCATTCGCTTGGGTGTCCGTACAGCCGTGCAAGCTGATACAACGTTGAGCGTTTTCAACCAACTTCGTGGCTATTGGCTCATCGTAGTGGGAAGCCGTCACATGCAGGTCGCCGTTGCTGGAGGGCAACAACCCTTCAAACAGCCAGAGGTCATGCAATCCAAGACCATCAACTGCGGTCGCCAGCGTAGCCGGATGATAGCCGGCCGTAGCTAGAGCGATCTCGCTTGTGCCGGTCTCAATGCCACCTCCGTGGAGGGCCATGATGATCTTTTGTGTTTCGGTGTTGTCCGTGACCTGTTCTTCCACCAGTTGGCGCCACTCATGACGTAGCCATCTTTTTCCATATGCCATCCCTTCGACGTTGTTCGGATCATCGTACAGAGCAGTCATGGAATCATATTTGTCAGGTCCTCGTGGCATATCACCGATCTCCGTGCAGTCGGCTGGAATGATCAAGAGCCGGTCGCGGCTTGCGGCTCTTGCTGGCGAATGGTGGACCTCCGGACACGATAAGGCTGCCGCCCTGACTTCTTCGAGAACGCGTAGCCCAGACCCGACCGGCGATCCGGATCGGACCATTTAGGTTGCAGGTTTCAGTTCTACATTCTTACCCGCCACCCGCCTTCTCGATCATGCGCATGACGGCATGGAGCTCCCTCCCGTAAGTCGGTCCGGTGGCGTAGCCCGCGCGAGCGACTTCGGTTGCGAAGGCGTATGGGTCGTGGGTGACCGCGAACGCCTTGGCGTACCGCTTGTTGCGCGCCAGAAATGAGCCGTGCTCGCTGAACGCGGTGGCAGCGTCGGGATAGACGCGGAACCAGTCGCGCACGACATAGTCGTACTTGCCGTCGGGCCGCGGCGTCACCGAGATCACTTCGGGGAATTTGGCGTCGGGCCGCGACATGACCTCCTTGGTCTTCAGCAACTGCCGCATGTTTTCGGGCATGCTGGCTTTTGCCTTGATACCGAAAAAATTGAAGCCGGGCGCATGCGCACCCCAGCCGGATTCCAGCGCTGCCTGGCCGAGCGTTACCAGGGCGGGTACGCGGCTCGCCGCCTGCGAAGCCCTGGCTGACTCGCCGAACGTGGCGACGAACGCTTTCGGCGCGAGCTTCTTGCCCGGCACGTAGGGCAAGGGCGTCGGCGCAGGAGGCGTAGGAGCGGGGGCGGGCGGCAGCGACCGGCCACCCAGCGCGGCGCCAATCGCGGCCTTGGTCGCCGCGCCGACGACGCCGTCGGCCTCCAGCCCGCTGCGCGACTGAAACCCATGCACCGCGCCTTCGGTGTTCGAACCAAAATCACCGTCCACTGCCAAATCGTAGCCGAGCCCGACAAGGGCGCGCTGCAGGCTGCTCACGCCGTCGCCTTTGCTGCCCCGGCGCAGCGTCGGTCCGAGCATGAATTCGGCGACGCCTTTGAGGCGGTCCACCAGCCCCGGATCGCCTCCCGCTTCGCCCGCGAGCAGGGCTTCCAGGGTGAGGGTCTCGTCGGCTGGAGATTCGCCCTCGCAGGCGGCGCGCACGTCCTCACCGTCGCTGAAATTCTCCTGACAGTTCTCTTGCCAAGTCTCCTGCCAAGTCTCCTGCCATCCCTCGTCCTCGGCTTCGCTCTGCGCGCCCGGCAGCGGCGCGAGGTCGAGGTGGAAGTGGATGATAAGGGGATGCGGTCCATGCCAGTTGAGCCCCGTCACGCTGTGTGTACCGAAAACCTTGTCCGGGTTGATGATGTGATGGAATCGCCTAAGTTGGCGGAATGATCGGGCTGCTCTGCTTCGTGCTGGCCGTTTTGGCCTCGCCGTTCAAGTCGAGGTTGCGGCTTGAAGCTGAGAACGCGGCGCTTCGACATCAGTTGATGGTCTTGAGGCGTAGGCTGCATGGTCGCGTCTGGCTCACGAACCATGATCGTTGGTTCCTTATCCAGCTGTATCGCTGGTTTCCGTCAATACTGCAGGTTCTCGCGATCATTAAACCCGAGACTCTCGTGCGTTGGCATCGGGCCGGCTTTCGGAACTATTGGCGTTGGAAATCACGTCGACGGGGAGGGCGGCCACAAATCGACACGGAGCTGCGCGGATTGGTCCGGCGGATGAGTGTCGAAAATCCGCTTTGGGGCGCGCCACGCATTCACGGCGAACTGCTCAAGCTCGGGTTTCAGGTCGCGCAGTCGAGCGTCGCCAAGTACATGGTGAAACGACGGGCTCCACCCAGCCAGGGATGGCGAGCCTTCTTGCGTAACCACGCACCGGACATTGCCGCCATGGACTTGTTCGTGGTTCCAACTATCGGTTTTGACCTGCTCTATGCCTTTGTCATCATCCGGCTAGACCGTAGAGACCTCATCTGGATCAACGTCACAGCAAATCCCACGGCCGAATGGGTTGCGCGTCAAGTAACGGAGGCATTTCCTTGGGATGAGGCTCCGCGCTACCTCATCCGCGATCGGGATCGGATCTTTGGCCGCGTCGTCACACGCCGATTGCGTGCCATGGGCATTCGGGACAAGCCTATTGCGCCGGCCTCACCCTGGCAGAACGGCTTTGCCGAACGGTTGATCGGATCGATCCGGCGTGAGTGTTTGGATCACATCATTGTCTTGGGCGAGGCACATCTGCGCCGAATTCTGAAATCCTATGCTCGCTACTATAATGAGACGCGCACGCACTTGGCCTTGGAGAAGGATACGCCCCTATCGCGCACCGTAAAGAGGGCAGGGCGTATTCTTTGCCGCCCAGTCCTCGGCGGATTGCATCACGAATATGACCGGATTTGAGTTTCCGACAGGCACAGGGTTCTCCCTCCCCAGCAGCAAAGAGGCCCCGACGCAGCCCGGGCCAGAAACGTTTGGGGGTACTTGGCTCATCTTTGGGACGAACTTCTGAACGAGATACTCAGCAAACTGATAGAGGAATCCACCGTCGCGAGCCGTTCAGCGGGCGCGAGGACGTCGAACGAGACCTGCCCGTTGACCTGATTGAACGGTTGAGCCTCTCTCCGGAGGCAACCTGACGCGCTGGAGCGCGACCATCAAGCAGGCCACTACTTCCTTCGGACCGAAGGCGCTACGTCGCTCGTCCGCAAAATGAGCTTTCGGTTGGTCGAGTTGCCCGAGCTGCTCCCGGTTTACCGACGCGAGTGCAGGCGAATCATCATCAAGAGGGCCTTGCAATGCAGCCAGCGGACCACCGGCTGCAAGCGCACCGGCCGCGGCCGTAATCAACGAATCCATCGGAATCGCGTCACACTTGTTACTCCTCTGCTCCGATATCTCGGTGCTATGTCAGCTCACGACGATCAGCAGCGGCCGAGACCCGGAGTTCGTCCAATCGGAGGCCGAAACCGCTGTGGTAAAGTTACCTGAGACCGGACGGATGGCTCATGCACAGGCGGCCGATCGTTTTGGCCGCAGGGGTGCAAGACGGTCCTCTTGCAGCGACTCATCGAGTAAGAGGCCAAGCCCCGCCTTGTTACGTCCTGGCACGTGAGCGCAGTTGAATTCGTGGACGGCGGCCGAGACGGCGTATGCGTTCGCGGGGACCGGCGGGCACGCTCAGCCTGCTCGGTATTTTGGCGCGTGTAAAAGTCGGTGGGGCAGGGACGACGGACGCCTCGTCGAAGGACGAGTGGGTCAGGGCAGATTAGTCAGGGATGATGATGAGAGTAGTTAGGCTAAAGTCGCCGGGAGGCTTGGATAATCTGGTATTGATGGAGGAGGATGCTCCCAAACCGAGGCCGGACGAACTGCTGGTTAAGATCCGGGCGTGCTCGTTGAATCTTCGCGACGATTTTATCGTTCTGGGGAAAACACATTGCGCCGACGACCGCATTCCTCTCTCAGATGGCGCGGGAGACGTCATTGCTGTCGGAGAAGCTGTCGACGAGTTCAAGGTCGGGGACGCTGTCGTTAGCACTTTCTATCCCCATTGGCAGACGGGCGAAATGACGTCGACTACCAAGCGGGAAATCCCTGGAGACACTTTTGATGGCTTTGCGCGCGACTACGTGTGCATGCCCGCGCATGGATTTACGAAGGCACCGGCAGGCTATACTCATGTCGAAGCAGCAACGCTCACGTGCGCGGGGGTCACTGCCTGGAGAGGCCTGGTGGTTTGCGGCCAGGTTAAGCCTGGTGATACGGTGCTCGTCATCGGCGCGGGCAGTGTATCCCTTTTCGCACTACAATTTGCAAAAGCTGCGGGAGCCCAAGTGATCGCTACTTCTTCCTCAGATGAGAGGTTGGAAAAGCTCAAGAGTCTAGGTGCGGACATGCTCATCAATTACAAGGCCGCGCCGGATTGGGGCCAGAAGGCAAAGGACTTGACTGACGGACGCGGTGTCGATCATGTGATCGAGGTCGGTGGACCTGCCACGTTGGCGCAGTCGATTACAGCCTGCAGGACAGGCGGGCATATCGCCCTGATCGGCGTGTTGACTGGTTTCGCGGGAGAATTGGTGATCCCAGCCGTGTTTTCAAACCAAATCCGGATCAGCGGGATCTCCATCGGCAGCAGAGCAGATCAGAGTGACATGATCCGTTCGATAACAGTCAATCGCCCGAAGCCGGTTATCGACCGTACCTTTGCCCTAGATGAGATTGTTGCTGCGTTCAAGTACCACGAGGCCCGGAAGTACTTCGGCAAGGTTTGCCTCGAGCTGTAGGATCTCTCCCCCTGTGTGTACCGAAAACTTAAGGTCGGGCGTAGTGGTGATGAAGTCCGCCCAGGATGGCGCGTGAACTGATCGCACCGGTTCGCTGAACCGGGCGAGAAATCGGCGCGTCCTTGTTCAAGGATCGATGCGTTCTGACGTTATTGTAATAGTCG
>NZ_JCAMOQ010000121.1:0-5975 GCF_059512365.1 Bradyrhizobium sp. Ses1
CACCGATCCGCTCATGCCAGGCTGTATCGCGCGCAAGCCGAAGGATGGCTAGGTGGGGGCCTCATGCCGGTTACGATTGGCACGATACCATGGTCGATCAGCCCGAGGCTGGCAGCGGGGCCTACGTCACCGGCTGGACCATCAGCGGTCTCGCCGTGCTCGGCACCATCGTCGCCGTTTGGGTGCTTGGCATCTAGGCCGCACCTGATAAGTGCGGCCTACAGGGTGTCCGGCGTCTTCAGCTCGTGCTGGATCTGCTCTTCCTTGAGCTGGCGCTCCGCTTCGTGCCAGAAGCGCTCTTCTTCATTTTCGGGGCTTCCCGCGGCTTCCCACAATCGATAGGCGCGCGCCCGGATTGCCTGATCGTCTATCTTCATTGCCCCAGCTCCTTCCGGACCGTGGCAGCGCTGTTGCCAACCTTGTCGACAGCCTTCTGGAGCTGCTCTCTCGTTACCCCGAGTTCTCTGGTCCAGTATTTGACCTCGAAGTCCTCGTGCATGTTGATCTTCGAGCGGTCGCGTTGATCCCTCTTGGTCAGATTATCCATGGCGGTTCCTCTTCTTGCGGATAGAACGCCAGAACACATTGCAGGTTCCCGGCAGGCAGATGGCCCTGTTCGCGAGCATCAACGGACGCTGCTCTCCGCATATGATCGGCACCTCAATGGCACCAGGAGGATTACTGCTGACGTACGTGAGCAGCTCGAGCTGTCAACGAGCGAACATCTCGATAGGCTGGAATTGAAACCGTGGCTGAACCCGCAAGCAACTTCGCGCGGAGTGCCCAAGCGGTAAAAAAATACGGGGAACATTACCTATGTTAAATCATTTATTTATTTAATGCTGTATTTAATTTTGACATTTAATACCCAGTCAGCATTGGAGAAGTCAAATGAAGATCGGGTTCGGCATTGCCGCCGCGATTTTGGCCCTCTCTTTGACGGCAGTCATCCCATCCGTGCAAGCCTGCAATGGCGGGGGAAATTGCGATAACGCCCCCGGTCGAGATCCGCCCGGTCAACGTGTTGGCGGAGCCCCCGGGCCGATTGCCGGCGCAGGCCTTCCGATCCTTGCCGTTGGCTACGGTGTTTATTGGCTGATCAGGCGCCGCCGTAAGCAGGACTGATATTTTTCCCGTGGACGCACCAGCAAGCGCTGGCTGGCATTCTCCACCGCGTCGGCCGCCAGGCCCGCGCGGCTTGCCGTTTGTTGGAAATCTGCCAGCGCTCGGTAAGAACCCGCTCGGCTTCTTTGCTGAACTAGCGGATCGGTACGGCGACTTCGTCTCGCTCAATCTTGCCGGATGGCCGGCCCTTTTTATCAACGATTTGCCTGCGATCGAGAACGTCCTCGTCGAGGAGCATCGAAACTACATCAAGCACAAGTTCTTCTGGCGCCATGTGACGGCGGTGTTCGGGAAAGGCCTGCTCACCAGTGAAGGCGAGCTTTGGCACCGCCAGCGTCGCTTGGCTGCGCCTGCCTTCGCCGGCCGGCAATTGCTTGCTTACGACGGCGCGATGGTGGCCCTTGCTCACCAGTTGCTTGATGGCTGGCAAGATGGCGAGATCATCGACATCCATCCCGAGATGATGGGACTGACGCTGCGGATCGCAGCCAAGACCCTCTTCGATTCCGAGGTGGAGCGAGACATTCACGACATGGACCTTGCGGTCAACGACCTCACCGTGGAGATCGCATCGCGCTACAAGCGCCCGATCCTTATTCCGGACGCGTTTCCGCTGCCCGGCCACCTCAGATACCGGCGCTCGATCCGGACGATTGAAAGAGTAGTCTCGTCCATGATCGCTGAACGGCGCGCCAGCGGCGTGGAACATCGAAATGATTTTCTGTCGCGTCTGATGGCAGCGCGCGACGACGCAGGAAAACCGGTGTGCGACTCGTTGCTTCGCGACGAGGCGATCACGCTCCTTCTCGCAGGGCACGAGACCACGGCCCTGGCGCTTTCCTGGACATGGTTTCTGCTCGGCCAGCATTCGGACACCGAGGCGCGCATGGCCGCGGAAATCGCCGAAGTGGTTGGCGATCGCCCCGTCACAGCCGAGGATGTTCAGCGCCTGAAATTCACGGAAAGCGTCGTGATGGAAGCGATGCGGCTTTACCCGCCCGCGTGGGCCATCGGCCGGGAATCCGTGCAACCGTTCGACCTTGGCGGCTACTCTTTCGGAGCGGGGACAACCATCTTCATCATCCCATGGGTCCTGCATCGCGACCCGCATTATTTCGAGGAGCCGGAGACTTTCCACCCCGAACGCTGGATGGGCGACCTCGAGCGCAAGCTACCCCGCTTCGCCTATATGCCGTTCGGCGGCGGACCGCGCGTCTGCATCGGCCAGCGTTTCGCCATGATGGAAGCCGTCCTGGTGCTGACGACCATGGCGCAACGTTTCTCCATGGAATGGCTGCCAGACCGCAAGGTGACGCCATTTCCGTCGATCACGCTGCGCCCTCATGGGGGCGTGTGGCTCAAGGTCAAGGAGCGTCGGACAACGAATGGTCGGAGCGGCGGGATTTGACCCCCAGCCCCAATCGCCCAGGCGTGGTCCGAGTTCTTGACTCCGCTTTTTTGGAAACCGCGAAAAGTGTGAACCATTTCACACACGAGGTAGCATGGTCTTGCTAAGATGCTGTTACTGGGATTTCAGGGCACCAGTTGAGACAAACGCCGCCGGGACGCTGTATTTCCAGCCCGGCGGCGCAATTTTGCGAACCAACGTTGAGGCCGAGCCTGAGCCTGCGACAGCCTCATATGATTAGGTAGCCACGGCATTCCCACAGCTTCACAATTGACTTCCTCTCCACATTGGAGGCTCGATGACCGACGATAAAGTCACCCGTCTGCGGGCCCATACCAACAACATCAGCCGATATCGGCGGCTGCTTGGGACCAATCTCTCGGAGCTTGAGCGCGGGTTTGTCGAAAGGCGCTTGAACGAGGAAAGGTTGGCTGTGCAAAGCTTGACCAATTCTCCAGTTTCGACTTGTCGCTTGGACTGGAGCGGCCCGCCAGCGTGAACCGACGGTTGGTCGGGCGCCTCCGCACGTTGTTACACTTGTAACTCTCAGATCATGGCTCTGCTGCCCAGCGCAGGGTAAAGCGTTGGCATAGACCGAAGGGTGATCTGATGAAAAAAGACGACGTGATCTGCCCTAAATGTGGGGCAGGCTTCCGCAGGATCGAGCTGTCATCCGGAAACGGCGAGCCAGGCGAATATCGCTGCCCGGCTTGCGGCACATCGCTGGAGATTTTCAACGGCGACAGCTCGGTCGCTTACCGTTTGACGATCCAGCCGTCGATTAGAGCCTTCAAAGATTAAACGGTCCCTGGAACGAAAAACCCGGCAGGTGCGGCCTGCCGGGTCATTCGCAAATATGATCAGGTAATACGATGCAGCAATTAAATGCCGAATTATGTAACGAGGGAATGAAATTCGTGTCAGTAGGAATGCGGAGACCCCGCTGGTGCACACAGGTGTGCACGGACGCGAACACCAACGACCCGAGCGCCCTGTCGAAGGAAGCCCGCCATTTGCGACGGGCTCAAGGCTAGGGAGGCGCGTTTGAGGACGCCGTTTGAGTCTACAGCGATTCGCGCTTGTCTCGTGTGTTGCAGTTTACACACCCTGCGAGGTGGCAGCGTATTTGACGGCCGTCGAACACATCAGAAAGGCGAGGCGGCCACAATAAGGTTCGTTGCAGGCGCCCTCGTAGAGACCTCGCCGCAATGAACTGGTCGCTTTTTATGTTTGCCAAGTGAAGAACCAGGCCCTCTTTGTGCAAGCTTCTTAAAATTCAAGTTGAATGGCACAATTTGCACTCACATCCCGGCAGCGGTTGTGCTTCGGTTGACGTGCGATCTCTCGCTGATCATCTCAGCCCCCTAGCCCAATGGTCGGTTGAGAGGGAGCGACGCCCCGGCGCGATCCCCACGATCCGCCGGGGCACGCACTTCCGCCGGCCACATCAAGGTGCAGGCTCAAAGGACACGGATGAGGTTGCGAGGCTCTTCGCACCCTCCTCTCTTTGCTGCGTGTCGATCAAACCGGCTGCAATTCAAGTCTTGATAAACGGCGCACCTATTTTAGCCAGTGTCGATTGCGAAGCCTGAACCAAGGCCAAGTCGATGAAGACAAACCTTCATCGAGATTGCATTGAGGTTCGCTCCTCAAATGTCGCTCGATATATGCCTCTTGGACATTTTAAATCACGATGGAGGTAGCCCCATGTCGATCGTGCAATTTACTCGTTTCAGAACCGATAAGGCCGAGGAAATGACCCAGATTGCCAGGCGGGCGAAGAAGATCTTTGAAAAACACGGTGCCGAATTTCTTCGGCTGTCCCGTTTCCACACTGGCGTGTGGGCAGGAGAATGGCTGGTTACGACGCGCTACGCCGGTTGGGAAGCTTACGGCAAAGTGCAGGAGGCCGTGGCAAAGGACCCGGAGTTCGTGCAGTTGCAGGCTGAGGGAATGAAGATCGCCGAACTGCAGGGCCGCAACATCGCTGTCGGCATCGATCTCTAGAGCATTTTCGGCTCTGATTGACTCAGAACCGAAGCTCTAGATTCTTATTTTGACGCGTTTTCTTCACGCGAACCGGTATCCACTTCGCTCGAAAACGCTCTGGCGACCCACATTAAGCGCGGAGGCCGCTGGAGCCATGCCGGCGGCCTTTTCAATTTCGATAGATTGCGCTCGGAGTTGCGCTACTCTGCGCTCGGCAATGCGGCTGGCGATGCCGCCGATCACCGAGGGCGCCCGCTCCCCGCGCAGACGGAACAATCATGAACAGATGCTCGTTAGTTTGCCTTTATGGCAAGGAGGCCGAGGAATGAGGATAAAAACCGTAGCTCTCGGAACGGCGCTGGTGCTGTGTAACCTGGGGACGTTCAGCGTTGCAGCCTATGCGCAGGAGGCCAGAGTCGTTCGTGAACCACGGGCAAGGGCGATCGTCAGGGTGCCCATAGTCAGGGAAACTCCTTACTGGGATTATTATGTTGTTCCACGATATCGTTATCGTCCAGAGGACGACCGGGTCGATCCATACGGCCCGCCCGTAGCGCCGGTGATACGCTATGGGAATCAAGAGGTATATATTCCGCGGTGGTGGTGGTACTGACCGTCCAGATGCAAGCGCGCACCGGCGCTATGCCGGCCATCAGGACAAAGGGCGCGATCACCGCGCCCTTTTGGTTTTCAATCTCCGGGTCGAGACTATCGGCAAGTGTCCCAGAAGTCGAAGGCAACCCGACATCTGTGCGGGTCATGATTGAATCAGAATCGAAGCTCTAGATTCTTGTTTTGACGCGTTCTCTTCATGCGAACCGGTATCCACCCTCGGATCAAGTCCGAGGGCATGCTCCGCCCAAAGACGCTCTAGGAGGCCCCCGCCGGATGCACCGGCTCGCGATGGATCTCGCGCCCTGACTCGCTGACGACCACGATCGCAAGGTCCGGTTCGGTGGGAGCCTCTTTGCGGAAATGTGCGGCGAGGATCTTGCTGTATTCGATGGCTTCGGCATCCGATGAAAACTGCTTCCCTATCCGGTTGCGGATCGGAACACCGTCTTTCCGGTCGAAATAGAAGGTCTGCACGTTCGTTTGCCTCTGATCTGGTGGCGCAGGCGGGTGGCGAAAGGCTCCTCCACGCTATGGCGCCGACGGGAACTTCAGCTTGATCTGCCTCAATCTGGGCTGACCGGCTTCGTCGGGTCGGTTTTTGCGGTAGCGTTCCAAAAGCTGGCGCTCGCGGCTAAGATTGAGGGCGTATCGCGGGGGCAGGACTGGACTTGGCGAGTTCAATCCGATCGCGCCTTGCGCAAAGCCCTGATCGCAGCTAATGGAACGGCATCGGAGCGTGGCGCAGCCCGGTTAGCGCACTAGTCTGGGAGACTAGGGGTCGAAGGTTCAAATCCTTTCGCTCCGACCATTTTTCTCAATATTTTCAACGGCGTATTCC
>NZ_JCAMOQ010000122.1:2500-5914 GCF_059512365.1 Bradyrhizobium sp. Ses1
ACGCATCTTGGGCTCCGTCTGTTTGTAGGTGTCCGGTTTCAGGTCTATTTCACTCCCCTCGTCGGGGTGCTTTTCACCTTTCCCTCACGGTACTGGTTCACTATCGGTCGCTGAGGAGTACTTAGGCTTGGAGGGTGGTCCCCCCATGTTCAGACAGGATTGCACGTGTCCCGCCTTACTCAAGGATACATCATCGCATTACCCGTACGGGGCTATCACCCTCTAAGGCCCTGCTTTCCTGACAGGTTCCGGTTGTCTTTGATGTATCACTGGCCTGGTCCGCGTTCGCTCGCCACTACTAACGGAGTCTCGATTGATGTCCTTTCCTCCAGGTACTTAGATGTTTCAGTTCCCTGGGTTCGCTTGAAACCTCCTATTTTATTCAGAAGTCTCATACCTTCTCTTGATAACCGGAAATCCAAAACCTCGCGGCTTGATTTCTCGCATTTCTGGTCGAACCCCAAAACACAAGGTCTTGGAGTTCCGGCTATCGAAGGTGGGTTTCCCCATTCGGAAATCCGTGGATCAAAGCTTCTTCGCAGCTCCCCACGGCTTATCGCAGCGTAGCACGTCCTTCATCGCCTCTCAGCGCCAAGGCATCCACCGAACACCCTTAAGGCACTTGATTGCTCTCATTATCAATGTCCACACACTCGGCAGAATGTATGCCGCCCAATCGCAGTGAGACCGAAATCCCAAAGCGCGCACCCTCGATGAATGCTGCTTGCGCGGCCGGACATTGATTAGAAAGACCAGCTTGCTTCGTAAGATCGAACCAATAGCGAGGCGGTCAAGCTTCGCTAACAAGGATCATTTTACAACCCGTTCATCTTGCGATGAACGAGCGCCGAAAATGATCTGGAGATAGTGAATGAGCACCCGCGAATTGCTCCGCAGATCCCAAACTTGGATCGATCTCCTCTTTACGATGTCAGATAACACGCACACCGCGTCCATCCGGACTGCGTGTGCGAATTGATGTTTCGCGGACGATGATGCTTCAGTCGAGGCGCCAGCCCGTCTTCGCTCTTCGAGCTTCGACGCGGCAGCCTTCGCTTTGGTTGGCTTGCCGAGCCGTAGCTGGCGATCCGCCAGCGAAGGCTGGTGGAGCCAGACGGGATCGAACCGACGACCTCATGCTTGCAAAGCACGCGCTCTCCCAGCTGAGCTATGGCCCCGTAACCAGAAGACGAATGCCCGATTGATTTAGCCCGCCTTCGCCAAGGCTACGGCGCGGCAGCCTCGTCTCGAAGGGCCTGCCTGGCCGAAGCAGCGAAGCGCGAAGGCTGGTGGGCCTGGGAAGACTTGAACTTCCGACCTCACGCTTATCAAGCGCGCGCTCTAACCAACTGAGCTACAAGCCCCTAACGCTCATCCTACAAAGGATTAGGAACCCGCTCGCGCGCAACCGGCTTTCGCCGATGCATCGCACAGCGCTCTAGCCCCTGGCGCGTGTTCGTCCGCGAAGAAAGAGAAACGAAGACGGCGAAATCCCGCCTATGGAGCTCAAGCGATCTGGCGATCGATTGGCCCCGAGATGTTTCTAAAACGATCCGATAGTGAGCGTGAGCTCTCTGAAGGACCATCCTTAGAAAGGAGGTGATCCAGCCGCAGGTTCCCCTACGGCTACCTTGTTACGACTTCACCCCAGTCGCTGACCCTACCGTGGCCGGCTGCCCCCTTTCGGTTAGCGCACCGTCTTCAGGTAAAACCAACTCCCATGGTGTGACGGGCGGTGTGTACAAGGCCCGGGAACGTATTCACCGTGGCGTGCTGATCCACGATTACTAGCGATTCCAACTTCATGGGCTCGAGTTGCAGAGCCCAATCCGAACTGAGACGGCTTTTTGAGATTTGCTAGGACTTGCGTCTTCGCTTCCCATTGTCACCGCCATTGTAGCACGTGTGTAGCCCAGCCCGTAAGGGCCATGAGGACTTGACGTCATCCCCACCTTCCTCGCGGCTTATCACCGGCAGTCTCCTTAGAGTGCTCAACTAAATGGTAGCAACTAAGGACGGGGGTTGCGCTCGTTGCGGGACTTAACCCAACATCTCACGACACGAGCTGACGACAGCCATGCAGCACCTGTCTCCGGTCCAGCCGAACTGAAGAACTCCGTCTCTGGAGTCCGCGACCGGGATGTCAAGGGCTGGTAAGGTTCTGCGCGTTGCGTCGAATTAAACCACATGCTCCACCGCTTGTGCGGGCCCCCGTCAATTCCTTTGAGTTTTAATCTTGCGACCGTACTCCCCAGGCGGAATGCTTAAAGCGTTAGCTGCGCCACTAGTGAGTAAACCCACTAACGGCTGGCATTCATCGTTTACGGCGTGGACTACCAGGGTATCTAATCCTGTTTGCTCCCCACGCTTTCGTGCCTCAGCGTCAGTATCGGGCCAGTGAGCCGCCTTCGCCACTGGTGTTCTTGCGAATATCTACGAATTTCACCTCTACACTCGCAGTTCCACTCACCTCTCCCGAACTCAAGATCTTCAGTATCAAAGGCAGTTCTGGAGTTGAGCTCCAGGATTTCACCCCTGACTTAAAGACCCGCCTACGCACCCTTTACGCCCAGTGATTCCGAGCAACGCTAGCCCCCTTCGTATTACCGCGGCTGCTGGCACGAAGTTAGCCGGGGCTTATTCTTGCGGTACCGTCATTATCTTCCCGCACAAAAGAGCTTTACAACCCTAGGGCCTTCATCACTCACGCGGCATGGCTGGATCAGGCTTGCGCCCATTGTCCAATATTCCCCACTGCTGCCTCCCGTAGGAGTTTGGGCCGTGTCTCAGTCCCAATGTGGCTGATCATCCTCTCAGACCAGCTACTGATCGTCGCCTTGGTGAGCCATTACCTCACCAACTAGCTAATCAGACGCGGGCCGATCTTTCGGCGATAAATCTTTCCCCGTAAGGGCTTATCCGGTATTAGCACAAGTTTCCCTGTGTTGTTCCGAACCAAAAGGTACGTTCCCACGCGTTACTCACCCGTCTGCCGCTGACGTATTGCTACGCCCGCTCGACTTGCATGTGTTAAGCCTGCCGCCAGCGTTCGCTCTGAGCCAGGATCAAACTCTCAAGTTGGACTTGAAACTTTGAACCGGCTGATCACAACGTTTGACGAGGTCCACACCGAAATCGCACAGCGATTCACATCGCTGGCGACCTGACCTCAATGAAGAGGCCATGGTGTAACCTTATTCAAAACGTGTACCGCCGAAGTCTTTCGTCCGGTCCCGATCGGGAAAACCGAGGTTTTCAAAATCGAGACCCGCAAGGACTCCGCCGTCCACGTTTCTCTTTCTTCATCTTCACTTGTCAAACAGCCCGAGATCCGAAGACCTCACACCCTTAGGAGGGTTCCGACCCTCTTCACCCGACGGCGAATCCCCAACCGATTTACGTCGGCTGTTGAGT
>NZ_JCAMOQ010000123.1:0-5723 GCF_059512365.1 Bradyrhizobium sp. Ses1
CTCGCCGCCTGAAACGATACTTTCACGTTACCCGGAGAACGCGCCAAGCAAATTCCAACCGCGTTCCGGACGGCACCCCGCCGCCTATCTCAGTCCGTCATCACCCAGTTTCCCGCATAGCTCATGAAATCGATGCTATCACTCGAAGGCTGCTGGATGAAAATTGAACCAAGAGGCCTTTCGAAACCCTTCGAGTTAAGTAGGGCGGGGCCGTACCTTTCAGCCCCGCTATATCGCTTGAGCGACGTCGAGCGCGACAACCTCGAAAGCAATGCTCGCTCACTAACTGTAGGAAACGATACATCGCTAAGTTCATGGCCCTGCGCGATGAGCCGCACACGGAAATGATGGCCCTTACTTCCAATGTGTTAGCGGCACGCGTTGACCATTACGGTGCTTACGAAGTGCTGCGCTTTCGGTGTGGCCGCCTCGGTGCTTATGGCAGCGGCCACGGCCTCGCTTTGTTCCGCTCCTGGGTAATACGGCCATGCCGAGGAACACCATTATCGCTTTATTGAGCCGTACGATATCCTCGTCGTCGAGACGACCAATACGCCTGCCGACCTTGGACTTGGGAACGGCTGTGATTTTGTCTACCATCAGGCGGTATGGCGAGGAGATGCACCGCGCTCGCGGCGGAATCGAATGAGCTTCTGAGACCAACAAAAACAGCTTGAATCTCACGTGGCGTAAGGTTGTAGGCTTGAAAAACTCGACAAAAGCCACACCCGCGCGAGCGTCCATTGCTCATTCGCAACTCAAATTTGAATGCCACGCGGCGTTAGTATTGAGTGACTCGTGTCTTCCAACGCATGAAGCGCGAGCATCCTCCGGACGCGCTCAGTCGGTGTGCTTTTCGAGAGGCTGCGTCACTTCGCGTGATGGCACGTCGAAACAGATTGGAGTCAAGGCAGATCGAAGATCACACAACTCCAAGAGGGCTCGTAGTGGTGTGCCGTGGAGATAAATCAGGCGGTGGAAGCGCTTGGGGCGGCCGGGCTGCCGTAACGCGGAGTTACCTATGTGGGTAAGGCGAGAGCCGCAATGGCTGGGCCGCATGGCACGTTGCGGCCTTCTTAGGACCGCGCACGCGTGGCCCGATCTTCGTATGCAAGTGGCGAGAGCGCCGCATTCGGGTACCACTGCGAAGGAGCTGAACTTCTGTGACATCTTACTGCTTTCTCCTCGCCTCGTGGGGCACCTTGGGAAACCTCAGTCCGCTGCTCACCGCCGCCCGGCGGTTGCGCCGGCATGGTCATCATGTTCGGGTCATTGCGGACCCGGCCATGCGTGCAGAAGTTGCCGCCGCCGGCTTCGAGTTCGTGTCATGGCGAAACGCCCCAATCGGTGAGGCTGCGGATCCAGCGGATGTCTCGAACCTGCGAGATCGGATGCGAAGGGTCGTCTTTGAGCCTTGCTCTGCTTACGCGACCGATATTCGGGACGAAATTGGCCGCCTGCCAACGGATGCCGTCCTTAGCGTCGATTTTCTGTTCGGAGCGGCACTCGGGGCGGAAGCGTCCGGCGTCCCCTTCGCGTTTCTTTCACCTCACGTCAGCCTTCGGATCCTGCCGGGAATACCGCCGGCGACCTCCGGATTGGGCCAGCCGAAAACGCCAGAGGAGTGCGCCGAGGTGGCAGCGGCCTGTGCCGCTCTCAATGGCGCGATGAATGCGTCTCTTCCTATCCTCAATCGGGCCCGCGTTGATTTCGGACTTCCCGTTCTTCCGGACGTTATGGATCTGTTCGACCGGGCTGACCGAGTTCTGCTCGCGACCAGTCGGGCGTTCGACTTCGAAGCCACCTCCCTTCCGGACAATTTCCGCTATATCGGACCGTTGCTCGATGTGCCGAATTGGTCAAAGTCGTGGCAGGCACCATGGCCCGCGCAGCCTGATCGTCCCCGCGCGCTGATCGCCTGTAGCACAGGTGCGCAGAACCAGCGCGATCTGTTCCAGCGTGTCATCGACGCCGTCGGGAAGATTGAGATCGATGGTGTTTTCACAACAGGCCCGAATCTGGACATGGTCGACTTTCGTGCGCCGCAGAACGTGAATGTGATGCGCGGTGCTCCCCATGACTCAGTCATGGCAGACGTTTCGCTGGTCATATCACAAGGCGGCCACGGCACCGTCACCCGTTCACTGATCAACGCTTTGCCGCAACTCGTTCTGCCAATGGCACGAGACCAGTTGGCCAACGCTGCGCGAGTCGAGGCGAAGGGTGTGGGACTTCGATTGGGACCGACGGCTTCCGAACAGGAGATAGCGGCCGCGATAAACCGGCTGATCACCGAACCGCAATTCAAAGTCGCAGCCCGGAAGCTTGGTGAGGCTATTAGGGCCGATATCGATGCATCTGGGCTTGTCCACGAGATGGAGCTTCTCGCCGCTGTCGGACGTCAGCGACGCAGCCAGTCGTGAATCGGGTTCGTCCGGGACCGGCCTGACGATCAGCGAAACGGCGACTGTTCGATGAATTGCCACTCGCTGGCGAAAAACACCTCCGTCCTGGGGCAGGCGCTAGCCTAGACGCAAATCAAAGAATAGCTGGCCTTGCGTATTCATCCCCATTCATTCGCCTTCACCTTGTTGCTTGGTCTTATGGCTTCCTTGCCAACGTTTGGCATTGACACGATCCTCCCAAGCCTTTCGGCCATGGCAGACGATCTCAAAGCGACCTCGGCCGAAGTGGGTTTGGCGATGAGCGTCTATTTCATGAGCTTGGGAGCCACTGCGCTCGCTTACGGGCCGATATCGGATCACGTCGGTCGCAAGCCTATCGTTCTGTTTGGCTGTGTACTTGTTGTCAGCGCAAGCGTGGGCTGCATGCTGTCCTTTTCATTGCCCCAGCTCCTGATCTTTCGCGCGATCGAGGCAGCCGGTGCTTCCGCCACTGCAATTGCTGCCTTTGCAATTGTCAGGGACATCTTTGATGGCGAGGCTGCAGCCGCAAAGATGGCTAACCTGGTTTCGGCGATCTACACCGTCCCAATGATAGCACCGACCATTGGCGCGGCCCTCCTTGCGTTCAGTAGCTGGCGGGCCATCTACCTCGTGCCAATCGCAGGGGCATTGGTGCTGCTTGTGGCAATGTCAGGCGTCAGCGAGAGCGCGAGAATTGATCCGAACGTTAGGCTAAGCCCTGCGGCGATTGTCCGGAACTATCTTCGCATTCTGCGGCATCCCATCTGCGTGGGCAACATCCTTTGCAACGCGGCGGCTGCCGGAGCGATGTTCGCTTACTTCACCGGCTCATCCCTATTCTTCATCAATGCTCTGGGTCTCAAGCCGTATGAATATGGTGTGGTCTTCGGAGCAAGTTCGCTGTCGGTCATGGCCGGCACCCGGGTCAGCAGAAAACTCAGCCGTTGGGAACTATCGCCCGCGCAAGTCATTGCGGCGGGGCTCGCACTCTCGACCATCCTGGCCACATCTCTGCTTCTTATGGCGCTCGCGGGAGGCAATTCGGCTGTTGTCGTAGCGTTGGTAATGCTCGGTGTAGCATTGTCGTTCGGCTTGATCTCGCCGCATGCTACGAACGAGGCACTGCGGCAGATGCCCGAAATCGTGGGATCCATCAGTGCCGCAAGAGCTTTCGTGCAAATGATCGGCGCTGCTTCATCAAGCGCAATGGTCGCTGCTCTTTTTGACGGGCATTCCGCATTTTCGATGGCGATAGTGATGTTTGCTTTCTGCTTGTTGGCGCTCGCCGCTTACGTCGGAGTCGTTCGTCCTGCCGAAGGACGAGCCGAGGTGCTTGGAAAGCAAGCCAAGCTCAGGAGGAAAGACCGTGATCTCTGATGACAAGTTGAAGCCCGTTCGGTTGAGCCGCGACGGTATATGTTTGGCGCACGTTGAGGCTGGACCGGCAACCGCGCAAGTCCCTCCGCTGCTCCTTGTGAATGGCTGGACAGGTGACCACGGCATCTTCGCACCCCAGATCGCCCACTTCGCTCAAAGCCGTCGCGTCGTGGCCGTCAATCTTCGCGGTCACGGCTCCAGCGACGCACCCCGGCAAGACTACACAATCGAAGGATTTGCGGACGATATCGCTTGGCAGTGCGCTCAACTAAAACTGCACAAGCCGGTCGTCATCGGCCACAGCATGGGAGGTCGGATCGCGCTCGAACTTTGCGGCCGCTATCCGGATCTGGCCGCAGGCATGGTGATGATCGATACAATTGTCATGCCACCCCCGATGTTGCGCGAATCTCCCGAAGTTCGGACGCTGCTGGAAGGCATCGGCGGGCCCAACTATCTGGCGGTCTTAAGGGCGAACGCGTGGGAGCTCGGCTGCGATTTCGAAGATCCCGCCCGGCGAAAGATGATCTACGATACCTATGTACTTCCGCCTTGCGAGAGAACGCCACAGCATGTCGCCGATTCGATGATACGGAACGCTATCCTGAACTATGATCCGGTCCCGGCTGCAGAGGCCTGCTGGATCCCCATGGCTTACATTTCGGCCGATGTTCCGCTGGTCAACATGGCGCGCGAGCTCGATCGGCTCCAGGAGATCTGCCCACAGCTGGTCATAGCAAAGACGATGCTCGCCGGACATTATAACACGATCGAGGTCGCAGATCAGGTGAATGCCATGCTCGATCGCTTCCTAACCGTCGGCCTCCACCGGTGCAGACACTGACGTGGAAGCCTTGAGCCGATCAGGACAGTGCGAAGCGGTTTTCCCTAGCAACGAAATGGCGATCCTTTCCGGTAGATGCGATGCCCGAGACGCAAATCTGGCCTCTTCGAATTTCAAGCCGGGCGACATCGAAGTTGAAGTGAGGCCGCAGGCCCCGGAGGTAGAGCCTGGAGGTCGACGGAAAGCTGTCTCGGGCAGTGTTTCGTGAGCCCGGATGTGACCGTCGTGGAAACGGAGGCGCCCTATACACAATGGCTTTGGCCGATCGTTCAAGGCGATCACAACGGCGCCGAGGATCAATGGCCTGGCTCTTACGGGCGAACCAACATTCAGAAGGAAGCAGGTCTTGAGTCAGGCCGAAAAAGACGTAGTCGAGCACATGCTCGCATCATTAACGATCAGTTCCCTGCAGACTGGCATTGCACCCACTAACGAACAGGTTACCGATCATTTTGAGCTAGCATGCGAGAGGGTCGGACTTATCGTTACCCTTGCGTCCACGATCCGGATCTTTAAGCGCCTCTCACGTGAGATCCACAAGGCGCAGTCGGTGCTCGAGTTCATCGGTCGGGGCGCAGATCAAATACAGTGAACGAGCGGATGAAACGCCTCGCACGTGCGCGCAGCACGAACTTGATCTCGTTGATCCCATTATAGTGGGGATCCGCCCCCCCACGTTGGGTTCCACATAACCCATGAGTCTGCTTGGTTCTCGGTCACGTTCGGCCTCGGAAAACTGTCGACTGTCGAGTCGGGGCCGCCTGGCGCACAAACCAAACTGATCCCGCATGGACGTTCATCGCCCCACCTCGAGGCGGCCACTGCAATCGCGGCCGCGCAGCATCCGATTAAATCACGTACGCTGCCGACGCCTTCGGCCATCGATGAACTCAGGCGTCCGAGCTGAATCTCAGATAGTACATTGTCTTGATGCCCGCAATTCCAGGCGAGGCGATTAAGCGGATCGGGTTTCTTGCCGGAAGTAGGTTGAGGGAGTGCACCTAGTACCCACTTTTCTTGGATCGTGAGTCGTGATTCAAGATATGGATGATCCCCGAAGCAAGAGAAGTCCACCT
>NZ_JCAMOQ010000124.1:0-5494 GCF_059512365.1 Bradyrhizobium sp. Ses1
ATCATGCGCTCCGTCTATCAAACGGAGCAGCCCCTTCCAACTAAGCACGTGGTCCCACAATCGGGGTCCATTTCACAATTGCTGGCTTGTTGTTTGCAAAGAGCCATTGGCTCAATTTGCGAATATAACGTCCATTGGCCTGGGCGCTGGCCTCTTGGTACCTAGCTTCGATAAGCGCCTTTTCAAGCACCGAAATAAGGTACGCATCCTCGGAATAAAAAGGAGGATCCATGTCTTCGGCGCGGCTTGGGGGCGGGACCATCCCGGCCGGCTGCGAGGCTCGCAGATGCTCTGGTGCTGCAAGGACGCGCCGCTTCGGACTTTTGTCAGACGCCGCGGCATCTTTGTCCAGCGACTTGTCGAAAAGCCTGGCAACAATTCCCGGCTTGTTGTTTGCCACGAGCCAACGCCCGAATTGGAGAAGAGAATTGACATTGTTTTTGGCGGTGCGCTCACTCAAACCGCGGTCGATCAGGGCCGGCCTCAACGCCTCGATAAGAGACGCATCCTCGGCATAAAGAGGAGCTTTGCTGCGAGCTACGAAGGTCAAGATTGCCTGGCTCGGCTGCAGGGCCGGGGGACCTTGCGTCGCCCCGCCACCTGCACTATGCGGCGCTGAGGTATATTCAGCCTCGCGCGCCAGCACGATCGGCTGCCCCTGCGATCGCGAGACACCAATTCGCGCAGTTGACTCCAGGGGCGACGAGGGACCGGCCTGATCGGTCATCCCGAACGACAAATCGTGACCGTCACCCCCCGCAGCAAGAGCCTCTGGCCAGCTGCCAGCTTCCTCTGATGAGCTGGGCTGCGCAGCAGCGTCGTCGATACTGGGCGGCCGGATCAGGACTGCGTCTTCGGCATCAGCTAGCGGGGAAATATGCGGGCGCGGTTCTATCGCATGGGCGCCTACTGGGGAATGTCGCAGATGAGCCAGTGCGGCACCGACGCTTTTGTGACGGCCGGAGACCTCCTTCTTGTAGCGCTTGACGTCTTTACGCAGGGATGCTCGTGCAGCCGACCGGCAATCGCCGGCTTGTTGTTTCTGCGCAGATAGTCACTGAAATCCGTCAGAAGAGTTGCGTAGGTTCTGGCGGTGTGCGTGCCTACTACTTTCTTGTATTCCTTGATGAGGGCGGCATCCTCAGGGTGAGCGTTCAGCTCCGCGCGCCCCGCGATCGGCAGCACTCCGCCCGAGGATTGGGACGCCCGGAGATAATTTAGTGCCGTAAGGACTCTCCAGTCATCGCTGTCGCCTATGAATTGCTGGACATCATCGTTGAGCGAAGCGTCATTGAGTCGACCGGCGATAGGCTGCTTGCTATTTTCAAAAAGCCAGCGGCCCAAGCCGAGAAGATAATCTACATGGCCCTTGGCGGTGCGCTCGGTGGCCGTCCTCTTGAGTGCGTTCTCAAGCCCTAGAATAAGAGGCATCCTCGGCATAAAGAGGCTGCCTGCTGCGACGCACGAAAACCCCACTTGATTGGAGCGGCTGCGGCACCGAGATGCCCGGCATCGCCTCGCCGCCGCCACCTTGCGACGCTCGGGGGTATTGGTGCTCGGGCACAGGTTCCGATGGCGGTGCGCCGGCCGGATCTGTGGGCGGCTGCCTCAGCACGCGAGGGTCTGAATTGGCAGTTTCGCTCAGCTGCCGCCCAAAGGCCGCTGCATCTGAGGACGAGAACTCCGGTGTCCTCTCCTGCGGGTGCGCGTTGCCCGATTGTTGATGCAGTCGGTTAGTTAAAGGGCAATTCATCCGTTCTCACTTTCGAAAATTTAGGCCGATCCGAAGCTAGCCTCGGATCTGATGTGGAATCGAGCCGGCAGACCGAGAACGATCAAGGCTTCAACTGCGAATCTGCTTCTGGACGTCGGACCTCAACAACAAACCAAGGTACGTTCCCAAGGGGCCGCCTCCGAGCACCTGAGCATCGGCCACTCCAATGTTCTTCCGGTGCCATCAGCCGTCTTTCCGCCGTCTGGAGACCACACTGTTTTGCTATGGCGAGCTGTCGAGAACCTGACGACCACAGCGCTATTAAGACGTGCGGCGTCAGGCCCTTGCCGGCGATGATTTGGCGTAAGTGGTCCGCCTGAGCCATGACGACTTCGGCGGACAATCCTCTATCAAGGCTGGGGCTTGCGGTGCATCACAGTTCCGACCCGCGGTCAGTGTGAACTCCACGGCCAAACCTCGAACGGCCATGTGGATCTTGGTGCTCAGGCCACCCGTGCGAACGGCCGATGGCTTGATGTTCAGGCCCTTTCTAGCCCCGGCAGCGTGCTGATGGGTCGGAAGATGGTGGAATCAACAATCAGCTATTCGAACTCCGGATCATCGGACATCGCCTCGAAGATTCGCCACCAAACACACCCTGGATACTCCAGCGACTGAAGTGCCGAAAAACGCTGTTCCAATCGCCAAACACCTCTTGGAATATCACGCCAGGGAGCGCCCGTACGCACAAGCCACGGGACGCCCTCCACGAACATCCGATTGTCGCGTTCTGTCGATCCCATTTGGTCGGGCCGGCCGATGATCAGTGGCGCTATCCGATCCCAGGCCGGGTCGCTCAAGACCAAGCGTTCCGTCACACCCAGACTGCCTCCCAAAAAGCAGCCTTGACGAATTCGCTTCCGTGCGTCCGGCTGGCAATTGTGCGACACGCTCTCCGATATCCTCATCGTCGACAAGTCTCTGCCAGTCGCAAGAAGTTCATCAGCAATGCCTGCCCTTGTTGAGTGAGGATCGATTCCGGGTGGAACTGCACGCCATAGGTCCGGTGAGAGCGATGTGCGAGGGCCATGATCTCGCCTTCGTCCGAACGCGCTGTCACTGCGAGTTGCGGTGCGCATGACCCGTCGAGTTCAACAACAAGAGAATGGTAGCGGCCAACGCAAAGTGGGGACGAAAGGTCCTTGAACAGTCCGCGGCCGTCATGGGTGAGGTATGAGGACCGGCCGTGCATGGGACGACGTGCACGCGCCACGCGTCCGCCGAACGCGCTCCCAATGCACTGGTGTCCGAGGCAGATGCCGAGAATTGGGACGTAACCTGACAGTTCGCGGACGACGGCAGTCGATATTCCGGCCTGAAGTGGCGTGCAAGGACCGGGGGAGAGGACCACGGCGCGCGGCTTGAGACGGGCAAGATCGCTGACGCTGGCTGCGTCGTTACGGATTACTGCCGTTGCTGCACCAAGCTTGCGGAAATAGCGGGCAATGTTGAAGACAAAGGAGTCGTAGTTGTCGATAATGACGATCAAAACGCACCTGATGTGTCAGCACGAAAAGCATCGAAGATTCGTTGCGCCTTGGCGAGCGTCTCGTCGTATTCGGCCTCAGGATCCGACATCGCCGTGATCCCGCTCCCGGCAAGAAACACAGCCAAGTCATCGTCGAATGTGACAGTGCGGATCGCAATGTTCGTGTCCATGTGCCCGTTGAAACCGATAAAGCCGATCGCCCCGCAATAGATCTCTCGCGCCACTCGCTCGATCTCCGCGATGATTTCCATCGCCCGCACCTTCGGCGCCCCGGTGATGGAGCCGCCGGGAAAGCACGCTCGCAGTAAGCTGACGGCGTCTTCATCTCCTGCAAGTTCACCCGTCACGGTCGACACGAGGTGGTGCACGGAGGCATAGGATTCCAGGGCACACAGTGCTGGAACCTCAACCGACTGCGGCGTGCAAACGCGTGACAGATCGTTGCGCAGGAGGTCGACGATCATCGTGTTCTCGGCACGGTCCTTTTCGGACGCGAGGAGGAGTTCAGCGCGGCGCCGGTCGTCCCTCAAATCAGCGGGGCGCGCGATCGTGCCCTTGATGGGGCGCGTTTCGACCTGTCGTCCGTCAAGCTTGAGGAATCGTTCCGGCGAGCTCGAGGCAATGGTCAGCTTGCCATAGCGCAGCAAGGCCGCAAAGGGGGCCGGGTTCAATGACCGCAGCCGGCAGTAGAAGGTGATCGGATCAAATGAGCTCGACAGGCGGGCGGTGAAGCGCTGCGCAATATTCGCTTGGAAGATGTCGCCTGCCAGAATTAAGCCGATGACGCGCTGCACCGCCGCAATGTAGCCCTCACGGCTGAAGTTTGACTGCCATGCGCCCGCTCGGCCGGGCGAGCCGTTCCGCGACGTCTTGGGGGCGGCGAGCCGCGCTGCAAACTCATCGGCCCGCCGGCGTGCGCGCTCGCGCCGTCGCGCGGGATCCTGCTCCGGCCATCCGGTCGAGACGATCCAGCATCTGTCGTCACGGTGGTCGAAGCTGATGACCACGTCATAGAAATGCAGGATGGATTGCGGCAACCCCTGACCGGGAACTCCTGGCGCGGGCAGTCGCTCCAACGTCCTGTTCAGATCGTAAGCCAGAAAGCCGGCTGCCCCTCCCTGGAACGGCGGCAGATCGGGATGATGCTCTTCTCGGTACTTGGCGAGCAGGCTGCGAAGAGCTCGCCACGGATCGCCCGCGAGAGCCTCTCCGTTGCAACTTGCCCGTCCGTCCGCGACCATATAGGTGCTGAACGGCTCGCAGCTCAGATAGGAATAGCGGCCAAGCAACTCATGCCGTGCCGCGCTATCGAGGAACGTCAGCTGCGGTCGACGCGCGAGACAGCGCATCGCTGTGACAGGCTCAATCCACTGCAGTTCGCGGACATGCATCGCCTTGTCAGTCACCGACAACTGGCGTGCTGGTCAGACGCGCTCCGATTGCGAAGCCTACGCCGATGCGAGCGACGCTCGTCTGGGACCCGCAAGCTCTTGAGACCGATAGCCAGTGTTAACCCCCGCCAGTTGACCCGAACCGCCCACTAACTTGGCTTATCGCTGCCGTCGAGGCGAACCGCACATCTGCTGATACATTGTAGTCGGCCGCGAACCGGAACTCCCGGAGGGGGCGGACCCGCCTGATCGATTCCTGGTAGAGATCGTGCGCTTTGTACGCTGCGAGCTCCGTCTCGTTGTCGAACTCACCATAGACCACCACGTCGATCTCATTGCCGAGCTGGTCGGTTTTGCGGTTGCGCGCAACCTCGAGCCGGCGCGCATGCGGGATTGTGGTGAGAACCGATAGGCCTTCGATGATTTGGTCGATATGGGCCTGATCCTTGGCGGTGAACAAGACGATGTGACGAATCATGGCTGGCCGTAAGCTGATGTCGCAAGGAGATCGCATAACTATCTTGGGATCGAGCTCACTGCAACGGGGCGCAGCCGCAAGCCGCGTCGCACGGCAAAATGGTCAATGGCTTGACGCTCTTGCGCGTCGCCCGCGGTCCGGAACGCAACTCGCCAGATCTCATTCCTGCTCAGGACGCGGGAAGGGCAAGGCGGTCAATGGTTTGAATGTGGCGCGCGAGCAGACTGCAGGCTTGATCGATATTGCGCGCTCCGCAGGACTTGCAGGATCAGGCGGTGATCCTTATTTACTCATAGGTCAGAAATATAGGCGACATTGTTGCGGCGTTGGTGTATGCTATCGGCATGAAACGCGACGGCCGA
>NZ_JCAMOQ010000125.1:0-5254 GCF_059512365.1 Bradyrhizobium sp. Ses1
TGCGCTCGTCGTTCACAGCACCCGCGTCCACCGCATCTCACCGCAACGTTCGTGACGATCGCGACCCGCCCCTCATCTGCGGTGAGACGCGCGGAGTTAAATCACTGATTTGCCCGACGACGGAAGCGGAATGTTTTTCGTTGCTGGGCTGGACAGACTTTTGCTGATTTGCCCGTCGGGTTGATTTGTCGCACCAAAACTCGCCGCATCGTCATTGCGAGCGCAGCGAAGCAATCCACAGCGCCGCAAGCCGAGGGATGGATTGCTTCGCTCCGTTCGCAATGACCGAGTTGTCATTCCGGGGCGCCGCAAAGCGGCGAGCCCGGAATCCATTTCACCGCTTGCGCGAGTGGACCAATGGATTCCGGGCTCGCGCCAAGAGGCGCGCCCCGGAATGACGACGGTAGTTGCTGCGAGAAAACATGGTGAGTTACGCTTCGCTAGCCCACCCTGCGGCGTCATCGGCCCATCAGCCGATCGGCGAAATAGGCGATGGTTTTGCGGTACACGACAGCCCTGTTCCATTCGCGCATCGCTTCGAAATTGGCGCTGCCTTCCTCGTAGGACGCGCCCATCTTGAAGCCGTTGGTGTGCAGGAGGTTCGCGGTGGAGGCGAGCACGTCGGGCACGCTATGGCGCAGATCGACGTGGCCGTTGCCGTCGAAATCGACGCCGTATTTGATGTAGGACGACGGCAGGAATTGCGTCTGGCCGATCTCACCGGCATAGGCGCCGATCATGTCGTTCAGGCGGAGATCGCCGCGCTGCACGATCTGCAGCGCCGAAAGCAGTTCGCCCTGAAACAATTCGGTACGGCGGCAATCATGAGCGAGGGTGGCGAGCACGCGGAAGACCGGCAGCTTGCCCATGTCGCCCTTGCCGAAATCGGTCTCCAAGCCCCAGATCGCGACCAGGATCTGGCGCGGCACGCCGTACTTCTGTTCGATGCTCGATAGCAGCGCCGCATGACGCTGCAGCATTGCGCGTCCCGTGTTGATCCGCCCGGGCCCGACGCGAGTCGCGACATATTGCTCGAAGCTCTTGCGGAACGCGCCGCGCTGGCGCCGGTCGAAGGCAAGCACGCCCGCATCCTGCTGCACGCCGTCGAGCGCCTGCGAGATCACGCTTTGCGAGATGCCGGCCGCGGCCGCTTCCTGCGAAAAGCTGCCGATGAACGCGTGGAAGTCCCCGCCGCAGCGGGCAGCCCTGGCCGGGCCGGAAGCAAACAGCGCAAGCAACAGGACGGCCAGAGCAAGCCTCGGCATATCGGATTTCCTTCAGGAGAGAGAGCAGTGGGCGGGAGCGATGATCATGCCCGTGAAAGTCAGGCCCGTCAAAAGACCGGCTGCCACACCGCCGCCTCGCTTCCGGATCAACCTGCCCGGCCGACCCACGCCTAGGATTGCGAGAAGCGGATTTAGGAACGAAGCTGGGGCCGTGCCGGTTATGGGTGAGCACCGGGCTCCGGCTTTTCAATTCGCCGGTTTGTCGGCTGAGCCGCCGTCCCTGTCGCTTGGAAAATGCCATAGGATTTCATCATGGACGATTTGCAGGAAGAGACGCCCTCGCCGCGCCAATCCCTTGTTTTCGGAGCGCCGCTGTTTCGGCTGCTCGCGATCAACCTCGCCGCAGGTGTCTCGGTTGCGGTGCTGCTCGTCGGCGGCCTGCTGCTGCTCAATCCCGGCCACCTGCGTGACCTGATCCTGGCTGACGATACGCCCGGCGTTGCGCTCGGGCTGCTGTTGTTCGGCTTCATCGTCACGCTGGGCTCGAGCGCGATGGGCACGGCGATCATGGCGATGGGCCAGCAGCAGACCGACAGCGGCCCGCGGCGCGGCCGCGGCCAACTCGTGGCGCAGAGCGTCGCTGCGATGGCTCCAACGCAGGGCAAGGCGGCGTCCGGCTGCTAGAGCGCGTAGCCGGGGTGGAGCGCAGCGTAACGCGGGGACCGCCGACAAGTGTTGACGCAGCCGCCCGGGTTGCGCTTCGCTCCACCCGGGCTACGAGGCTCGCAGGATAAGCCTGCACCTCAATGCAGGTTGAAAAGATCCTTCACCAGTTGCCCGGAAATGATATCCGCGAAGGACAGCTTGATCCCCTGAGCGGCCGGCGGCGCCGGGCTGGCCGCGGGAGCCAGCGGCAATGGCGGCTGCACCGCCGCGACCTTCGGCGCCTGCCGTTTGACGACCTTCTTGGTCTTTTTCTCGATCTCAACCGCCGGCGGAGGCGGCGGCGCTGCGGCGAGCGCACGCATCGGAGGCGGTTCGCTTGGCGGCATCGATTCGGCCAGCGTAGGCGGCGGCACAATGGTGGGCAGGCTGGTGTCCATGACGACAAGCTCGGGCGGCCGCTCCACCGACGCGATCCGGATGGCCGGCCGCTCAACCGGCTCACCCGCCTCCACTGTTAAGGATTGTGGCGAGCACCAGTCAGCGATGTACAGCAACGCAAGAAGCGATGCGCCAACCCAGGCGATGTATCGTCCGACAGGCATAACCATCTCTCGTCACCATGCTGATGTGACGAGGAGCAAAGGCCGTAATCCCTGACAGTTGGTAACCGCGGCGGGATTTCGTGAGGAATCTTGGAACGTGGTTACCGCTGAAGCGCGATCCAGGACGACTGGAACCAATGGGTTCGTTGGGCGTCGAATCCTCCGCCTTCGGGCACCCATCCCAAGAGCCCAGCCGAAGGCTGGCGAAGGAGCGTCCATGCGCATTCTTCTTACGGTGCTGTGCATTGGCATCTGGGGTTCAATCGCCGCAGCCCAGCCTCAGAGTGACGAGAAAAAACCAGGCGACTCCCCCTGGAGTACAGGCCGCACGGTTTTGCCCGATAACAAGGGACAGCAACAGCCGCAGGGGCGGACCGGACCGCTTGACACTGAATCGGGTGGCGCGCCCGCTGAAAGCCCGCAAGGTGGCACTCCACCGCCGATGCAGCCTGCGCCTGGCGGCGCGTCGAAAACCATTGTGGATCCTAGTCCACCCCGTTCGAACGAGTGAATCAGGCGCGGTGCGAGGCTGCAACGCGCTGACGACTATGCCGCCGCACCGATCGCCCGCAGCCGGAATACTCATATTGGCATAAAAGCTCCAGCTCGCAGTTGCCTCGAAGGCGACGGCATGAAGGGAGCGCGTTTTTCGCGCAGGGCAGCCAATCACACCAACGCGCGTTATTTCTTTGACAGGCGCACCGTGATCGACGACAAGCCGCCCATGGCCAAGAAACCCGGCACCAATCCCAAAGGCGAGTTCGCCTTTTTCAATGTCGTTTACGAAGACGGCTCGCAGCGCTCCAACCGCCGCGTGCCCGCCGAGCTGCTTGGCGGCCTCGATGGCGACGAGCCGGCACGTGGCTTCATCATCGAGCAGGACCGCGAGATCGCCGAAAAAGCCGGCCGCCCGCCGCTGGCGATCAAGAAAATCGAGCGGGTTGGGGCGAAGAAGAAGTAAGCCGCCGCCCGTCGACCATCCCAATGACATTACGAAGCAAGGTAATGTGGTGGGGATGATCGCTATTCCATAGAAAAGCAATCGTGGGCGTTCACCAGCGCCCGTTCCGCTTGTTCCAGGCGAACAGCACATCCGCGAAGCGATCATAGGCAAACCGTGTCACCGGCAACATGACGCGATTGCCCAGCAGCGTCGCGAGCCAGCCTTCGCCCGGAGTGAGCCGCCAGATCGCAATCGCGACATCGGCGCCGACGATCAGATGGCCGGCTTCGTCGGTCGCATGCAGGCGGCGGCGCACATCATCGACGGACGCACTGTAAGACGCGAGCGCGTCGGGTTGTTCGTTGATGTCCTTGAAGGAGATGGTGCCGCCGCGAACGGCGGCGAGGAGCTTGTTGCGCTGCCAGTCGATACCGGCGTCGCAAACGGGGCAGCGCGTGTTGTACCAGACGGTTAGGCGATGGTCGGCCATGGCCCGTAAAATCATACCCGTTGATCTGGGAATGTCGCGATCGGGTTACCTTCGCTTCAGCGTTGCTGCGGAGCGACATTGAATGATCTGCCAATCTCCGCTCAGCGAAGCATGCACGTACATCCCTAGAGCTCCCACCTCAATATGGTCGGGCAGCGACGATTCAACTGTCCACCAAAGTAGCATCGCTTCACTATCGACCCACAATTCCAAGTTGCTATACGTGCATCCGGAGGAAACACACCGCTAAGCCGGAGGAACGATGATAGACTTTAGCAATCTGAAGAAGCCCGATACGCGAACAAACCCAACCGACCCCCGCGAAATATTCAAGAGGCGACCGTCTGGAGAAGGGGTGGCAAACGACTTATGGCGCGGTCAAGCCGAAGCTCTCGAGGGATGGTACAAAGACCAGAAGGATGAAACCCTCGTTCTTTTGAACACGGGGGCCGGAAAAACAATCATTGGCCTCTTGATAGCGCAAAGCTTAGTTGCCCAGGGGACAAGGAACGTAGTCTACGTATGCAGCACAATTGACCTTATCAAACAAACGGCCGCCGAAGCAGCGAAGCTCGGGATACCAGTGACCGTCCGAGCTGGAGGACAGTTCGACAACGACCTATTCAATCAAGGGAAGGCCTTTTGTATCACAACGTATCCTGGCCTATTTTTTGGATTTCGTGGAAACAAACCCGGCGCCCTCATTTTCGATGACGCTCACGTCGCGGGGAAATCGATTCGAGACGTTTTCACTCTTTCGATTTCAAAGAAGGATCATTCCGCATTGTACGGGGAGTTGATCGAATTCCTGAGACCTATATTCACGGACTACCATCAGAAGATGGAATTCGAAGCAGCCATACGCGAGGCTGACGAGTCAGGATCGGTATTGTTAGCTCCGCCTTGCGCCACTTTCGATATGGCCGGCACACTTTCAAAACTGATTGATCCTCACATCAAAGAAAAGGATAGATCTCTATTCTTTCCATGGCCTTATGTGAGGGACCATCTAAAGTATTGCGCGGTATTCGTCGGAGGCGGACAGATCGAAATTACTCCACCCTTCCTTCCAACTTTAACTCTCTCTGCATTCGGACGGGATGTTAAGCGGGTGTATCTCTCGGCCACAATCAATTCGCGCGCTGATTTTACGAGGGTGTTTGGTCACAAGCCCGACAAGGTAATCGCTCCAGATGTTGATGCTGGAGACGGGGAACGGCTGTTTCTATTCGCAAGTAAGTTTGAGAAGGGTGAAATGGACCCCGATTGTGGGACCACGTGCTTAGTTGGAAGGGGCTGCTCCGTTTGATAGACGGAGCGCATGATG
>NZ_JCAMOQ010000126.1:0-5227 GCF_059512365.1 Bradyrhizobium sp. Ses1
CCTTGGAGGCTTTCGGACGCCGGCCGCCGAATACGCCGCGCCCTCCCTCAAGCGGCCGGCATCCGAAACCCTTCACAGGAACAGACTCATGCACCGCAGCAAAATCAGCCGGAGGTCCCGGCGCTTCCAGCCGCAACGCCTCCAGCCGCAAGGGCGCTGAAGGATAAGCCCGTGCTACGCCTGCCGGCGTTTCGTCAAAAGTGCGGATGAATTTCCCGGTCGCTGGTCTACTGCCGCGATCACACGTGGCCACCACATTGAGATCAGCGCCGGCCGCTGGCCCGACCACGTCCGGCTGTCGGACGTCGAGCCCGACTTTAAACCGCCTGCGGCAAGCGTGGCGCGGAGGTGCGGTCGAAGTTTTCGCAGGCACGCATGGGCACCGCCTAAGCAAGATTCCGTCGGTTGACCAGGGGATGCGTCTTGAAATGCCGCCGCCCTTAATGAGGCGCGTCTGGCACAGATTGCATAACCATTGCAACAGTAGCTGCCATTTTTCCCGAAACAAAATCCAAGTGTTGCGCTTGGGGCACGGCCTTCGGGTATCAAATCACCTATGCTCGTCAGGTGGCATGGGAAGTTAGGACCCAACTGCCGCAATTAGTTTCAACGGCCGTCCGATCCAAGCAACGCCGTAAAATGGGGACCTATATGAAGAAATTTTTGCTGGGCACTGTTTGTTTGATTGCACTCGGGGCATCCGTGCCGGCACTGGCCGCTGACATGGCCGTCAAGGCGCCGCCACCGCCTCCGCTTCCGCCGGTCTACAACTGGAACGGCTTCTACGTCGGCGCCAATGCCGGCTGGGGCGAGAGCCGCAATTGCGTGGATTTTGTCGATGCTTTCGGTAACCCGTTCCGTGACGGGTGTCATGGCCAGTCCGGTGCCGTGGTTGGTGGGCAGATCGGGTATCGATGGCAGTGGGGGGGTGGCTGGGTGTTCGGCCTGGAGGCCCAAGGAGATTGGACTAGTATCAACAGTACGCGCGCCACCTTGATCGACCCGCTGGTCTCGACCCGCGCGAGAACCGATGCCATCGGCCTTTTCACCGGCCAGATCGGCTATGCCTGGAACACGTCGCTGCTGTACTTCAAGGGTGGCGGGGCGCTGACGAGCAACCGTTACAGCATTCTCGATACGCTTACCGGCATTGACTTCGCCGCTTCTAATTCGACCCGCTGGGGCGGTAGCGTGGGTGTCGGATACGAGTACGGCTTCGCACCGAACTGGTCGTTCGGTGTCGAGTACGACCACCTGTTCATGGGCCATGCGAACAATTCGTTCTCGGTGGTCAATCCCATCGTTGCCGGCGCGCTCAATCGGATCAGTCAGGACGTGGATATGGTCACCTTGCGCGTCAACTATCGCTTCGACTGGAGCGCTTACGCACCATCGGTTGCCCGTTACTGATTTTCCCGAACTCCAGCCAACTCAGCCCCGGCATTCGTCCGGGGCTTCTTTCTTGCCGGCGCTCGCGGTTGCTCGGCGATGGCTGAGTACGGAGCCTTGAGACGAAGGGCACGCCGATTTGTCGCTTGAAAGAGGTTCAATCAACCGCCTCTTTCGCCGTGTCGACGCTTGATGATGAGCGGTGTTGAATTTCCGCCGGGCGTTGTCGTTCGTGTCAGACGCGCTAGTGCAGCACCCGCGGCGCGACCGCAATGGTCGTGGTCAGCACCTCGACAGCGTCGCCGCTACCGGGCGCCAGCAACAGTCGACTGATTTTCGCGCACTCTCATTCAATCGCGTACGAAACGCTGGATATCATGCTTGGGCACCCGCCCAAGCTGGATGTGCCTACGCTTCAGCGCGAGATGATTGCGAACAGGCGCGGCGGATATTGCTTCGAGCAGAACATACTATTTCGGCCCGGATTGCGGTCCTTGGGTTACAACATCACGAGCCTGCAAGGGCGCGTCGTACGAGGAACTGGAGCTTGATGCGCCGCGTCCGGCGATCCACATGCTGTTGAAAGTCGAGCTGCCGGAGGGGAGTTATCTTGCGGATGTCGGCTTCGGGAACCTTGCTCCGACCAGCGCGCTCCTTCTTGCCCCGCAGATCGAGCAAGAAACGCCCCACGAGGTCATGCGATTTATCGACGTTGAAGGCGAGTTGACGCTTCAGGCGCGGCTCAAAGATGGCTGGCAACACATCTACCGCGTCATTCCTCACCCGCGCTACGATGGCGAATACGAGATTACCAACTGGTACACGGCGACGCACCCGGAGACGCCATATCAAGGCAATATCATCGTGGCGAAGCCGGGACCGAACAGGAGCCGGATCACGATGTACAACGCGCGTGTCACTGTGCGCGACGCAGACGGACACGCGGAGAAGCGCTGGTTGGTGACCGAGAGGGAGTTCAGCGACGTCCTGCGCGGCGAATTCGGACTAAACATGTCCGACCAGCAGATCGAGGAGTGCGTCGCGGTTATGAAGGCGAAAGGAACGGGAGACGCTCCGCATCCATTCTTTGCTTAGGCCTTCAGGTTGGCTTTGGGTCAATCGCTACCCGTCGTCTAAAGTCGCGCCGGCCGTCAGGTTCGCAGTGATACGAAAGCTGACCTAATTCCAAGATTCCAACCAGGGGCATCGGTCGACGCACCGGTCCAATTTTAACAATTGTATGACACCCGAAATGCGCCAAAGGCCAGCTGACCTTCATATTCGACATGGGTGGAACCGAAGATCGGTGCTACGCAACGCCGGTGGAGAAGAGCACCTTTTGCAGCTTGCGTATTTTCGCGCTGCAACTGCATCGAGACTGCCGTTTGCACTGACTCTCTTCCCTTACTCGCCGCGCTCATGTCGCGGGCGCAAGCCCCTAAAATTGATCCGTTCGTGTCGATGAGGACTCACGCTTGAGCCGACATCCGGTTGGAATATCCGAATTTGCAAGTGAGTTGGATCTCAACGCGAGTAGCGACAGCAGATCTAAACATGTGTTAAGGCCGCCGCTTCGCGCCGCCCGGAATGAAGTGCCTCACCGCGGGTCATCTGCAGTGACGCGTCCGGGCGGAATGCCCAACTGTTTCCTGGCAACACTGCCGCTATCGGATCTCGATCTGTTGCGGCCCGCGCTGGAGACGGTCGCGCTCGATCAGGACGCGATCCTTGCGCGAGCGGGGGACGAGATCGACTATGTCTTCTTCCCTCACAGCGGCGCCATCTCGCTGATGATCGACATGGCGGACGGGCGCACGGTCGACACCGCTGTCGTCGGGCGCGAGGGAGCACTTGGCCTTCTTTCGGTGCTCGGGTCGTCACCTTCGGCCACTACCGCGGTCGTTCGTGCAGCGGGCACCGCCTCGCAAATCCCCGCGTCGCGATTTCGCGCCGCTTTCAACCGAAGCCCTACGATCCGGCACGCGGTCCAAATGCACGGCAGGGCGATGCTGATGCAGTTTCAGCTGGGCGCGGCCTGCAATGCACTGCATCCGGTCAAAGACCGCATGGTCCGATGGCTACTCCATTTTTGCGACTGCATCGACCACGACGTTCTTCCGCTCACCCATGAGACCTTGTCGCAAATGCTCGGTGTGCGACGAACGACGGTGACGCTCCTGATGCGCGATCTGCGCGCATCAGGAGCGATCAAATCTGATCGACGAGGCCAAATCGAGATCGATCGGTTGCGGCTCGCGGCCGCGGCGTGCGAATGCCACGGCAATATGCGTCTATCTCATTGGCCGTGCCAGATGAAAGGCGTATCCCCTGAAGGGAAGCGTGGTTTTGCATCACAGTAAATCCAGTTGCCCATGTCGCAGATGGGTCAAAGGCCGCCTTGGCCCGCTCGCATCACCCTGTTCAGGTCCCCTACGAGAAGCGGACGTTGCGACGCTTCGGGCTAAGGTCAGGCACGGCCCATCAGCGGATATTCACGGGTCGCCTGTTCAGCATGATCTGATACAAGACTATCGGGGATGGGCCAGACCCCGTGGCCGGGATCGCGAAACGAGGAATTTGGTGTCAAACAGCCGCCTGAGCACGGGCACGATTGCTTTAGCCATTGCATCTGCAATGCTTGTTCTCGATCAGTTTACTAAGCAGTGGGCACTTCTATCTCTGGGCACCGTGGGCAGTACGATCAAAATGGCTGGCCCCGTTGACCTCACGCTCGTGTGCAATCGGAGCAACGCATTTGGATTGATCGCCGATTACGGCGAGTTGTCTCGTTGGCGCTCATTTCTTTAGGTCTGGCTGTGGCTGCAATCTTGCTGAAACTTATGTTGCACCAGTCAACATCGATCGTGAATGCACTTGGGTTCGCGTTCATCAGCGCGGGAGCGCTTGGAAATGCAATCGATCGTGTTCGACTAGGAGCTGTCGTCGATCTCTTCGATGCATCGAAGCTTCGATTCGTTTGGGTTTTCAATGTCGCGGACGTTTCGATAGATTTGGGGATCGGACTAGTTCTATTAGCGGCGCTCGTGCCCGCTTTAGCCTCCTCGCACCGTTGAGTGCGCCAACGAAAGATCACTTATCCCTCGTCCGCTAGGGTCAAAATGCGAAGAACTCAGAGTAAGCAAATCTGGCCCGCTCCGCACCAGTAAGCGGACCTCAATGAGGGGTGTCGCCACTTCGCTGATGGGCCACGGGACTAAACCGCTCGCGCGGTAGGCCGGTGCGGCAGGCAGCGCGGTCAAGCCGATAGCGCCAAGGGGCGTCCTGTCTTGAGATTGAGGGGTTGCAACAACCTCACTCAAGACAGGAGCATCCCCATGACCGACGAGGCAATGAGCCCGTTGCGCCGGCGCATGATCGAAGACATGACGATCCGCAAGTTGGCCGCGAAGACCCAACATGACTACGTGCAAAGGGGCAAGAACTTCGCGGCGTTTCTCGGGCGCTCGCCTGATACGGCAACCTTCGAGGACGTGCGCCACTATCAGCTACGTCTGACGGCCAGCGGCGTTGGCGTGCCGACCATCAACCAGACCGTCTCGACGCTGCGGTTCTTCTTTCGGGTCACACTCAAGCGCCACGACATCGTCGAGCATACCCATGTCATTCACGAGCCGCGCAAGCTGCCGGTGGTGCTCAGCGTCGAGGAGGTGGCGCGACTGCTCGATGCCGCGCCGGGGCTGAAGTACAAGGCGGCCTTGAGCGTGGCCTATGGCGCCGGCCTGGGCGCTGCCGAGGTGGTCTCGCTCAAGGTCGCCGACATCGACAGCAAGCGCATGATCATCCGCGTCGAGCAGGGCAAGGGCGGCAAGGACCGTAA
>NZ_JCAMOQ010000127.1:0-4833 GCF_059512365.1 Bradyrhizobium sp. Ses1
ACGGCTCCTCATCGCCTTCGCCAGATCATCCTATCCCCGTCGCAGAGCAATTGGTCGTGTGAGAAATACGGGCTAGTTGTGAGACCAGCTTCCTCGCTCCCCTCGCTAGGGAGCAAAATAGATGAGGCAATAGGAGGTCTCTCGGGAACATCGCTAGATGCGGCAATACGTCTTCCCACCGAGATTGTCGCGCTATACTGATTGGCAAAAACCTGCGCAGGTAACCGCAGATCTCGCAAAAGGGGATCGAGACAGCCGATTGAGGGCGATGGACGCAACGAACCGCGCAGACAATGACCTATCATTACCACTTCCAAAACTGCCATCGCCCCGATTTCCGGTGGCTCCGAGCATCCGGTCTTCCTCGTTCATTGCCCTTGTGGGCTGACGGCAGTCGCCGTCTAGAGCTCCACCTTCTAGGAGCGTTAGCTTTCCAGAAGCTGACTAGAAGAACAGCGTGAGCCAATATGTTCGGTCGCGGATCGGTGAACGGCCATGCTGCGCCGAACCGGCACCGCTCGGATATATCGCCAAGTCCGTCGCGCAAACAGGCCGAAGGATCAGACAACTTTACGGAAATTTCGCGGGCATATCAGTGATCGGTGAAAGAGGCGGGCAATCCTCGCGACCGGCGACAATCGAAAGGCGCCTGGAGCCGGTTATGAGTCGATGTTTGCTAGATAATGCTGTGTGAGCATTCGATCGAGGCATCCCATCAGGCTCTGTTGATGCTGAAGCGCGAATTCTTTGAAGGCGCCAGAATCTCGGACGGAGCACCTTCTGAGCCCCCAGGACTAAGTAGTCGCTTGGCTGCGCTGAACCGCAGCTATTCCAGAGTCGAAGATGCGCGAGTCGCGGCGTTGATCGCGAGCCTCTGTGCATTTGGCACCTGGTGCCCTCGTGCCCAAGCAATGCGAGCAGATGCAGGATGGTGGCGGCAGAATAACATTCCGCTAGGCCACTGAAAGGGGTTGAACCTTACGCTGCGTCAGGTTGTAGGCTTGGGAACCAATTATGACAAACCTACACCGCGCAGGCAATCGGGCGCGGCCGTGGCGTCAGCTGGAGTTGCCGTGCCGCATGAATGCAGATCAGGAGCTGATGCCTGTTCGAATCAACCTCCCGCCGATGAAGGCGGAAGATTGCGAGATCATGCCGCCCCTCGAGTTCGCATCGGAGGAGGGCAAAGAACTGAAAGAGAACCTGCAACGCAGTGCGTGCGACAAGCGGATCGCGGCCCTCGTCACCGGGCTGGAACCGGAGATCGGCTCATCATCTGCGATGCGGCCCTCGCCCAGGCAAACCACCGCCACTAGCAACAACTAAGCACCATTCGAAAGCAGGATGGACGCCCTCAAATCGATCATTGGCAAAGTCGCCGGTTGCGCCACGCTGACCCGCGAGGAAGCGGCATCCGTTTTCGACAGCATCATGTCGGGCGAAGCCACACCCTCACAGATGGGCGGACTTCTCATGGCGCTGCGGGTGCGCGGCGAGACAGTGGAAGAGATCACCGGCGCAGCTTCCGCAATGCGGAGCAAGATGCCGCGAGTCAGTGCGCCGCATGATACCGTCGACATTGTCGGCACGGGTGGCGACGCTTCGGGCTCGGTCAACGTATCGACCTGCGCCGCTTTCATCGTGGCTGGCGCGGGCGTGCGGGTGGCCAAACATGGCAACCGAGCACTGTCCTCGCGCTCGGGCGCGGCCGACGTGTTGGCCTCACTCGGCGTGAGGATCGACATCTCCCCTGAAGACGTCACTCGCTGCGTGCAGGAAGCCGGCATCGGCTTCATGTTTGCGCCGGTCCACCATCCCGCCATGAAGCACGTTCGTCCGACCAGGGTTGAGCTTGCGACCCGCACCATCTTCAATCTGCTCGGACCGCTGTGCAATCCAGCCGGCGTCAAGCGACAGATGGTCGAGGTGTTTTCGCGGCAGTGGGTGCTGCCTTTGGCGCAGGTGCTGAAGAATCTTGGCGCTGAGTCGGTGTGGGTGGTACACGGCTCGGACGGACTGGATGAGTTCACCCTCACCGGCCCGACCTTTGTTGCCTCGCTTGAGACCGGCGAGATCCGCACCTTCGAAGTTAGCCCGGAACAAGCCGACCTGCCCCGTTGCAGCAACGTGGAGCTGAAGGGCCGCGACGCCGATGCCAATGCAGTCGCACTGCAAGGCGTGCTCGAGGGCGCCCCAAGCCCGTATCGTGATGTCGCGCTTCTCAATGCAGCCGGGGGCACTGATCCTAGCAGGCCGCGCCAAGACCTTGAAGGAAGGCGTCACCCTTGGGCAAAAATCACTTGATAGCGGTGCCGCGGCGGCACGATTGAAACACCTGATCGCGGTCTCCAATGCTTGACAGCCGAGCTGCCCGATGTCCGACATTCTGACCAAGATCGACGCTTATCAGCGCGAAGAGATCGCAGCCGCCGCCAAGCGCGCGCTGCCGCTTCCATACCTCAAGGCTTTCGCGAGGCGTGCCCCGTCTCGGCGCGGCTTCCTCAGCACCATCCGAAATAGACATGCCGCGGGCGAGCATGCGCTGATCGCCGAGATTAAGAAGGCCTCGCCCTCGAAGGGGCTCATTCGCGCTGACTTCGATCCACCTTCGCTCGCGAAGGCCTATGAAGCGGACGGCGTGGCCTACCTGTTCGTCCTAACGGCCACGGCGCCCTTTCAGGGACATGTCGAGGTCATGGTGGCGGCGCGCGCGGGCACAACTCCGGCGATGCTACGCCAAGATGTACTGTACGACAGCTATCAAGGGCGCGAGGCGCGAGCCCATGCCGCCGATTGCATCCTGGTCATCATGGTTGCGCCGGACGATGCTATTGCCCGCGACATCGAGGTCGTCGCCCTAGCGCACGTCATGGAGGCCCGGATCGAGAACTGTGACCGCGCGGAACTCGATCGCGCCCTCACCCCTCGCTCGCCAACAATGGGCCAGCCGCAAGCCGCGCACCTTCGAGACGAGACTTGCGATCAGCGAGACGCTGGCATCCCTCTTTTCCAAAGATCAGCTGGTCGTCGGCCAAAGACAGGCGGCTCGCGGACCAGCGCTTCGCACTATCGCCCCAAGGGAGACAAGCAATGATGTCCTGGCGGACCATCACCTTACTCGGATCGATCGAGACGATCGAACGCATGTTTCGGAAATTTCGGGAAATGATCGATACAGACGACTCGATCCCGCCCGACCTGAGAGTTTCCTTACACGCGACGCTGGATGAGCGCCTTCTCTTAGCGAAAGAGCGCCTTTTCAACGGTTTTGGAAGGCAGAACGGCGCGGCAGCGATGCCCATCTCACAGCGAGGACCAGTTCGCAGTGAGTGACGCCCGGTGCAGACTGATCACGGACCGCCTGCCCTTCGGACGTACGGGCCCCTTCGCCATCGCCGTTGCCAGGCGACAAGGACGCGGGACGGCTGCGATCCGACGCGGAGGCACGCTGAACGTTGTCATCCAAGCAAGGCCAGCTGTTGTGTTCAGCTGCATGGTACAATCGCCCTGTGGAGCAGTCAGACTATCGGCGCGATCAAGTACGAACTGCGCGGACACAACTTCGAGGTTCCCGCCCCACGCAATCTCCGCTTAGCGCAAACGTTCGAACTCGAGCGCGACTGCGGAGCTCGGCTGTGAGCTGCCACTCTCGTTTCCGGATGAGCGATATTCAGTCCATCGAGGCGACCGAGTTTCGCCAAGCCATGCGGAATCTGGCGAGCGGTGTCTCCATCGTAGCGAGCGGAACGTCGCTTGGACGGCGCGGGCTAACGGTCAGCTCTATGACCTCGATCTGCATGGAGCCGCCCTGCTTGCTGGTCGGTATTAATCCCAGTTCCGAGACTCACGATACCATACTCGCCAATGGCACTTTTGGCGTGAGTATTCTCGGCGGCAATCAGCAGGACCTCGCACTGCGTTTCGCCGGCCGGCACGGCGCAGACGGTGTCCACCGTTTCGAAACAGCGTCATGGGATCAGGGCATTCTTGACGTACCGGTTCTGCAAAGCGCCGTCTGCGCGCTCGAATGCGTCTTGCATCACCACCAGGTGGTCGGAACTCATGGGATCTTTATCGGCCGCGCTATCGCGACGCGATCAGCTGGAGGCACTCCGCTCATCAACTTCCGTGGCGAGCTTCGAACGCTGCCGTGTGGGGGTGAGTGCAGGTTTTCACCGCAATATCGGTATTCGACCCGTACGGCTAAGCTCGTGTTCAAAAGCCACAATGAAGGAGCTGAGTCATGATGATAGAGTACTCGCCCGAGAAGGGACTGCGACTGGCTGAGCCGTTCGATTCCCGCAGGTTTAAGCTCGTCTTGAAGGGCCCACTTGCCGCTACCTTTTCTGACTTGAAAGGGATCACGCTTGTTGACCATGACAATGCGCTGGTGCCTATTGATTTAGTGCCCGTCCTGCCTGGCTGCCCCAAGCACAACGAAATCTGGGAAGCAGCTTACGCCAAGATGGTTGCAGCCGCGCGTGAACGCGGCTGGATTGACGCAAGCGCAAATGCGATTCGCGCACACATCGAAAGGTTCTGATCAGAACAATCAGAGGCCGCTCGCATCTTGCAAGTGCGTGCCCTGCACGAAAGCGATACTACTCCTTAATCTGCATCGATAGCGAGCTCGTCTTCTTCCCCAGAAGCGAACCGCGTCATGGCCGCGGAGAGGATCAGCCCTGAATGGGAGACCCGACGCGCATCAGCTGCGCCGCTCACAAGGACGGCGCCCTAAGGCCTTGGCGCTAGCAACGCTAGAGCGTTTCACGTTTTGATGGAAGCATATCCTGCGTTGGCGAAGTAGTTGCTGCATTCGGTAGGCTGGATCGA
>NZ_JCAMOQ010000128.1:0-4509 GCF_059512365.1 Bradyrhizobium sp. Ses1
GCAGGACGCCCTGTTACGCTATCGTCTGGACACCGCTGCCAGCCGGTTCCCTACCGCGCGAGCGGTTTAGTCCCTTGTCCCGGACCGGACACGTCGAGCAGCGTAAAGGCCGAACGCAGCATCCTCGGCCGGTTGCCGGAGTTGGGCAATTGGCCGTCACCGGATTCTGACATTGTTAATGGGCGCAGGCTCTCGTTTTTTGAGACGATTGGGTCAACGTTGCCGGATCAACCCAACATCTGGTCCCGGTGACGACCATGAACGGCCCTCATTATCCGATGATCCATCGCGAGAACGCCGCCGCACTTGACCGCGTCATTCGACAGGCCAAGCGAACTGTCTCAGCCCCCATCAGGGTTCTCCAGACTTGCCCCCGCCCCGACACTTTCCTCGGGCGACAGCACCACGAATTCATCCCGCTGCCTGATCAGGTGATGGTAGAGTCAGGACATCACTGGCAGTGAGCGATACGGGCGCTGGTGGCTGAGAGACGGTTGCGCTCCCGCCTGCACAGGACGGGAGCGAGCTATGTCAGACCTTCTTCAATCAGAAGTTCGCGCGATGCAGCTTCGTCACTTGGAGGAAGCCGAGCGGCACGTTGCCGAGGCCGAACGACACATTGCTGAGCAAGAGCAACGGATTGTAAACCTCGCCCGCCTCGGCCACGATCTAGCGGAAGCTAAGATACTTCTGGAGAACTTTAATGCATGTCAGGTGCTGCACATCCAGCACCGTGATCGAATTCGCACAGAGCTAGAGCGGTAGGTCACCCGAATCGGCTGCCTCCGAGGTCGCCTTATGGCCTATAGTCGAAACCCGGATGGAAGATCGCCGCCTCAGCTCACGGGGAGAGGCCGGACACCGCTCAGCGTGGCATTCAATGACCCATCGTCACCGGAAGCTGACATTTGCATTGGCAAGGGCCCCTTGACCGACGTTGAAGCATGTCCGGCTCGGGTCCGGGATTTGCAACAACCGAAATCCAGACTAGCAGCAACGATCGATAAAAGCGTTGAACAATAGCCGCTGCGGAACGTTCGAGGGTTTTGCGAGCCCAGGCGGCATGGTCAGTTCGTCATGCGGCCGTTGCGTTTCCGCCGGATTGCTGCCCTTCTTGCTCCAGCCAATCGCAAAACGCCGCTGTCTGTGAGCCACTTTCGGTGCCCGTGGGCAAGTAGGCGAAGTAGCTCCTCGCCGGAAGGCTGACATCGGGAAACGGCGCGATCAGGCGGCCGGCCGCGACGTCGTCGCCGATCAGGGCGGTCGGTCCCATCGCCACGCCCAAACCATCGATCGCCGCCTGAATGGTCAGAAAGAAATGATCGAGTGTCAGCGTCGCCGCCGGGGTGACGCGAGGCTGTCCGGCTTGCACCAGCCAATCGTGCCATAGCCGCGGCATCGACGTGACGTTCAGCAACGTGTGCTGCGCGAGATCGGAAACGTCCTCCAGCGGCAGCTTCGCGACGAGTGCGGGGCTGCAGACCGGCAATCGGCGCTCCGAAAGAAACAGCCGGGACGTAAAGCCATGAAACGAATCCGGGCCGCCGCGGATGACCACGTCGAACGTCTCGGCAAGCGCGTCGATCGGGTCGTTTGACGTGGTGAGGCGGACCTCGATGTCGGGTCGCTCGTTGCGAAAACGGCTCAGCCGAGGAAGAAGCCAGCGCATGCTGAACGTCGCCAGCGCGTTGACGCGCAGCACGGCGGCTGGCACTTCGCCGCGTGTCGCGTGATGGCGCCGGACAGCGGACGAAATGCGGTCGAGCGCCGGGCCGATCTCCTCGAGCAGCGCTGTGCCGGCGGGTGTGAGCGTGACCCGCCGCGTCGATCGCCAGAACAGCGCGGGCGCTCCCAGCCGATCCTCAAGGAGGCGCACCTGCTGACTGATTGCGCCATGTGTCACGCCCAATTCGATCGCCGCTTCCTTGAAGCTGCCAAGGCGAGCTGCCGCCTCGAAAGCGCGGACGGCGTTGAGCGGTGGCAAGGTCCTGCGCTGGACGGGAATACTCATTGGATAGAAATCCTAACTCATAGCTCGATTATTACTGATTTGTGACGGTCGCCTCAATAGTCCAGATTGGATCGGTCGCGAGAATCAGCGCACCGGCGGGTCCGAAAGGGATCGCGGTGTAGATTTTCTATCATCGCAAGAGTTCTCCTTCACCCCGGAAGCGGAGGAATCGACATGAACGACGCAGCGATGGCGGCTGCGAGCCGTCCGCGCGAAACCGCATCAAGTTCGTCGGCCCCGGCGAAATCGCGCAGCCTGCTGGCCGCGTCCCTCACCCACGCGCTTCATGACGGCTATACCGACGGTCTCTATGCCTTCCTGCCGGTCTGGCAGGCGCAGTTCGGCCTGTCCTATGCGGCGCTCGCCGTCGTGCGCGCACTGTATTTCGGGACGATGGGGGGCATGCAGATCCCGGCCGACCGCGTTCTTCGCGGCTTGTCGCCGCGCGCGGCGCTAGTCCTGTCCACCGTCGCTGCGGCGGGGGGCTTGCTGATCATGGCGCTGCCGTTCGGCTTCGCGGGTCTTTGCGTCGGCCTCGTCGTAGCCGGCATCGGATCGAGCATCCAGCATCCACGTGGTTCGATGCTCGTCACCGACAGTTATGGCACGGCGGCGCGACGTCCGCTCGGCATCTACAACTTTTCCGGCGATCTCGGAAAAGCCGTGTTGCCGGCGCTCATCGCGGTGCTGCTGCCGACCTTCGCCTGGCAATCGGTGCTGGGCTTGATGGCGATGCTTGGAGCCGTCCTGGTGGTCGCGCTGGTCCTGTTGGCACCGGCGGCTTCGGTCACGAGGAATGTCACGGGAGAGGTGACGTCCGGCCGCGGCCGCCGCGGCTTTGGCATCCTCACGACGATCGGCGCGCTCGATACGGCGACCCGCATGGGATATCTGCTGTTTCTGCCCTTCCTCATCCATGGACAGGGCGGGGGCTTGCCGGCCGTTGGAGTCGCGCTTGCCCTGCTGTTCATCGGTGGCGCGTTCGGCAAGGCGACATTCGCTTGGCTCGGCGAGCGGCTGGGTGTTGTCGGTAGCGTCATGGTGAGCGAGGCTGTAACAGCCCTGCTCATCGTGGCGACGCTGTTCACGCCACTGACGCCAACGCTCATCCTGCTGCCGTTGCTCGGCATCGTGCTGAACGGCACCTCGTCGGTGCTCTATGGCACCGTGCCGGAGCTTTCCGACGGCGATACGGGGCGGGCTTTCGCGGTCTTCTATACGAGCGTCATCGGCGCAGGAGGTCTCGCGCCGATCCTCTACGGCGCGATTGCCGATCACAGCAGTCGGATGATCGGCGTGCTGGCCTCGGCGGCGACTGCCGCCCTGGTCGTCCCACTCGTGCTGGCCCTGCGGCCCCACCTGCGCAGCTCCGCCGCAGGACCGCGCGAGAAGTTCGTTTGATGCCGATGCCGGACGGGCGGCGGAACGACCAATGCCGCCGCGCCGTGCCTATCGGCCGGTCACAGTCCTGGATCATCATCCCATCACCACATGGAGGTTCGCTCAATGGATACCATCTCGCAGGCGCCGCTCATTCTGATAACGGGTGGAAGTCGTGGCGTCGGCGCGGCAACGGCGCGGCTTGCTGCCGCACAGGGCTACGATGTCGCGATCAGCTTCGTCTCCAACGAAGCTGCCGCCCTTGCAGTGGCGGCTGATGTGGAAGCCGCGGGGCAGCGGGCGTTGCCCGTGCGCGCGGATAGTGCGGATCCGGAGCAGGTGGCGCAGCTCTTCGCGGCGATCGACCGGGAGTTCGGCCGGATCGATGTACTGGTGAACAACGCTGCTGTCCTTGCGCGGCAGTCCCGGCTTGAGGACCTTGGTTTCGAGCGGATGCAGCGGATCTTCGCCGTCAACGCGATTGGTCCCATTCTCTGCGCACAGCAGGCTGCCAGGCGGATGTCCTATCGTTACAACGGGCGGGGCGGCTCCGTGATCAACGTCTCGTCCGCGTCGGCCCGGCTCGGCAGTCCGGGCGAATATGTCGACTACGCCGCATCGAAGGGTGCGCTGGAGACATTCACGACCGGTTTCGCCAAAGAGGTCGCGCGCGACGGAATTCGCGTCAACTGCATTCGCCCCGGACACATCTACACCGAAATGCATGCGAGCGGCGGAGAGCCGGGGCGGGTAGATCGCGTTAAGGACTCGATCCCGATGGGACGAGGCGGGCAGCCTGAAGAGGTGGCGCGCGCGATCCTGTGGTTAGCCGGCGCCGAGGCCTCGTTCATCACCGGCACGTTCCTCGATGTCACTGGCGGCAAGTGAGCAACAGGATTTGGCGCCGGGATCTTTCCTCGACATACCATCAAGTCGCAAAACCATGCGACTTGGAAGTCGCGCCTTTCGAGACGACTTGCTCGCGCATGCAGCAGACATGAACAATGAATTGCCGCCCTGGGGAAGATCCATGTCAGCTTCTGTGAAGGGTTTCGGATGCCGGCCGCATGAGGGAGGTCGCCGCGTGCTCGGCGGCCGGCGTCCGAAAGCCTGCAAGG
>NZ_JCAMOQ010000129.1:0-4479 GCF_059512365.1 Bradyrhizobium sp. Ses1
ACTCGCCAGAAACTTCTTGGCTGCCGTCCACATCGCCGCAGTCGTCGCCTATTGGATCAATTGAGTCTGAACCCTAGTGAGTGGCTGAAAAGAGAGGGCAAGGACAGCATAGCGAGCCGACTCAACGGCAATGAGCAGCAGAAAAAGCAACTGCAGACAGATATTTCGGAGTTCAAGCTAGCCATTGGCCAACCGACTATCGGCTTGGGTATCAACAAGCTTCGACAGAACCCGGGCGGCGAGCTCCGACACGGGCTGCATCCTTATGACGACGACGCCAACATCATCGATGGCTTGGTCGAGGAAGAGCAGAGCAAGCTCGGATCCGGGCCCGCTCCCAAGACCATCCGCAATACTGCCTCGGCGCAACGAAGGTTCAGTGATTGGCTGCGAACAACCGGCAGGGAGAGCTTCGCGAGCCGAATCAACGGCGATTGGTATCAGCGACGGTCGTTGGACGAAGATTACCAGGAGTTCACGAAAGCCAATGGGAATATTGGCATTGGCTTCAAGAGGCTTGCGCAGTATGTGCAAGTCGTCGAGGCAAACAGGGCGCTGGGTGTCGCCTTCCCAAGGCAATCAACTCGCGAGCCGCAGCTTGCCGAGGCGAACTCATCGTGGTCGCCGGGGGCGCCGTCCGACTTCGACCCGAGTGAGAGGTCGGCGCCGGAGCGCGCACCAGCACGGTCATCAGACATCTACCGCGGTCTTGACTCTCTCGTTGATCTGTCGTCGACACCGCAAGATGCGCGTGACGATGCCCAGTCTGCCCCGGCGTTCAGGGCCGCCGCCAGACCTCCGCTCTTCGCCGGCCAGTCAGGCGCGCCAGCTCGGTCGTCAGATATCTACCGCGGTCTTGAGTCTTTCGTTGATCTGCCGTCCACGCCGCAGTCGGTACGTGATGATGCCCAGTCTGTGCTGACGGGTAGGGCAGCCGCCAGACCGCCGCTCTTCGCCGGCCAATCAGGCGCGCCAGCTCGGTCGTCAGATATCTACCGCGGTCTTGAGTCTTTCGTTGATCTGCCGTCCACGCCGCAGTCGGTACGTGATGATGCCCAGTCTGTGCCGACGGGTAGGGCCGCCGCCAGACCGCCGCTCTTCGCCGGCCAATCAGGCGCGCCAGCTCGGTCGTCAGACATCTACCGAGGTCTCCAGTCCTTCGTTGATCTGCCGTCCACACCGCAGGAGACGCGTGATGATGCTCAATCGGCACCAGTGCTTAGCCCGGCCGGTAGACCGCCATTCGTCATCGGGCCATCGGGCGAGCCTCGCGAGCTGGAGGATATCGGATATCTGGTCGGCCAGGATTGGCAGCATGGCTCCCAGCCGGTGGCGGATTTCCTGCTCGACGTACTGGACAACAGAATGCTATTGCCGAGTCCGTACGTTGTCGCACAGCCGATCGCTATCCACGGTGAAATGTACTCGATCAGGTTGGGCCCGACAGGGCGCCGCGAGGCTCGATTTATCCATCATCCTCGCCCATCCTCGGCTTCGGAGGCTCAGATCGGCGCTTCGGCTACGAGTGCTTCTTCCGGGGACCGCAGCGGACGGGTTCTCGGAGCCAGGCAATGGCTGGGCGACGAGCATATCCAGCGGGACTACGAACTCCTGGCGCAGCAGTTGCGGCGGAGCAATCCAGATCTCGCCGCCCGGACTAGGTTCGTGGATCCTCTCATAGCCTTCCAGGTAGGTCAGGGCACTAATGTCGACGCGCTCCGCGCACTCCATCGCACTGTCAATGATCGGAATGGTAACGATAATGATCGGAATGGTAACGATACAGCCGACTTCCTGTTCTTGCCGGTGAATGATGCTAGCGCTACAGACCTCAATCGCCGTGGCTCCCATTGGTCGTTCCTGCTGGTGGATCGACGCGATCGAGGCCGGCCGGTTGCCTATCACTATGACTCAGCTTTAAGCTATAATGCTAGACCCGCAGAAATGCTCGCTGAACGAGTCGGGGCCAACCTGCAAGACGCTCCCATAAGCCAGCAGAGGAATGACTATGACTGCGGCGTCTTCGTGGTTGATGGCACCCGGGCGCTGGTCAGTCGATTGGCGGCAAGTCCGCAGCCAGACCTGAACCTCAAGAACCTCGTCGTCGATCGGCAGGCACTGCAAATCCGTCTGAGCGGCTGAACGCGGCTGGCTGCGGGACGCGCCCGGCGACTGGGCGCGTCCCATGCGGGGCTTCGGCTGGTAGAGCTGGCTGGACCGGCTCTTGGCGACCTGGCGGACCGTCTGTGGTGAGCTGCGGTATCAGGACGAAGACGACATCGCCTCCGCTTTGCAAATCGGCCGGTCCGCAGTTCGAGATGCGCGCTCTTCAAATCCTGTTGGCAAGCTGGCTGAGAAACAAGTCGATTGGCCGGACCGCGGTAGTCAAGTGGCCTTGACTGCAGGCGAAATCGCTCACGATTCCGAAATGAAATCGCCCACCGTGCCGGGATGAAATCGCCCGGGATGAAGCGGCCCCTTATGGCTCTGATAGGTCACCTTCTTTCGGCTTTTGGAAGGAGTGGATCGGATGCCGATGGGGAGGCTTGCGATGGAAGATCAAACTGCACCAGATAGATCAGCACCAAGGTCATCGAACAGTCGCTGTGCCTTGGCAAGCGTCTCCCACTTTCGGCTTCTGGATTCTACATCGCCGCTATTGCCCCCGCATGAAACATAGCCAGTCCGTCGTCGATCGTCACGGAGCGGATTGCAATGTCCGTGTCCATGTGCCCAGTTATACGCCTATGTCTTCAATCTCCATCACTCCGCGTAAGGCGGCCTTCGCCGGACTTCGCCGGAGCGAAACGATTTGTTTTTCCTCACGAACTGATCTGCTGCGGGCAGTTGAAATCGCGCGCTTAGGTCTCCGAGTCGCCGAATGCACCTGAGGGGTTTCGCAGGAACGCGGATCATGGCTGCGTCCAGATTGTCGATGCGGCTCGAAGGGCTTTCAAGTCGGATTGAGTTTCCAACGTCTAATCTTCTTTCGATGCGAACGGCATTTTGTTGACAGCGCCTGTTTGCGGCTATACGCACGCTCGCCGCCGTGGTGGTGGTGGTGGAAGGTGCGACCGTCAGACGTTTGTCTGACGGAGCCCACCGCCATGATCATCTTAGCATTACAGTTGCAATTGATTGAGGATTCTGAATCCATGGGTGACCATGATTCGGGATCTGATGATTGGTGGTGCGTCGGTTGAAGATGCGCTGACGCTGTGGGCTTCCTCGTTGCGAGATGCCAAGCAACGCATCCGTCCGCTGTTTACGCAGGAGCGGGTCGCGGCCTCGGCGTGGCGCGAACCGGACAGGCAGATTTCCCGCATCCGGCTCTCGGACAAGACTTCAAGCCTTCGCCCACGGCATGTCGCGCCCAGTAAAACTTGTCCCATAGCGCATCCTTCGAATCGTGCGATAAGAATGCACCATCAAAGCCTGGGACTAAACACCTAGCGTAACGGCGTGTACGCCAGTCGAGTAATTCAGATGGTTCGAACTGCCGATCATGCTGTCTCGTCATGGTCGCTCCGGACAGCCGCGCGCCACTGCGATGGTAGTCACGTGCATGGTATTGCTCCGGCGAGGATCGCCTTGTAGCCCGTTTGGCGCCGATTACCGACAAACGGGGCATGCCGCCAAAGGCCCTGCGCAGCCAACGCTGGAAGAATTCACGACAGGTGCTCGCGCAAATCGCCTAGAGCGGTTCATGGCTAGGTTGAATCGGTAGGGATTCCCCTGCGGGCCGGTTTGTGATTCAAGATGTTGGCTGGGTCTGGGGGCCAGCATCTGATGAGCCGACCTCTTTCCAATGATCTGCGTGAACGTGTCGTTGCAGCTGTGAATGGGGGCGAGAGCTGCCGGGTGGTTGCGACGCGATTTGGCGTGGCGGTGTCCTCGGTGGTGAAGTGGTCACAGCGCTATCGTGCGACGGGTTCAGTGGCGCCCGGCAAGATAGGCGGATACCGCAAGCCGGTGCTGGAACCGCATCGCGCCTTCATCAAGGAGCGGATCAGCCAAACGCCGCATCTGACGCTGCACGGGCTGAAGGATGAACTTGCTGCCCGTGGGGTCGAGGTCTCGCACAACGCGGTCTGGACGTTCCTGCGGCGCGAAGGCCTGCGGTTCAAAAAAAACGCTGTTCGCCCTTGAGCAGGCCCGCGCGGACGTAGCGCGCCGGCGCCGTCGCTGGCAGTCGTGGCAGGCGAGCCTCGATCCTCAGCGCCTGGTCTTCATCGATGAGACCTGGATCAAGACCAGCATGGCCCCGTTGCGCGGATGGGGGCCGAAGGGCGAACGGGTGCGAGGTTTTGCACCCCACGGCCATTGGCGGACGCTGACCTTTCTCGGCGCCTTGCGCTCTGACGGCCTCGTCGCTCCCTGCGTCTTCGACGGGCCGATCAACGGCGAATGCTTCCGAGCTTATGTCGAACAGCAGCTTGTTCCAGTTCTCAAGCCGGGCGACATCGTGATCATGGATAA
>NZ_JCAMOQ010000130.1:0-4461 GCF_059512365.1 Bradyrhizobium sp. Ses1
TCAAAGTCCTCTCACCTGAGTCCTCTGGGTAGCTGATTCACCCTCAAATACGCCCGCGACTTTCTGACTCAGTAAGACTAGCAGGCCGTTGAAAAAGGCGCTCGCCGCCGACCGGCGACCGTGATTCATTGGCTCCGACGAGATTCGGAGATGGTGCGTGCGCGGCTGCGACAATCGAACGGGCGAGCTGTTTAGCTGCGTTGATCTGGAGGCGCGGGTGCGGCGTGATCATCCGCTGCGAGCGATCCGGCTCACTGAGGTCATCTCGAAAACTGGTGGACGTCGGAGGGAGGTTTCTGGGACCCGAAGGTGCACAGCTTCGCCTTTAGGGCGAAGCTGCTGAAAGGCGGCGCTCCAAAGCCGGAGCCACGCCGTCGGTCAGTCTTCGGATAGGCGCACCCTGTTGCGGTAGGGCGGGGTCAGTCGGTCGGCCTTTATGCGCCGCTTCGGCTGGCGGGGTGTCACGCAACACATCCGTCAATTGCGTGACCGCTGTGGGTCAGGAGTCACCGGAGCCCACTCCTGCTTTCAGCTTTGACACTATCAGCTTTTGCCGATGCCTTTCGGCCTTGTCCGCTTGATCTCCACTGCTGCCGTCACCGCGCCATAGCTTCCTCGGCCTGCCGGGTGCCACTACCAGGTTAGCAGCATGAAGCAGAGGCTCGCAGCGCATAAGTAATTCGTTCAATGCACTTAGGCACATATTGTGTTCAGGAATCTTTGAGGCGCTTGCGCACCATGACGCTGTATTGCATAGCAAACGGAGCCATCCGACCCCTCGACGGCAAGCGATTCGATGCACGTCTGCCGGCCCGTGTCGATCGTCTCCTTATAAGCCTTAGCTCGCATCGAGGCGAGCCGCGATACGTGTTTCGGTATGGAGGCAACGATTTTAGAACGGGATCAGGGTGAGCGGCTAGAGAGCAAAACTGATCGGAGTACCAGTTTGTGGTGCAGGAACCGCTTGGCTGATGGCGAGCGCTGGCAGTTTTAAGGCGCCGATCCACAGCACCGGCAGCAGTGCTTCGCGAATAATTCCGTTGTCATTGACCACGAACACGCGTCGACAGTCCACGGCTTTGGCTGTTTCGACTCCGATCTACCTCGTCGCTCGCCCCTAATCCTGTCCGGCCAGGGAGAGGGACTAGCAAGTTTCCGTTAGGTGGCTCGCAACATCAGCTTTTCTGGCGGCGCGAAGCGCGCAATTTGTGTTCAATTTCGGACAGCGGCACAAAGCCCGTCGGGTTCAAAACACTGGTCGCCGTGGAGTGCCGTTGAGCTTTTCATGGAGTAATCAGGCGCTTAATGCGCGCAGACGATGCTGGCACGGACGTTGCTACTAAGGTGCAGCAATACTGAATGAGTGCTGAGTGCACACAGACGCGAGACGAGCGATGCTCTCCTTCCTTGAACCCATGTGCCCCGCTCCTGAGAGGAAGAACTTGTTGCTTGTGACTTGGAGCGTCGTCGCGCTTAGCGCGGCGGCACCGACATTCGCCGCGGATCTCGCTGGGCAGCCCGTCTACACCAAGGCACCACCGCCATCGGTCGCGGCCGCGATGAGAGATCAGCTAGCGCAAAAAGTCGCGCAACGTCTGGCAATAGTTTTGGAGAGTACCATGGTGCTGGGCTTAGAATCCCCAGCTCCTCCGATCAAGGTGGAGAACTGGCTGCGTGGCCAGCCCCTCACGAGCTTCCAGCCCGGGAAAGTGTACATCGTCGAATTTTTTGCAACTTGGTGCGCACCGTGTGTTGCGGCGCTGTCCCATCTGGTGCAGCTGCAAGAGAAATACAGAGATAGCGGAGTTGAGGCTCTCGGAATAGCAGCTCGTGAGCGCGCTCAAACAGCGGACGAGGCCCGAAGCAAGTTGGACGCATGGTTGACCGAAAAGTTGCCGAATCTCAACTGCCGGATCGGGTTCGACTACACACGCGAAATGAACAAGCTTTGGATGGATCCCAGCTTTTCTGTCGGGATTCCCACCTCGTTCGTCGTCGACCGTGACGGCCACATCGCCTTTATCGGTCACCCGACGCAACTCGATGACGTTTTGCCGAAAATTCTGAGCGGCAGCTGGCGCACCAGGGATGAAGCTAAAGCCGCCGATACAGAGCGGATCGCCAAAGGCGAACTTACAATGCGCCTTTTCGCCAAACTTACGCCAGCGATGAATGCGGGGGATTGGGTGAAGGCGCTTTCGGCGGTCGAAGAGGCCGTCGCTGTGATGCCGGACGACCTTAACTTCCGCGTGCTCCATGCGGATCTGTTGCTTCACAAACTGCGCGACTTGCAGACCGGCTTGCCGGTCATGAGGCAATTAGTTCGCGACGCGATCAAGAAAAAATCCGAGCGGTGGATGGCCGGGGCGCTGCGCAACCTCTTCGATCTGGCGAATGACAACTCCCACTTCCCGTCTGCCGAGCGCCTTGCGATGGGCAAGGAGTTGTCCGAACACATTCTGGCGCTGAATCCTCCGCAACGAAGCGACGGCTTCAAGTTCCTGTCCTATGGGCCGGTCGCTCAGTATTGTTACGAGAGCGGCAATAAGGATCGCGCGATTGAGTTGGTCGAGGTGGCGCTGAAGTCGCTGGAAGGTCCTAAGCCTATCCCGGTTGAACTGAAACAGCACGTTATCTCGTTGTTGGTCCAAGCGCTGGCCAACTACAAGGGTGAGAAGGCTTGCTACGGCGCTCTTTGTGCGGGTCCGCAAGACGGATTTCCGAAAGAGTCAAAGCGCTAGTCGGAATTGGTCACTGGCCATCGTCTATTTCCCCGGCGGGCTCAATCTCCAGCCGCTGCACGCCGGAGAACCTTATGTGCTTTGCTCTCCTCTCGTCAAAGCTTGATCCAACCCAGCAGGCGAACGCCTGTTCGCTGCGAGCCTGCATTGCCCGTCGGAGGCAGCGCCCTATCTCGTCAAGAACGGCGACTGTCGGGCAGGAATGTCGTCCCTTTGGATACGATGCTTCGGGGAAACCCGCCATGCACATGGCAAACGATGGTTCGCGAGAAAGATGGGCTCCAGCTGATCTGCACCGCATTGATCAATGAGCGAAGCAAGGACATCATGTCATGGGACGTGTGAACGAGAAGGTCATTCTGGTGACCGGCGGAGCTCGCGGGATGGGTGCAGCTCATGCGCGCCTGCTGGTAGCTGAGGGCGCTAAGGTCGTAATCACTGATATTCTTCACGCAGAAGGAGAGACTCTCGCTGCTGAACTAGGCACTTCCGCCATCTACGTGCGTCAGGACGTCACACAGCCGGCGGAGTGGGCTAGGGCGGTCGCGGTCGCCGAGCGCAGCTTCGGCGCGCTGCACGGGTTGGTCAACAATGCTGGGATCGCCAGCATGGCCCCAATCGAGCAGTTCTCGCTCGATCAGTGGAATAAAACCATTGCCGTCAATTTAACCGGTGTGTTCCTCGGAATGCAGGCGGCCCTGCCGGCAATCCGGCGTGCGGGCGGCGGTTCGATCGTCAACATCTCATCGGTCGAGGGGCTGCGGGGCACTGCCGGGCTTCATGCCTATGTGGCTTCTAAGTTCGGCGTGCGGGGCATAACCAAGTCTGCTGCGCTGGAGGCAGCCGCCTCTGGCGTCCGCGTCAACTCGATTCATCCCGGCTTCATCGCCACGCCGTTTACCGAGCGTTTCGATCCCTCTCTTTTCCCCATTCCTCTGGCACGGGCAGGCCGCCCGCAGGACGTATCGCATGCAGTTTTATTCCTGCTCAGCGACGAGTCCAGCTATTTTACCGGTTCCGAGATCGTCGTCGATGGCGGTTTGACGATCGGCGTTCCGCACAGATGGCAGGCAGCCGAGAATATCTTTTGATGAATACCAACTGACGGTCCAAGCCAGGGCAACAAAATGCTGCGGTTCGCCGTCTCAGCTCTCGGGATCTTCGGACCGTATGGCCAACGGTAACGTCTCCGGCGGATCGCAGTTGGCGCCAGCAGCAGCGGAGGGCGCCCTCAAAGCGCGAAGAGTGCTTGCAGCTGGAGCAGAAGGAGCTCTTGCGGGCGCCGCATTGGGTGAAGCGAGCGAGAAGACCAGGTTCTGCCTGCGCGGGAGCGGGACGACGCTCGACGAGAAGAGCATTGAGGAAAACTACGCGCTTGTTGAACAAGTCGACGAACCAGCGCTTTGTGGATGGCATAGCGCAATGCGCGCCGTGGGTTCTCGTGTCCTAACTGGGCTCCAGCGTGGGGGTGGCAGGCACCTTCGAACTGGTTGGCGGCAGGCGCACGAATGCGGCCAACACGCGAGGGGCACGCTGCGCAATGCCACTATTTAGGCGGGTGGTTCGCGACGGCAGTTAGAGCAAACGTTCGACAACGATTTCCAAGCGAAGTCGTTGGCTCCGCTGTTTAGCAGGGATACTGACTGAAATGGACCCGCGGAGCGGGACCGCTTGAACCGGTTTGTTAGTTGGAAACTGACCGCTCCTGATCCCTTTCTAT
>NZ_JCAMOQ010000131.1:0-4403 GCF_059512365.1 Bradyrhizobium sp. Ses1
GACAGGACGCCCCTTGGCGCTATCGGCTTGGCCACCCTGTTTGCCGCAGCGGCCTACCGCGCGAGCGGTTTAGTCCCCTGGACCCGAAGCGGACATGCTGTTTGTAAGCTTCGATGTCGGCTTTGCGCTGTTAAGCTGATATGGACCGCGCGGCTCGACTGAGGTCAGCTTTGCGCCAGGAGGCGCGCTAGCGCTCTCCAGAGACAGTTTAGCACCCCAAAACGACCGGTGCCCGCTGATTTCCTGGATCGATCCCCGATGGCAATTCACTTCCTGAAGGCAGCTTCAACGGAATTGGAACAATGTCCAGGCGATCTGATTGGAAACTGTTAGAGCCGGGCTAGACCTATTCCTGGTGAGGCGTCTTTATCAGGGAAGGAGCATCAAATGGAAGACGAACGAAAATCATCAAAAGCGGGGGAACGGGCCGCTGAAGACTTGCGCGAGGCGACTGCTAACGAAGAAGCGAAAAACGAGAGCAAGACGGGGCACGATCTAGCTAAGGGCGCTGATCGCTTCGAAGAACGCTCTAAAAGCTCCGATGGAAAAAGCGCAGAAGAAAAGCAAAAAGGGTGAATGTATACAGCAGACCGGGCGGAGCGTTTCCTCGCAAAAGGCCTCCCCAGTAACGCCGGAGACCTTCACTACGAGGGCCTCGCAAGCCGATCGGCCCTTAGCCGTTCATAGTTCGCTTAGAAAGCGTCGGCGTCGCTTGCGCTCTGCCAATGCTTTCTCCGCTTCGGCCCGCACTTTTTCTTGCCTCGCCTCCCTCGAACACCTTAGTGGTGGCGTTTGTCTGGCATTGGTCCAAGGCTGATCTGAGCTGGCGCCAGCCAAAGTCCGCTTGTGGCCCAATGCGAAGTCAGCGCGGTTCTGAAATGGTCTGCTTATCGGGGTAGACCGGAAGTGACTGGTCGCCCTTCCGAGAGGCGCTCGTGACCCAACTCGGACATGAGTACTCCGGAACAACGGACTATCTTGTTCCGGATATCCGGGAAAGGTGATATTCTCACGCTCTCCATCAACGGCACGGAGTGGGTCCATGAAACGGGTTCCCCTCGCAATGGTCGTTGGCTTGGTGGCCGCGACCGCTTCGCAACCTGCTACCTCACAAGCTGCTGAACAACGACTGGGCAAAGTGCATTTTGCCACGTCCTGCAACCCGCAGGCCCAGGAGTTGTTCGATCTCGGCATGCTGTATCAGCACTCGTTCTGGTACAGCGCATCGAGACGCACCTTCGAGGAGGTCCTCAAGGAAGACCCGCAATGCGCCATCGCCTACTGGGGGATTGCGCTCAGCTATCTCTATAACCCGCACGCGCCGCCGCCGCCGGACAGTCTTCCTCGTGGTCTCGAAGCCGTCAAAGAAGGCCAGACGCTCGGCGCCAAGACGCAGCGCGAACGCGATTACATTGATGCGATCGCCGCGATGTACGTCGATTATGACAAGGTCGACCATCGCATACGGGTACAGAGGTATCTTGCGGCGGAAGAGCAGGTGGCGACACGCTATGCGGACGATGACGAGGCGCAGATCGCGTACGCGATCACACTCAACGTCGCAGCGTCCCCGACCGACAAGACATACGCCAACCAGCTAAAAGGTGCGGCGTTGCTGGAGCCGATCTTCAAGCGCCAGCCCGAGCACCCGGGCGTCGCCCACTATCTTATCCACCTCTACGACTGCCCGGCACTCGCGGAAAAAGGCCTCGATGCGGCAAGGCGCTATGCAAAGATCGCGGCTCACGCGCCGCACGCCCAGCACATGCCATCGCATATCTTTACCCGCGTCGGCTATTGGAAGGAGTCGATTGCCTCGAACCAGGAATCCGCGCGCCTCGCCAAGGAGGACGGCGAACAGCACGACCAAGCGCACGCGATGGACTATCTGGTCTATGCCTATCTCCAGTTGGCCGAGGACAAGGAAGCGCGCGCGGTGGTCGACGAACTCGCCAAGCTTGAGTTCAAGCTCGAGCGGTTCCCCGGCCCCTATGCGGTCGCGGCGAGCCAGGCTCGCTATGTGTTCGAACGCGGCGACTGGAAGGCGGCGGCCGCGCTCCAGGTGCGGCCGACCAAATATCCCTATGTAGATGCGATTACTTATTTTGCGCGGGCGGTCGGCGCCGCGCGGTCCGATAATACGGCTGCCGCCAAGGCCGACATCGCCAAGCTCGTCGAGTTGCGCGACAAACTGAATGAGGCAAAGGATGCCTATTGGTCCAACATCGTCGACATCCAGCGGCAGGTCGCGAGCGCCTGGGTGCTGTACGCCGAAGGCCAGTACGACGAGGCGCTCAATGCGATGAGTGCCGCTGTGGACGCGGAAGACACGACCGAGAAACATCCCGTCACTCCGGGACCGCTGGCGCCGGCGCGCGAGCTCTATGGCGCAATGTTGCTTGACCGCGGCATGGCCAAGGAAGCGCTTGCCGCCTATGAGGCCGTTCTCAAAAAGGAGCCTAATCGGCTCGTGACGTATATCGGGGTGAGCAAAAGCGCCAAGGCGTCCGGCGATCAAGTAAAGGTCCGAGAATGTGCGGTGCAGATTGCTCGGCTCACCGCTGATGCCGATGTATCGCGACCCGAGCTGATAGAAATGCGAGAGACAACCGGAAGCAAACTCTGATGCTACGGAGGATGTGGCGCGATGGTGGGGCGGCCATGCTCGGCGCCGTTGCACTGTGTCTTTGCGACGTGCCGAAGCTCGGAGCCATGGAGTTCCTTGGTCAGGCCGGTGTGCTGGGCGAATGGGAACTGACCGGCAATCTCATCGAAAGCGGGTCGGGCCCTCGCAAGGAGTTTTCCGGCCCGCTGAAGATGAAGCACGTGGGGATCTGCACTCGGGACGGACCAGAGGAACGAGCCGGAGAGATACGGCTGCAACTCGCTGGCCCGGATGCGCAGGTGGCAGCCGAGATGGTGTTGGACGGCGCTCGCTGTTCGTATACCGCCCGCAAAACGCGCGCTTACGAGGGGACGTTGTCGTGCACCGGTCGGGCATCTGTTCCGTTGCTTGTGTGGCTCAAGTAAGCCCTTGCCATCATTCTGTGTAGGGCTGTTGCAGACCGAAGGCAGTCGACAAGGTATCGCTGGGACTAGCCTGTGTCCCCGACCTTAATCGCTAGAATTTTGGATCGTGCTTAGTTAGTGGCGGGACACCTTCGACCGTTTCCGCGCGCGAACGTCCGCTGTAAAGCCCGAATGTCCGGAACTGGCGCCGAGCCGAACAACGCCTCAGCCGTTGCCACGTCTGCTGTCAGCGGCAGACCGGCATCGGTCCACGCTCACCTCATCGCCGGTTTTGACCCGGAACGGACATTCGGAACGTGTTGAAAAGCGCCTAGAGTTTCACTAACTCGGCGGGCTGCTCGCATCAGCGCTGACGATGGCAATCAGTCTGACGCGCACCGCATGCTGCCCTATGAAAGGCTGCACCAACTCGGGTTTGATATGGGCAGTGCTTCGTTCCATTAGATGGAACTATGGGCATCCTTCAAGGTACGGGAAACATTTTCAGGCTCGTGAACTTAAGCAAATCGTGGGGCCCAATCGAAAGGTCGCGATATGAAACCGACCGGTCGAACATCGGACCACATCGACCATAAGACTTCCCGGTCGATCTGTGACGAGGTGGGTAACAGGTTGCAACAGTACTTATCTCTCGAAGCCTCGCCTTTGCCGCCCTACCTCGAACGTCTAGTCAATGAATTGCGCGAACGGGAACGTCATCAAATTGATGGCCTCGGTGCGCCCGCTGACCGTTTCCTTCACGCCGCGCGGCGGTAAGTTGCGGCTGCTTGAGCGCGCAAAGCAAAAGCCGTCGCCGCTCTCAACCGGCGGCGGCCCCCGGTGCCGCCCGTATTGTCCTAATTGATTTGGACGGCGTCCTAAGTCGTTGGGAACAGTGCTTGCCGATCTGCATTACGGGTACATGCATGACGATCCGCTACTCCGACGGGTTGACCGAGCGATCCGCGAAAATCTGATAACGCGGGAGCAGGCTCGCGAGAACCTCAAGAAAGCTCGCATGAACGCAGCTCGCGTCCGCGGGATTCTGCGGATCATTCGCGCGGAGCGTGGTTCTCGTTCTCACTCGGGAGCGGCTGATATGTTCGGCCAGGCTCAGGAAAATCCAGAGGAGAATACAGCTTCTGACTCTTCGGATGGAAAGTCGTTCGGGTGACCATCCACCTTAAGCTGAAAAGAATTCCAGCCCGCCATGCCTTGTTCCTAGCAGTCAGCCGCTCAGTCTCCGTGATGGCGGCGACAACACCGCCGAAAAAGCTTTTCACCGGCATCCAAGGCATCAGTCATACCGACGAATAACATAAGTCAATCACCAGCCAAAGTTCACTTTGGAACCCAAGAGCCCGGAGATCGTTGGTCCGCATCACCGGCCGAGG
>NZ_JCAMOQ010000132.1:0-3827 GCF_059512365.1 Bradyrhizobium sp. Ses1
TTGCGCATCGAAGTCCCCCGTGCCGAATCAGTTCGGTCCAAGGGAATCAGAGTGCGCTAATTAGGTACAGACCCTAAGCTTGCGCTGATTACTCGCCATCGCAAGGATAGGCTTCCTCTCTTTGGGAGTTGCTGCCGGTCCAAGCCTACGCAAGGCCTCGTTAGTAGCCTCGTCAATGAGGTCGGCATCACTCTCATAAGCGCTCAAGGTACGGCGCCCCATGACGCGGGGCCCAGGTCCGAGCGTTTCGAACCCTGCCCCGTCGGGCTGAAGCCTTCGGAGATGATTGAGGGCCGTAAAGAGGCGGCCCTTGGGGTCATTCTCCTCGCAGTATGCCATCATGTCTTCGGCTATTTCATCGCTTCGAAACCGAGAAGTCAGGGACGCCTTCTGATTGGCCGTAAGCCACTCAGCAAAGGCCTTAAGAACCTCCGTATGAGGCCTGATGGTTTTGTCGGGCACCTCGTGTCCTCGGGCTGCTGCAGCGAACTGGTGAATGAGCAGCGCGTCTCCGGTACAAGAAGGCGGCGGAGGCGGCGGAGGTGGCGCTGGAGGCCGAGGCAACAACTCGCCGGCGCGGAACTTCCGAAGCGCTTCCAACGCCGCACGCACTCGCTTGATGCCCCCCGCCTTCACAAATTCATCCACGTGGACTTTCAACTGATCAGGGTCTTCAACCAGACCGGCCAGCGTCAGGTTTCTGGGGTTGAGGAACTCGCTGAGCCGGCTCAGCTGCTCCACCATCCTCTGAACGGTGCTGGAAGCATAACTTCCTACGGCCGCGCGCGCGAACTCGGAAATGAGGGCCGCGTCCTCTTCGGACGCACGGGTGCGCTTATAGGCGTAGATTCGAAGCTCTGAAGTGACTGCATCCGACGCGATGTCGCCCAACGGCTTTTCACCGCGACTTCCTCCGAACACTTTGCCAAGCCTCGATTTAACCCGAGAAAGCAGTCCACGCCCTTTATCCTTCGCGCGCGCTGCAGGATTCGGTTCCGATGACGCTGCGTCGCGCACCCTACCAAACGCCCCGGCACCCAAGTCGGATGGAGATCCTGGCACAGCCGCACCAAAGTGAGCGCGAGGAATGTCAACACTGCGCCGCGTACTGCTGAACCGATTGTCCTGTGGGTCGGATTGCGGCACCATCCGCATCGAACCGCCGAGGCCGATGCGCTGGATGCCTCCATGCACCTCTGCCGGTCGAGTGTCAGGCGAACTCGGCTCGGCGGAGCTCTCCTCCGATGAGCTGAGCTGCAGATGGCCCAGCTGCTGCTCAAACCCGACCTGGTCCGCCGGCGCGCCGTCCGACTCCTGCCTCGCACGCAGCAGCTCGTGCTGCTCAGCGTACCAATTGCTCCAATAGTTCGGATCGCTATAGTTCACTTCCAACACTCCTCTCCTTGGATCAGATCAATCTTCATAATTGCCAGAACTACCTTTGAGCACGCTCCCGACCATCGGCCAGAAAGCCGATGCCAGGCTCCGCAACCAAAAAGGAGGACAGTCGCCGCACGCACGTCCTGGTTCACGCATTACTCCCACCAGCCCAGCTGGTACCTGCCGCAGAACAACTCGTTCACCCCACCCGGCAAGTCACGCCTGGAGCCAATGCGCAGCCGTGCGACGATCCCGCTTAGTGGAAAGCCTGAGACACTTGTGGGCCTGCCCTCACGACAAGCCGAAAGACAGCGTAAGACGGATAGTTGCGCCCCCGATTGCAACAGCATGCGGGACATCGGGATTGAACTGGCCCGACGCATCCGTGCCAAGATCATGCCCCGATTGGTCTCCAAATGCACGTCCCGTTCCAGTTTAAATTCTTCAATTGACGTCCTTCGCATTCGGCACGAGCCGCTTCGGAGAGCATCCGCAGCAGCAAAATCTCGTGCATATCTCAGAACTCGAGACATTGACACCGTTCCTTGCGATCAAGTCCCTTCCGGGGGTCGCCACGCTTGTACGATCAATACTGTACAACCTGACGCTACGTAGGCTTCAAGCCCTTTTGGCGATGGTCGTAATGAGGCTCGTGCGGGTTGGCGCATGAGGTCTACGTTGCGCTGTGCAACGCGATCCATCGCTCTTGTCCGCATTTCCAAGAGAGTGCGAAGGCGCTCCATCGCATCGTCGATGATCGCGGAGATCATGAGGCGGCTTCAATGGTCGGCGCGTTTTGCCGGGCACTGATCGATCCAGCATTCATGCGTCCTCCAAACTAGTCAGCCGATTTCTTATTTGTGCCGACCATCGTCTCAAGCGCTGCAGTTTGCGATTGAACAAGATGTGCAGGGCTCCGGTAGATCATCTTCAACGCGGTCAAGAGGCTTCTATCGTTCGGACGCAGCTCTTTAGCGCGCTTGATGCGTGACTCGTGATCTAGCCGGGCGATTGCGTGACCCTCGCGGTCAAGCCCTTCAGAAAATATGCGAAGGCTGCCGCTATAGATCGCAACGGCCGTTGCGGGTCGCTTGCTGCTATGAGCTGCGTCCTCGATGGGGCTTGGTCTTCGGCGGGAATACTCCGTTGCTCCCCTGGGCGCCGCGCACGCTGAGAACGGCCTAACGTACCACCGGGTTCAAGATACTCCCGAAGATAACGCAAGACAGGAATGGCACCCTGGTCGTCGAATTTATTGGCGTGGGCTACCAGCGAAGCGTTATCGAGCGCAGAAATCGATTGCCCATTACGTGCGAGATTCTCCCCAAGACTCCGAAGAAACCTTACATAACCACCGACCGTTGCCGCGCTCAGTCCCCGGCGTTCACCTGCTGACCGAATGGCGTTGTCGATGATGGAGGCGTTGCATCTGTTACGTCCTCTCTGCTTGCAGTGGCACCCCAACGAGGCGCCTTCGATTGTTTGAGCGTGGCGATGCCCCGCCCGGACGAGCCGGGCGAGGCAGTGTGGGCCGGGTCAGTCGCCGTTGCGACGGCTGGGGCGGGACCAGATCAAGCTGAAGCCCTCGCCATCGCCAGCAGTCGGCTGGTCTCGCTTGCGGACGACAAGGTAAGTTTTTCCTGGAAGGATTATCGGCAGAATCGCAAAGCCAAGGTGATGACGCTCGATGCCGACGAGTTCATTCGTCGCTTTCTGCTGCATACCCTGCCGGACGGCTTCCACCGCATCCGCCACTATGGCTTTCTCGCCAACGGCGGACGCAGCGACAAAATCGCCCACTGCCGCCAACTCCTCGCAATCCGCAACGCTCCGGCTGATCAACAAGCCCGCGAGGATCCCCTCGTCAAATGCGAGATCCCCGCCTGCCCACATTGCGGCGGCACCATGCGGCGCATCGACGTCGTCCCGCGAGCCTGCGCGCGCGACCATCCGTTTCGTTGTGACACGTCATGACCAGCACCTGCACCATCGACCCCTTCCGTGATCACCTTCTCGGTGGCAACGTCCGATGTCGCCGTGGCCGCGCTCGTCATCGCTCACCCCGTCAGTCACTCGGCCGCGCATCCCAGCACAGCAAATCGCTCGCGGCATCGCGCTCTAGGCCCGAGCAATGGCGCCGCTCACGTCCGATCAATATCTCGCCGGCGCGCGGCGACCACAGGCGCGCCTTCTCCGCAGTTGCACCGGCTGCACTATCGCCATAGCGCCCACAACTCCGCGGCTTCGTTCAATCCGGCTTCTATGAGGTCGCACGCTACGACAGCGCGCGTGGCTGGCCTTGCCCCCACGACCTCACAGAACCCTCAAGATTCCCGCTCAACCGCTTGGGAGATTCTTCACGGCCGACTGTCTAGTACCCACTTTTCTTGGATCGTGAGTCGTGATTCAAGATATGGATGATCCCCGAAGCAAGAGAAGTCCACCTT
>NZ_JCAMOQ010000133.1:0-3773 GCF_059512365.1 Bradyrhizobium sp. Ses1
TCTCTTTGGCTGGGCGGTGATGCTCTGCTATACGATCATTCCAGGGTTTGCGTTGGGTTGGCGGCTGCAATTGGCCAGTGCGAGCATTCGGACCTATGTTTGGTCGGCTGAACGGCTTTTAGTAAGTTTGTTCGCGTTGATTTTTGATCATCGAATCTTTTTTCGTTGGCATACGCCGGTTCGAAAGCATGACTGCTCAGCTGTCCCTGTCGGAAACCTAATCCGGCTGGTATGTGAGGCCGAATCGCGCAATGCTTCTGTCTCATGAGAGAAGCTTACAGCCTGGTCTGGTCCGTGCTGGTCATATTGTTCCGGTCGCGGGTCTCGTTGGAAGCTGAGATCCTGATCCTTCGTCATCAACTTAACATCCAGCGACGGCATGTGCCGAAGAGAGTGGCCTTCAGTGCCATAGATCGCCTGATTTTTGTTGGGCTGTATCGTTTGGTGCCAAATACCATCAAAGGCGCTGACGATAGTGAAGCCGGATACCATCATCCGTTGGCACCGTGCCGGTTTCAGAGCGTATTGGCGCTGGAAATCGCGGCACCGCTGCGGTCGACCAACTGCACCGTTGGAAATTCGCCGGCTGATCCGCGAGATGAGCATCGTCAACCCGCCGTGGGGAGCGCCGAGAATCCATGGTGAGCTTCTCAAGCTCGGCATCGAGATCGGTCAGACCAGCGTCGCCAAGTATATGGCGCGGAGGAGGGGCCCTCCCTCGCAGGGATGGAAGACGTTTCTTCGCAACCATGCGGATGGCATTGTCGCAATGGACCTCTTCGTCGTGCCGACAATCTCATTCCGACTGCTCTACGGTTTGCTGATCATCGGCCATGGCCGGCGGCAGATCCTGTGGTGCGGGGTGACCGCGCATCCAACTGCCGAATGGATCGCCAATCAACTGACGGAGGCGTGTGGCTGGGAGCAAATCCCTCGTTACCTGATCAGGGACCGCGATGGTGCCTACGCCGAGATATTCACACGCCGGGTGAGATCCATCGGTATCCGAGATCGCCCGACGTCTCCTCGTTCACCCTGGCAAAACGCCCATGCAGAACGGCTGATCGGTTCAATCCGGAGGGAATGCATGGATCATGCCGTAGTCTTTGGCGAACGCCATCTGCGCCACGTGCTGCTCTCGTACATGAGCTACTACAATGGCACGCGACCCCATCTGTCATTGAACAAGGACGCGCCGATATCACGCGCCGCCGAGACAGTCGGACGCATTATCTGTCGCCCGATTTTGGGTGGGCTGCACCACCAATATGCCCGGATTGATTTGCGATGAGGACAGGAGGATGGACCGATTTTCGACATCATCGAGGGCGCTGAGGATTTCTGGCTGGCCACGGATGCTTACATCTATGGCTATCCGCTGGTGACCGTCGAAATGACGCGCAGGGTTATTACAAACCAGCCAAAAGTAGAGGGCACACGCGGCCCGATGGGTCAGATCATCAACCTGCGCCAATACCCTAACGCATCTTTTCGTGACGCAACGGCGCCAAATGCGGACACGCTGTACAGCTCCGGTTTCTTCTACGTCGACAAAGAACCTTGGGTGCTCAGCGTTCCTGACATGAAGGGTCGATATTTCCTGCTGCCGATGCTGGACGGATGGACTACCGTCTTTGCTGTACCGGAACGCGAACAACAGGCACCGGAGCGCAGACCTACGCAATTACCGGCCCGAACTGGAGCGGCGCCCTGCCATCAGGTGTAAAGGAATTGAAGTCTCCGACGAACATTGTTTGGCTCATCGGACGCCTCTACTGCACGGGTACACCCGAGGACTATGCTGCCGTCCATGCGTTGCAAGATCAATTGAAGATGGTCCCGCTGAGTGTCTTACGGGAAGGAATACACGCCGCCGGCGGGGACGGTCGACCCGTCCGTCGATATGAAGACGCCGGTGCGAGACCAGGTCAATCGAATGGACGCGGTGGAATTTTTCACGCTCCTCGCGCAATTGATGAAGGACAACCCTCCGTATGCGGCAGATGCTCCCGAAGTCGCGCGCTTCGCCAAAATCGGGCTGGTGCCGGGCAAAGACTTTGATGCCAGCGAGCTGCGGGCGGATTTCGCTAAACGTATCCCGCAGGTCGCGTTTGATCGCATCCTTCTTCAAACGAAGGTGAACGACGCCGTGAAGCACGTCAACGGCTGGATATACGACACGAAGACTGGAATATACGGAACGGACTATCTAAACCGCGCCATAGTAACTGCCATCGGCCTTGGCGCAAACCGCACCCAAGATGCCATCTACCCGTTCTCCCAGAGGGACGCCGAGGATCACGATTACGACGGAGCTAACAAATACCTCCTGCGCTTTCCCAAAGGACAGTTGCCACCTGCGCGCGGCTGCTGGTCTGTCAAGATGTATGACGCCAATTATTTCTTCGTCGCCAATCCCATCAATCGCTACTCTATCAGTCCTCGCCAAGATCTGAAGACCAACGCTGATGGCTCAACGGACCTCTACATCCAAAATCAATCGCCGGGCCCGGACAAGGAGTCGAATTGGCTTCCCGCACCAAACGGCAAGTTCAAGCTGATGCTCCGCATGTACTGGCCGGATGAAAACCCACCTTCAATCGTCGACGATACATGGACGCCGCCAAAGGTGGAGAAGACTAGCTAACGTGATCTGATTGTGCCGGTCTTCGATTGCTCCCGCTCCAAACGATTGCAGATACCCCGCGGGGCGGGAGCATAGCGCCGTTGTCGAACAGCAGCCACTCCATGACCGATTTGGATCAATCGCGTCGTTTTCGGCCCGTTCGAGGGATGTCTGGTTAGCTTTTAACAGCGGCGGAATAGCAGACATCCACCAACCGCTGCTTGGGGCCAATAGCGACTTAGAGCGGCGTCCGGCCTACCCGGTGAGTTGACGTGCGATCTTCAATCCGGGTTTCGGCCATGGGCAAGACCGGACATAACCGCCGTCGCTTCTTCGTGCAGCCGTTATTGTTTGCGCGGATCGTCAGCAGGATTGATGTAATCGATGCCACCTGGGCCAATGAACTGAACCTGAAGTATTCCTTCCTCGCTTCCGGTCCACGCGAAATGCGGGTGTTTCGCAGGGTACACCCATAACGAGCCAGGTTTTAGGAGATCACCCTTCTTTTCGAATTTCTCACCATGACTGCTGCCGATTGCCCCGCTTAAGACGGTGACAACTTCAGAATAGGGGTGAGTGTGCGGAGGCATTTGGAAATTCGCTGGAAACTTGATGCGCAAGACGACAACTTCGCCTTTCTTGCTGGGATCGCCGACCAAGGTGGCAATCTGAACGCCTTTTGGAAAGGCTGGATTATCCTTCCATACGAGCGCCTCGGGCATCAGCCGCGCCTCAGTATCTTGCGCGATTACCGGAACAGACAGCATAATCAAGCTGGTCGCGGTCAGAAGCAATTTTTCCATGAGAATCTCCCAAGCTCCATGCAGCAAGAGAACTCAAGTCGCAATGCGGCGAGCGTGAGTTTGAGATAGAAGCTGCGCGCCGCGTACAGTCGCAAGGCTATACTACCTGCAGGCGAACAATAAAGGCAGAGATATTGACTTACAGCCTGGCAAACGGGTTGATGCCCGCTTCGGATCAAAAACGCGAAGAACTCAACCGAAGAAATCTAGTCCGCTGTGCCTCGCCAAGCGGACCTCGGTGACGTAGTTCACCACTTCGCCGATGGGCCAGGGGACTAAACCGCTCGCGCGGTAGGCCGCTGCGGCAAACAGGGTGGCCAAGCCGATAGCGCCAAGGGGCGTCC
>NZ_JCAMOQ010000134.1:0-3712 GCF_059512365.1 Bradyrhizobium sp. Ses1
GGCCGTCGCGTTTCATGCCGATAGCATACACCAACGCCGCAACAATGTCGCCTATATTTCTGACCTATGAGTAAGTGACCATGCTGCGAGCTAGCTGATCACCATATGATGATTCGGTTTTACAAGCCAAGCGAGCGGCGCCGAAGGCGGCAGGATCTAGGGTTGAACTTGAAGATTCCAGTGGATTTCCGGTTTCGGGCCTACGCTCGCAAGCTGTGCCTGTCACGGCCGATTGCCACTTCAAAGTAGGCAATCCGCATGTGGTGCGGCACAAATACGCACGCGGACCCTGTGAAACCTGGGCAACCGGATCATCCACTCGTTGCAAACCTTCTGAATAGCTTGGGGAAGATCCGGCAACCGGTCCCATTGTTCATGCGGATTGTAGATGTTGATGCGGACGAGGTCAGGGCAGCTGCGGCAACCTCGGGCATGAGGGCGTCACCGGGGACCGCGCGCCGCACCGCTTGAGCTGGCCACAGCAAGGTGGTGGAAAAGTTTTGGAAAATCATCCTGCGGGCCCCTTGAATGGTTCCATGGCGTTCCCAGATTGTTCGCCAGCAGGTGGGGTACTCGCACGAGTGTTTCCCGACTTATCAACTAGACGACGACCTCCCCGTGAGGGCGGCCGAACGCAGGAGCGTGCCTTGCTGTACGGATTTTGTAGCCTTCACCGCGATGGCGCGAGGTACAGCGGAAGCCTACAGAGGGCGCTGTCGAAATGACGATCATCAAGAGCTTTGCCGTGGGGAACGGCGACACGTTCTATATCAAGCACGCCTCGGATAACTTCACGATCATCGATTGCGACCTGAACGAGGAGAACGCCGACGAGATCCTCAAGGAGCTCAAGGCCGAGTCGGCGTATAAGGGGATAACGAGATTTATCTCGACGCACCCTGATGACGACCACTTCGGCGGCATCGAATTGCTCGACGCCGAAATCCCGATCAGGAACTTCTACGTTGTCAGGAACAAGGTCATCAAGGACGACGAAACGACGTCGTTCAAGCACTACAGCAAGCTTCGCGACGACAGCGAGAAAGCCTTTTACATCTACAAGGGGTGTTCCCGGCGATGGATGAATCGGAAGAGCGATGAGCGCGGGTCTGCCGGCATAAACATCCTGTGGCCGGACACGTCGAACGAGCACTTCAAGGAAGCGCTGGCGAACGGCGAGGCCGGTATCAGCTACAACAACATGTCCGCCGTGTTCCGCTACAACATGGTGGGCGGCGCAAGCTTTCTATGGCTCGGCGATCTCGAGACCGAATTCATGGAGAAGATCACCGACAGCATCAAACTGGAGAAGACCACGGTGGTGTTTGCGGCCCATCATGGCCGGAAATCGGGCAAGATACCGGATGCCTGGCTTGAGAAGCTCGATCCGCAGATTATCGTCATCGGCGAGGCGCCCTCTCGTCATCTGCACTATTACACGGGATACAAGATCATCACCCAAAATCGCGCGGGCGACATCACGTTCGACATCGAAGACGACAAGGTGCACATCTACGCCTCGAACCCAAACTATTCGCACAAGGACCTGGCAGACGAGAAGCAGGACAAGTTCACGGGCTACGCCGGGAGCATCACCGTCGAGACCGTGTACACGCTTGAGCCGGCCAAATGATCTACGAAAATTTTGAGCCCGGCGCAATGAAACGGCAGTCCATGCTGAACCGCGTAGGATGCCGGGTTCATCTCGGTCAACCTTGACGTCGAGGATGACGAGGACGTTGCCCAAGTTTGACAAATATACGATTTTTGCGCGCCTGTTTCCCGCCATCATCGCCGCCGCGCCGGCGCTCGCGCTGACTTGGGTGGTGATCACGACTGGCACGGAGATCAAGTTGGTGCATGGCATCGCCGGGACGGCGCTTGCCGTGCTGCTGATGGTCCTCGCGGATGCCGCCAGGCGGCGTGGCAAAGCCATTGAGCCGGGACTGATCGAAGGAATGGGCGGCTTGCCTAGTATCACTATGCTCCGGCACCGCGACGGTACGTTCGATGCGGCGACGAAGGCCCGAATGCACGCGTTCCTCGGCGCCAAGCTTTCCGAGACTGCCCCGACATCGGCAGAGGAAGCCGAGAGTCCTGAGGCTGCGGATGTGTTCTACAGGCGAGTTGGAGACTGGCTCCGAGAGAACACGAGAAGCCGGAAGAAATTCGAGATCCTGTTCAACGAGAACGTCAGCTACGGCTATCGGCGTAATCTGTATGCCCTGAAATGGCCCGCGCTCATTCTCAACGCCCTGATCGTGATCGGCTGCGCGACGCAGTACGTCTATCACTGGCCTGGACCCGACTGATGTCGGTTTGACGCCGGTTTTTGTGATCGCCTTTCTGCATGCCTGCTATCTGTTGGCGTTCTCGACGAAGGCGGCCGTAACCGAAGCCTCGCGCATTTATGCGCGCCAGTTGTTGCTCAGCGTTGAATCTCCGCATCTCAGGAAGGAGAACTCACCGGTTAGGCCGCGTTCGCGTCGTAACCAGGCGACCAGCTGACAGTTGGTCGGGAGGTCCATTTGGCTGATTTCTTTGAAATCGATTTCCTCGACGTCGAGGCGAAAAGCAGTGGTGACGCCATCTGCATGCGTTATGAGACTGGGGGGCGTCAATATCTTCACGTGGTCGACGGCGGCTTTCAGAGTACCGGCGATGCAATGGTGAAGCACATCAACGCGTTCTATGGGTCTCCGAAGCGGCTCGACTACGTGGTGGCGACGCACAATGACGGAGACCACGCGGTTGGCTTGCAGGCAGTGCTCGAGAACTTCGACGCGGGGGCCCTGTGGATGCTTCGGCCCTGGATCTATGCAGACGAACTCTTGCCCAGATTCAAGAACTACACGAGCGCAGAGAATTTGCGTCGTGCTCTGAGATCGGCCTATGGCAATCTGGCCTCCCTTGAGGACATCGCCGTCCGAAAGAAAATTCCGATGTTTGAGCCCTTTCAGGGCAATGACGTCGGCGCCTTTCGCGTCATGGCGCCGACCAGGGCGAGGTTTCTCGATCTGGTCGTTGATTCTGACAAGACGCCAGTCGCCAAGGACGCCGGCGTCCTGTCCACTGTGGGGCGCGTTTTCGTCGATGCCGCAAAGCAGGCCGCGGCCCTCGCCAGGGCTGTCTGGGGCGATGAGTACTTCCCGCCCGGGGAGACCAGCAATGAAAACGAAATGAGCGTGGTGCAATTTGCCTCGCTCTCCGGCTTCAAGATCTTGCTGACGGCTGATACTGGCCGCGCGGGGCTCCGCGAGGTAATCGACTATGCGCCGACGGCAGGTCTCTTGTTGCCCGGTATCGATCGTTTCCAAGTACCTCATCATGGCGGTCGCCATAACGTATCAAGCGAGCTTCTTGATCAACTGCTTGGTCCCAAGCAATCCAATCAAGGCGGCGCAGTAAAATTCCAGGCCTTTGTTAGCTCCGCCAAAGCCGATCCCGACCATCCCCGCAAGTCAGTCGTGCGCGCAATGTATCACCGTGGCGCCAACGTCTATACGACCGAGGACGGAGGAAAGCGTACCGCGGGCGGCGCCGTGCCCGAGCGCGGGTGGGGGCCGGCGGTTCCTGTCGCGTACCCGGACGAGCAGGAGAGCTGAGAGGACACGAGGCTGATCTCAGGCACGGGCCTAGTCTTACTGAGTCAGAAAGTCGCGGGCGTATTTGAGGGTGAATCAGCTACCCAGAGGACTCAGGTGAGAGGACT
>NZ_JCAMOQ010000135.1:0-3625 GCF_059512365.1 Bradyrhizobium sp. Ses1
GTGGTCCTACCCCCGTGCTTTTTGTTGCACGGGACCCACGGGTGCAACCAGCACCCGGCTTTCCCTGCGCCCTCTGTCTTCAAGGAGGGTGGAAAGTGAAGCAAAGCTCGGACGCAACGCGCCGCGAGAATGCGGACTTACATCCTCACGCTATTTGAAACTTGAATCAGAACCCACCCCACGTCGTCCCGGACTTGATCTGGGACCCATAACCACAGGCCGTTGTCGTGTGCTCCGCTGCAACCGCTCGCTCGCGCCACAACACTTCCCTGTGGTTATGGGTCCGCCTTCGCGGGGGCGACACTGATGCGAGGCGTGAGAGAATCGTAGGATGGGTAGAGCGAAGCGAAACCCATCATTCGTGCCGCTCGCTCCATCGCGATGGGTTTCGCTGCGCTCTACCCATCCTACAGGAGCTCCTACGTCGCCGCCCTCAAGTCGGCGCGTAGGCCACACGAAAATATCTGTTATCGCCGGCAACTTGCGGCAAGCTGCAAACCGCTGCAGGGCAGTTCGCAGCCGCCGCCCCGGTGCGATATTGCGGCAGATGACCGTCGAGCGAATAGACGACGCAAAGCGCGAGGCTGGCCCAGACGGCCGCGCTGAAATAAAGCGACATCCAGGCGATCTCGTCTTTCCAATGCTCGAAATCGTGCGTCACGACCCAGCGCGTGCTCACGTCGTGGAGCCCCTCGAGAAAACCGAGAAGCTTGCTGCCATCGGCGAGACCGGCCTGCCATCGGCTCAAATACATCGGGACGTCGACCGTAATGAGAAAGGCCAGATAACCGGCAATTCCCACGATCGCGACGATGAGGGCGATGCGAACCGGACCGTTGAATTCAGGCAGCAGCCGGCAAAGACCAACCCCCACAACGAAGAAGGCGATCGCCCATATCGAGTTCTCGATGGCGTTGCCCAGATAGTTGGTGGAAACCACCGCATACCACGAGAAGCACTCGGCAATGAGGATCAGGGGCACGATCAATTGCGCGGCGTTCAACGTGGTGTCCGCGCCTGTCATCCCGCCCAATTGATTGAGGATGATCGCCCACTGCACGGCAAAGCAGATCTCGGCCACGGTCGCGACCGATCGGCCAACGAAGACGCTCGATAGCCAGGTGTCGACCAGGCAGATGCGCTGAACATCCGCGCGCGGCAGCAGCGACCTGAAAGCGCAGCCAAACACATAGGCCGCGGAAAGCAGGAACATGGACTGGGTGCCGGAGCTGTTGACCAGGCCGCCCGAGGGAACTTGGTGAAACTCGCCGTACAGCAAGAACCAAAGCGCGATGTTGGCGCCGCTGATGAGGGCCAACAGACCCCACCACCGAACCACCGGATTTGGCCGCGCCCGCCACTCCATACTCATGGGGCCGTGCTCCCGCGTAGTCGAACTGACATTCGACGGTAGCAATTTTGTCACAAATCGCAACCTGATTGCGACGGTCTGACGGAGGCTTGACGCTTCTGTGACGCGGTCGACTGGGCGGCGCAACGCGCGCGGCCAGCCGGACTTAATGTGACGGAGACGCTACCTGCTCGCTCGCAGGGCGGGCGCAGGAAAAGCCGGCGACCAGTTGAGCGCAAGCCGCTGGCCGATCACGATCTCATCGGTCGACATTTTTGAAGCGACTGCGTTGCGGAACCGCGCATAGGTGTCCCGCTCGCGGCCGGTGGTTCGGGCCGCCGCGAGATTGAGCCACTTATAGGCGAGGATGAAATCCTGCGGAACGCCGTGGCCCTTGTCGTACATCAAGCCGAGCATGGCCTGCGCGAATGGGTTGCCCTGGACGGCCGCGCGGCAATAGAGATCGGCGGCGGCGTCATAGGCCTGCGGCGCGCCAAAGCCATGCTCGTACATGAAGCCGAGCAGGCCGAGTGCGGTTGCATTCTCGCGTTCGGCCAGCGGTGCAAGCTCCCGGAACGCGCTGACGTAGTCGCCGCGATGGAACGCCGCGGTCCCGCGCGAAAGACTGCTGGCCGCGACCGGCGCGGCGGCTGCCGAAAGCGCAACGGCCAAGAGCGCGAGGAGAAATCGACGCCCGGCGCGGATGCTCAGCATTCTCTGTCCTGCTCAATGGAAGCTGGTCGTGATTGCGGCGTTGGTCGGGGTCGTGGCAATGCTGCCGCGCAATTTCGATCGGAGTTCTTCCGCCACGACGTGAGCGTCGGAGCCGTCGCGGATGATCTGCGGGCGGATGAAGATGATGAGTTCGGTGCGCTGGGTCGAGTTGTTCTGGTGTCCGAAGGCATCGCCGAGGCCCGGAAGCTGGTCGAGCACCGGGATGGCGCTGCGGGTGCCGTTCTGCTGCTCGCTGATCAGGCCGGCCAGCAGCACGGTCTGGCCGTTGGCGACCGAGATCTGGCTCTTGACCCGCCGCTCCGATACCGTCGGTGTCAGGCTGTTCGCACTGGCCGCGGGCACGTTGCTGATCTCCTGCTCGACGTCGAGCCGGACATTGCCATTGACGCTGATGCGCGGCGAGACGCGGAGGATGATGCCGGTGTTGCGATAGTCGATCGTGTTGACGACGGTGTTGTTCGTCGTCAACACCGTCGCGCTTCCGGTCGACACCGGGACGACGTCGCCGACCTGCAGCGTCGCCACCTGGTTGTTGATCACCACCAGCGACGGGTTGGAGAGCACCTTGACGCTGGTGACCGCATGCAATGCATCGAGGATCAGGCTCGGCTGGGTTTCCGATCCGATCAGGAAGTTGAAGCCAGGGAAGGCCCGATTGATGAAAGCGTTGGTGACCGATCCGGCGACGGTGGCCGCCCCGGTCGTCGGGTCGGTAATTGTCGTCGGCGCCGCGGTGGCCTGGGTGTTGAGAATGGAGCCGGTGTTCGGCTTCAATCCGACATTCCGGCTCGTCAGGTAGGCCTGCACGCCATAAGACAACGTATTGTTCAGCGTGACCTCAGCAATCGTCGCATCGATCGCAACCTGGAGCTGCGGCTGGTCGATCTGCACCAGCGTGGATTCGATGATCCGGTAGTTCGCCTGGTCGGCGTAGATCAGCAGCGTGTTGTTGACGGTGTCGGGTGTGATCCGCACGTCCTGCATCATCGGCTGGCCATTTCCCGAACCGCGGCCGCTGTCGAGCGGAGCACTGCCGCCGTTCTGGTTGGCACCGGTCGGTTGCGCGCCAAGCCCGCCGTTGCCGCCGAGGCCCGCCGCGCCGTTCATGCTCAGATTGCCGCGCGAGGCAAAGCCGCCATTTGTGTTTGATCCCACATTGCCGTTGAGCGAGAGGCGATCCCCGGCGCTTGAAGTTGCCGCTATCCCGGACCCCGGCGCGATCTGGCTGTCGGCACTCTCAGTCAGGCTCGACGACGATCCGCCGAGGAACATATCCGTCAACACCCGGGCGATCTGGCGGGCATCGCCGAACTTGACGCGATAAACGTGGACGGTGGTTCGCGCGGTATCGTTTCGATCAAGCCGCTTGATCCAGGTCGCCGCGGTGCGAAGCATGTCCGGCTTCTTGGTCACCACCAACACTGCGTTGAGGCGGGCAATCGGCAGGAACTTGATGATGTTCTGACTAGGGTCTGTACCTAATTAGCGCACTCTGATTCCCTTGGACCGAACTGATTCGGCACGGGGGACTTCGATGCG
>NZ_JCAMOQ010000136.1:0-3237 GCF_059512365.1 Bradyrhizobium sp. Ses1
CGTGGCAGCTTAACCTTGGCAGAGGGCTTCACTTATCGACGCGGAAAATCTGTTCAGACAACCGGAGCCAGCTCTGTCAACTGCGACCTGAATTTAGCGGAGGCGCCTTCGGCCCCATTTGCGGCGGTGCTTGCACTGCACCCGACCTGCAAAGTCAATTCATCAGGATCGCTAACCGTGTCGTCCTCATCCATCACCGGCAGGCCGCTGATGTGACAGCGCAGGATGATATTGGCGGCGTCCATGATGGATGTATGAGGAGGTCACCGTGATGACGTCTAGGCATAATCCGGTCCGCGCGCATGAGATATCTGTCCGGCATTGGAGGCAAGCAGTAATAGAAGGTCAGTGCGACATCAGCGTCGGCACCGTCATGGACCGAAACATCTCTCGCGTGACCCCGCCGATTACGGCTTCCTTCAGGCGCGAATGCCCGTAGCCGCCTATGACAAGCAGATCGAGCGATTCGTCGAAGGCCAGCGAAAGAATGCCTGATTGGATCTGCGAGCGATTGGTCCTCCAACGAGACTAGTCGGGCTGGTAAGCCGGCCTTTGCCAGGTATCGCGCGAGACGTGTTGGTGAGGCCTCCGGCGGTACGACTTCGGCGCCGTTGACGGTGATGATGATCAGTGCGTCGGCCGCCTCCAAGAGTGGCATAGCATCGTGCACCGCACGCGAAGGCGACTGCCATCCCAGCAGATCCCGATTCGCTTCGCCGCGAACGCGCCCCGGAAGGTGTACGGCATGAACAGCACGGGCGCACCAGCCCGGAACAACATCTCCTGGGGCAGGACGTTATCGAAACTATCGCGTCCAATCTCCGGTTGCTGCACCACGATCAGGTCGTGAAGCCTGGCAGCAGCTCCGAACGCGGGAAAGGGGGTGGCGTAGCACGTGTTGCATTCGTTACGGGCCGTGGCATCGGTGCCGCAATAGCGGCGGCACGTCGATCCGAGGGGCACCGCTTAGCGGTCGCCACCATCAAAGACGCCGATGCTTCTAACACTGCGATTCCCGTCCTTCGATCGTGAGACCGCGCATCTGTCGCCGTCCTTGCTCGACGAGATTGCAATGCGAGGCTCGAGATGTCTGCTTCAGCACACAACAGAGAGACAAGCTTCCGGCAGAGCTTTCCGGCGGCGCAGTCAAGCGAGTTGCCTTGGCGCGGGCGTTCGCGCTCCATTCGGTTCTGCTGTTCCTGGATGAGCCGATCTCGGGACTAGGGCCCGATCCTCGCCGCGAATTCGGTTCTCTCATAATGACGTTGCAGCCGAAGCTGGGCTTCACGTCTTCACAGTCGCCCACGGCCTCAACAACCACTCTGCGGTCTGCCACCGTGTCGCGGCGCTGGCGGACGGCAGCATTGCCGATCGGCGCTCTGCGGTCCGGACCTTCTACGGCGCGCGAGCGCGAACGCTTCGCTTTCAACGCTTTGGCGGAATGAGCTTCATGGAAAAGGCGCGTAGGCGGTTAGCCTTCTCGCGGAGATATACGGCTCAAGGAAGGCCATGGTGACGGTCGTCCGACCACTTGCGCTTCATCGGTCTGGCGCATCTGCGCTTGACTCGGCGTTCTCGCTTCGTTTTTAATGGTGGAAATCCCGAGTGCAGCCTCGACGATATCCGTTCCGAGCTCGAATACATGTGCGTCCAGGTCGGACGGCAACGCAAAGACATCCTCAAGCTTCAGCGGGCCGGAATATCGACGGCCTCGGCGGAGGCGTTGCTGCAGAGGATGCGCGATAGGATTGACAGGCGTTGCGCCGAGCGGGACAGGCTGAAGGCTACCGCGCCGAAGCCTAAACTGAGGCTGCTCGGGGGCAGGTCATGGTAGCGCGTCGGAAATGGTTCGATGACCGCGAAAATCCGCTGCCCTTCATCAAGGCAGTTGGCGGAGGTGCGGGGGACGGGTGGTGTTTCTTCCACGTCCAGGCCATCCCGTTTGCGATCGACCAGTATGCTGAAGCCGCGCTCGGCAACCGGGACTTCTTCCTGAATAAGCCCTATAGCATCGAGCCCGAGCAAGCGCGGCTTGCCGCTAGGAACCAGGCTTCCGCTCCAGCATTAGACGGCATGGCCCAGATGCAAGACCCGACTCGGCCGTCATTCGAACGGCTTGCCGAATGCGCTAGGGAGGCGCGCGCTCAGGCGGAGCTCCTGCCGCCTGGTGATCTTCGCGACGCCTTGCTGGGAAAACTCCGTCAGTACGAGGTTCAAATCCTGATGAACGGCTGGCTGCTCCCAGGCAGCTCGCTCCGGCTGGGCGAGTCTCTGGAGCAAACGCCGAAGAGTTCAGGCTCCTTAACGTGTGTGATTGTACCGGAAGGTCGCGGCAGCGAAGACCAGGGCATAGCTCGCGCTAGTGCCGATGTGGGGAAGAACAGTGATTAGCGAGGATTTTAATAAGAAAACTCTGGCCGCAATGGACTTGGCGCTGGAGAGGGCATGCAGGTTCTTGCCGATTGGATTATCAGAGCATGAGACAAGGAAACTGGTTGCCGAGAGGATTCTTGAATCCGCCAGGAGCGGCAACCAAACCCTTGCGGGCCTTACCGAGGCGGGGCGCCGCGCCGTGCATGAGCTGATCGCGAAGAAGAACGCCACTGGTGAGGAGATTGACGGCTTGACTCAACCTGAAGCTAAGCCGGGCTGAACGAGATCTCGACTATGGGTCACTAGCGCGCGCCGCGTCCTGCCGCCTGGACTCGCGGAAAACATCCGACCTAAACTGCCCGCCTTTTTACCGGCGGTTTTTGTGAGTTGTATTGGGAAGCGTACGAAGCGTCGGGAGATGCCGGGCTTCATCAAGCCCAGTTGGCCAGCCCTCGTCCGAAGCGTCAACAGAATTGGCTCCATTAGATCAAATAGTACAGCTATCGGATTCCGCTTCATCTGAACCAAGGGCCTGGATTTTTGAGGTCGTTCGCGGACGCGAGCTGTGGCGCACCAAGGCCACCTTCACCAAGATCAATGGCCGCGTTGCGGCGGGCATTTCGACCCCCGCAATGCGCGCTTGTCGGCCCGGTGTCCGATCCTGCGTGCTGGCATCAAGGAGCGGCCGATAAGCGGGTCCGCGGCGTGCAGTAAGATTGAAATGCTATCGGCGATGGCCGCCGTTCTGATGGTCGCCGATTGGCCGGTTCGGCGCGCGCGCCAAGCTCTAGAGCGTTTCACGTTTTGATGGAAGCATATCCTGCGTTGGCGAAGTAGTTGCTGCATTCGGTAGGCTGGATCGAG
>NZ_JCAMOQ010000137.1:0-3197 GCF_059512365.1 Bradyrhizobium sp. Ses1
GGTCGTTCTGGCGCAGGGCTCATCAGGCAACTGCGCGCAAAGCCCATCTCAAGAAAAAATTACAACTGTAATGCTAGCGGAACGTCTGAGGCAACGTAATCGTAGTAATGGTATTCCTCACGTAGAAGCCAAATGTCACGGGTAGGCGACCTCAGTGCTGTCTTTTCGCATCGGGAAGCAGATGCTGTGGGTGATCTTCTCGTCCTTTCGGCGACCACCCTCCGCGACAGCCCGTCCCACGAGCTGCTTACGGCACGCAAGATCGAGAATCTGTACGATTGCAGCGCGGCGGACGATCAATAGTGCAATTGGCGCCTGAGGATATCGTGTCCGCCGCGATAGGTACTGTCGATCGCGAGAGCCGAGAAATGATGGAAAACTGGATTCGTCCCGCGCCCTTGCACTGACCAATCCCGAAGATCGGAAGCTCGTCCTTCTAGGAAGTGTCCTTGGTGCATGTTTCGCGGGATCGTGAGCACGGATTTCAGGGGATCGTGAGCAGAGATTTCAGACGATCGTGAGCACGGATTTCGCGGGATCGTGAGCAAGTTTTCAGCAGCTCAGCCCGCTTCGGCCGACAACTCAACCGGCTTAGGAACTGCCTCGTCAGTGAACGAGGAAGGCCGATGCCCACCCAGAGATTGTCGATGCGCCGGATCAAAGAGGTTGTCCGCTTAAAACATGTTCAAGGCTTGCCGGAGCGAGCCATCGCGCGCACCCTGGGCATCAGCAACGGTGCCGTGCACAGCTATCTGCGCCGAGCCGGGGCTGCCGGGCTGAACTGGCCGTTGCCGGCCGGAATGACCGACGAAGACCTGGAGCTGCTGCTTTTCCCTGCGCCGAAGCCTGCGTCGCAGAGCCCCCAGCGGCCCATTCCCGACTGGGGCTATGTCGACAAGGAGCTGCGCCGGCGCAACGTGACCCGCCGGCTGCTGTGGGACGAGTATCGCGCCAGCCATCCCGATGGCTTCGGCTACACATGGTTCTGCACGACCTACGAGGCCTGGAAGGGGCGGGCCCGGCCTTCGATGCGGCAGACCCATCTGGGCGGCGAGAAGGTCTTCGTGGATTTCGCCGGCGACACCATCGACGTCATCGACCCCTCAAGTGGGGAAGTGCAGTCGATGAAGCTGTTCGTCGCGGCGATGGGCGCGTCCAATTATACGTACGCCGAGGCCTGCCCAAGCGAGGGGCTCGCCGACTGGATCCGGCTCCACGTCAACCTTTTCGCCTTCCTCGGCGGCGCGCCGACATTCGTGGTCTGCGACAATCTCAAGGCCGCCGTCACCAATCCCGACCGCCACGATCCTGGCCTCAACCGAACCTATGCCGAGATGGCGAGCCATTACGACACGGCCATTCTCGCAGCCCGGCCGCGGCGCCCAAAAGATAAGGCAAAGGTCGAAGTTGCGGTGCAAGTCGCCCAGCGATGGATTCTGGCGCGGCTGCGCAACCAACGCTTCTTTTCGTTGGCGGAGCTGAACGCAGCCATCAAAATACTCGTCGTCGAACTCAATGCCCGACAGATCCGCGACTTTGGCGCCAGCCGCGCCGAACTGTTCGCCGAACTCGACAAGCCCAAGCTCACAAAGCTGCCGGACCAGGCTTACGCTTTCGCGCACTGGAAGCGCTGTCGGGTCGGCCCCGACTATCATATCGAGATCGACGGACACTGGTATTCCACGCCGTATCGGCTCATCCGTGAGCTCGTCGATGCGCGCATTGACGACAGGACGGTCGAGATCTTCCACAACGGCCGCAGGATTGCCAGCCACGCTCGCGCGCCCAACCGGCGGGGCCACACCACCATCGCCGACCACATGCCCAGCGCCCATCGGCGCTACGGCCAATGGACGCCCGCCAGAGTGATCGCCGCCGGTGAGCGGATCGGTCCGTCGACCGCCGCCTTCTTCCAGGCCGTGATCGCGGCCCGGCCGCATCCCGAGCAAGGCTTTCGCACCTGCCTCGGCATTCTGTCGCTGGCCAAAAGCTACAGCGCCGAGCGCGTCGACGCGGCCTGCCGGCGCGGCATTCTGATCAAGGCGCGATCCGTCGCCTCGATCCGCTCCATCCTCCAGAACGGCCTGGATCGCACCTTTCTCGACGAGCCCTCCGAACCCCAACCCCTGCGCCACGGCAACATCCGCGGCCGGGATTATTTCCACTGAAGCCAAGGAGACCTGTATGCTCAACCATCCCACCCACGAACGCCTGATCGAGCTCGGCTTGAGCGGCATGGCCAAGGCCTTCGAGGAGCAGCGCCGATCACCTGATCTCGAAGCCTTGCCGTTCGAAGATCGCATCGGCCTGCTGGTCGACCGGGAAGCCGCGGAACGCGACACCAGGCGGCTCACCACGCGCCTCAAGCTGGCCGCGCTCCGCCAGAATGCCTGCGTGGAGGACGTCGATTTGCGCACGCCGCGGGGGATCGACCGGGCCGTCTTCGCCAAGCTCGTCAGCGGCGACTGGATCGATCGCCACGAGAATTTGCTTCTAACCGGGGCGACCGGATTGGGCAAAAGTTGGTTAGCCTGTGCCCTCGGCCACAAGGCCTGCCGCGACAATCGCTCGGTTCTCTATCATCGCGTCCCAAGATTGTTCGAGGCGTTGGCGCTCGCGCGGGGCGATGGACGTTATGCCCGCTTGCTCAAAACCCTTGGCCGCGCCCAGCTTCTGATTTTGGACGATTGGGGATTGTCGGTGCTCACCGCTGCCGAGCGGCGCGATCTACTCGAAGTCCTCGAGGACCGCCATGGCCGCGCCTCCACCATCGTAACCAGCCAACTCCCTGTGGACACATGGCACGAAGTTATCGGAGACCCAACCTACGCCGACGCCGTCCTCGATCGCCTCGTCCATAACGCTCACCGCCTCCAGCTGGCCGGCGAAAGCATGCGAAAACGCAACGCCAAAACCATCACCCTTGACGAGCAGCCAGAACGCTGACTCTATCACCGCCTCGGCCGGAGCGGGCTGCTCACGATCGTCTGAATTCGGCGCTCATGATCGCGCGAAATCGCTGCTCACCATCAGTGAAATATGCATCCTTGGTCAGAAAAGCCTTAAGCGGATCGTCTCCCAACCCGCATCCGTTGTCTTTGCAGGAAACGATCATGGACTTGAAATGGACCCCGATTGTGGGACCACGTGCTTAGTTGGAAGGGGCTGCTCCGTTTGATAGACGGAGCGCATGATGA
>NZ_JCAMOQ010000138.1:0-3162 GCF_059512365.1 Bradyrhizobium sp. Ses1
ATCGTAACCGGCATGAGGCCCCCACCTAGCCATCCTTCGGCTTGCGCGCGATACAGCCTGGCATGAGCGGATCGGTGGAGGTGTAACGATGGCAAATGCCATGCTTGATGCCAGGCAGGAAGGTGACTCCTATCGTCGCGTCGAGGTGATCACTGGGGAGCGCCGACGGGGACGGTGGACGGGCGAGGAGAAGGCCCGGATCGTGGCGGAGAGCTTTGAGGAGGGTGCGAACATCTCCGAGGTGGCGCGGCGCAATGGGGTTTCCCGCGGGCTGCTTACGGTGTGGCGACGCCAAGTTGCGGCGGCGGTAGCGGGCAAGGCGCCAAGCTTCGTGCCGATCCAAATTGGTGCCGAGAGCGGTGGCGGGACAGCTGGCGAGTCCGAGCGTATTTCGCCGGTACAGACGAAGCCTTTGGAGATCGCCGCGCCGCCGGCCAAGGTCTGCGGGGTGGTCGAGATCGAGGTGAACGGGGCGCGCATCCGGGTCGAGTCGGGCGTGGAGCTGGCGACCCTGTCGACGGTGCTGGCGGCGCTTCGGGGGATCCGGTGATTGCACTACGGTCTGACCTCAAGGTGGTGCTGGCGGCACAGCCGGTCGACTTTCGCAAATCGGTGCACACGCTGTCGGCGCTGGTGAGCGAAGCGCTGCGTGCGAACCCGTATTGCGGCGACGTCTTCGTGTTCCGCAGCAAGCGCATGGACAGAGTGAAGCTTCTGGCGTGGGACGGCAGCGGCATGGTGCTGGTAACGAAGTGGTTGCACCAAGGACGTTTCACCTGGCCGCCGATCCGCGACGGCGTTGTGCATCTCAGTGCGACGCAGCTTGCGATGCTGCTCGACGGGCTCGAGTGGACGCGTGTGTCGCCCAAGCCTGTGAAGCAGCCGACCGTTGTCGGCTGAGGCGTGAGGATTTCGCTGGAGCACGGGTCGCGCGGATGTATCGTCTGATCATGGCGATTCGTCCCGACGCTCTCCCGACCGATCCGGCGGCTCTGACCGAGATGGTGCTCGCGCTTGACGCTGAGAACGAGAAGCTGCGCGTAGCAATGCAGACGCTCAAGGAGATGATCTTCGGGAAGCGGTCGGAGCGGCTTGCGGTGCTCGTGGACGAACAGCTTGCGCTCGAGCTGGGCGATCTTGAGGCTGACCCTACGCTGCCTGCGCCCGCCAACGATGATGTGGCTGTGGCGAAGCCACCCAGCAAACCGCGCAAGAAGGCGCGCCGCAACATCGGCGCGCTTCCAAAGCACCTGCCGCGCTGCGAGCAGGTGCTGGAGCCGGAGGCAACCGCGTGCCCATGCTGCCAAGGTCAGCTCCACAAGATCGGCGAGGACGTCAGCGAGGTGCTGGACATCATCCCGGCGATTCTGCGGGTGTTGCGCACGATCCGTCCTAAATATGGCTGCCGCAGCTGCACCGATGGTGTGGTCCAAGCGAAGGTGCTGCCGCGCCTGATCGAGAGCGGCATGGCCTCGACCGCACTCGTGAGCCACGTGGTGATCTCGAAGTTCGCCTGGTATCTGCCGCTGTATCGGCAAGTGCAGATTCTGGCCGGCCAGGGCGTCCATCTCGACCGGTCGACGCTTGCCGGCTGGGTGAAGCGTGCGGCCTGGTGGCTCAGGAGCCTCTATGACCTCCAGCTGCGCACGATCCAGGCCGCGCCGCGCGTGTTCTGCGACGAGACGCCGATGCCGGTGCTCGATCCCGGACGACATCGCACCCGCATCTGCCAGTTCTGGGCGCATGCCATGGATGACCGGCCATGGGGTGGGCCGTCGCCGCCGGCGGTCGCCTACGTGTTCGCCGAGGGCCGCGGCACCGAGGAGATCGCCGGACAATTGACGGGTTTTTCCGGCATTCTGCAGGTGGATGGTTATGCCGCCTACAAAGCACTCGCCCGCAGCCATGGCAGCGCGATCCAGCTCGCGTTTTGTCTTGCTCACGCCCGCCGCAAATTTGTCGAGGTCTACAAGACGACGCAGTCGCCGTACGCGCGCGAGGTGATCGAACGCCTGCAGGCGGTCTATGCCATCGAAGCAGAGATCCGCGGCAGCAGCGCCGAGCAGCGGCTGGCCGCCCGCTGCACCAGGGCTGCACCGCTGATGGCAGCGCTCAAGGTGCGACTGACCGAGATGGTCGACCAGCTCTTCTCCCAGTCGAAGCTGACGGAGGCCATCAACTACGCGCTCAACCACTGGGACGGATTGACGCTGTTTCTCCGCGACGGCCGCATCGAGGTCGACAGCAATACGGTCGAGCGGTCCATGCGCCCGATTGCCATGGGAAGACGCAACTCATTGTTCAGCGGCAGCGAAGGTGGCGCCGAGAGCTGGGCGATCCTGGCGTCGATCGTGAACACAGCAAAGCTCCATGACCTTGATCCGCAGGCCTACCTGACCGACGTGCTGGAGCGCATCGCCTCCGGGCGAACCAAGAGCCATCAGTTGTACGAGCTGCTCGCCTGGAACTGGAAGGCGGCGCACCAGCGTGCCGCACAGGCCGCGGCATGAGCCCGCGGCGCCATAAGGCATCGTCGTCGATGGCGGTCGCCGCGATGCCGCTTGAGGAACTCGAGCGGTGGCTGCAGGCTCGCGTCGATCGGCATCCTGCCGCCACCAGCATTCCCATGCTCGACGGTTACGTCGCCGCGATCGTGGCTGGACCGGTGTCGATGAGCCCACTCGACTGGATCTGCCCGCTGCTCGCCATCGATGCCGATGCTTTCAACCACGGCGGCACCCCGGAGTTCGCGGCGATTTCCACCGTCGCGCTGCGTCATAACGAGATCAGCCAGACCCTTTCGACCACGCCTCGCCAATTCGCGCCGATGCACCGGCGTGAAGTCAATGGCGACATCGATCCGCGCCCCTGGTGCCAGGGTTTCTACGCCGCGATGCGGCTCAGGCTGTCGGCGTGGGCGCCGTTGCTGGACGCCAGCAACGTCAATCACGGCCAGCTTCTGACCATCCTGCTGCACTGTCGCGACGATCAGGGCCGTCCGCTGCTCGGACCGCCGCGAAGCGGCCGCGAGACCGAGGACTTTCTTCGCAATGCCCACCTCGATATCCCAGCGGCCGTCGAGGCGCTGCGCCAATACTGGATGCCGATCCGCTACGCACGCGCCCGCTGATCACTGCGGACGTGGGAGCTCTTACCGCTTAC
>NZ_JCAMOQ010000139.1:0-3059 GCF_059512365.1 Bradyrhizobium sp. Ses1
GCTGGTCCCTCCTGAACAGCTCCCCGTCTTGGAAATCCCAAACCAATCAGTCAAAACCTCTGTGTAGAGGTACTAGATGCTTTCGACGGTTTCCCCTTTGGGGATGAAAAGGGAATGCGGTGCGGGAGACTTTCCCAATGCCGCAGCTGCCCCCGCAACTGTGAGCGGAGAATCCTTCGTCACGAGCCACTGGGCACTCGGTCCTGGGAAGGCGACGAAGAGGTAATGACCCGCAAGCCAGGAGACCTGCCGTCAGCCGTTGTCACACGCGAAAATGTCGGTCGGGGAGGACAGACATTGCTTCACTTCAGGTCGACGAGGCCGAGAGCGGGACTTGGTTCGCTGTGACGTGCCACTGACGTCATACCGAGGTCCGAACCATGTCTTCCGCCCGTGCCGGCCTGCCGCGCGAATTCTTGCTCGCGTCCAGCGTTCTCATATCGTTTGCTTCCATCGATCTTTCTGAAGCCTTGGCGCAGCAGGCCCGCGATCCCTTGCCGCCAATCGAGGTCTCGCCGCCCGTCGATCAGTCCCGCAAACCGGCCAAGCCTGCGGGGCGCGACGGGCGTGTTGCCCGCCGCGCGGCGCCGAATAGAACCGCTACGGCGCCGGCAGACCAGAAGCCGAGCGTGCAAGCCACAGCTCAGACGCCGCTCAACACCAATGTGGTTGCCGAAAGTGCGTCGCGGCTCGGCCTGACCGTGCGCGAAGTGCCTGCAACCGTCGAGGTGATTTCGGCGCAAACGATCCGCGAGCAGGGCTATCGGACGGTCTCAGAGACGTCCCAAGGCGCCGTCGGCGTGACATCCGGTGACAATCCTGCTCAGCCATCCGCCTTCTCGATGCGCGGCTTCACCAACAGCCAGATCAACGTGCTCTATAACGGCATCAAGATCGGTCCCCAGAACATGACCTCGCGTGTCATGGACACGGCCAATCTGGAGGCCGTGGAGTTTTTGAAGGGCCCGGCCTCGGTCATGTCGGGCGAGGGGGCCAGTGGCGGCGCGGTCAATTTCGCGACCAAGCAGCCGCACACCGGGTCGATCCTGAACGAGGCGTACTTCTCCTATGACTCGCTGAACTCGTTCCGCAGCTATTACGGCTCCGGCGGCAGCACCAACGTTCAGGGCCTGGACTACCGCTTCGACATCAGCCGCTCGTCGCTCAACGGTTTTGTCGACGACACCAACACCAAGACGCTGGATCTGTCGGCCCAGCTCAACTACCGCATCTCGGACAATCTCAAGATCTGGGGCGCGATCGAATACAGGGAAGATCGCTCGAAGGCCTATTGGGGCGTGCCGCTGGTCCCGATCGCCTTCAGCGGTTCCCATGCCACGACCGGCATCGTCTCGGGAAATTACGTCTCTAACTACAACGGCTCGAATCTCGGGCCCGTCACCATCGACGATCGCACCTTCAACACACAACTACAATGTGCTGGACAATCGCAACGTGGCGCAGGAGGTGTGGCTGCGCGGCGGCTTCGAGCTCAAGTTGGGCGCCGGGCCTGACCTTGAAGAGCCAGGCCTATGGTTACGGCGCTGAGCGCGAATGGCTCAACAACGAGGTAGAGGCGTTCAACGCCAATTTGAACCTGGTCGATCGGGAGCGCTTCTATGTGGCGCATCGCCAGAGGCTCGTCGGAAACGTCACCGATCTGACCTGGGACACAAATATTGCCGGCCTGGACAATCGGCTCGTCACGACGTTTGCGGCAAGCGACCTCGATTTCGTCCGGCCGGGCGCGGCCAATTTCCCGCATGATCTCGTCGCGCTCGTTGATCCCGCGCGCGGCTACTATGGCCTACTGACGACCCAGCAGCAGACGGCGCGCATCGGCAACGAGTCGTTGTCGTTCGAAGATCGCCTGAAGATCACGCGAAACTTCGCGCTGGTCGGCGGCCTGCGTGTCGAGCATATTGGCCTCGACCGCAATTCGACCAACGTGAATGGTTTCGAGAAGGCGGGCTTCCCGTTCTCAAAATCCTGGACGCCGGTGACAGGCCGCATCGGCTACACCTGGGAAGCCATCCCTGGCATGACCTTCTTCAGTCAGTACGCCACCGGGGCGGATGTGTCGGCCAACAACATCTTCCTGCTCGGGCCGCTTCAACCGCTCGATCTGACAACCTCACGCACCTATGAGACAGGCGTGAAGCATCTGTTGTGGGACAACCGGGCAGAGTGGTCGTTTTCAGCCTTCGACATCCAGCGCAAGAACGTCTACGCAGCAGCCGGCGGCATGTAGCTCAACATTGCCGGACGGCAGGAATCGAAGGGCGTGGAGCTTGCCGCGTCCGTGCGCCTGACGGAAGCTTTGCGGCTGTGGGGCAACATCGCCTATGTCGATGCGCGCTACGCCGACTATAATTTTGCCGGCGGTTCGTTCTCCGGTAATACGCCACCGAACGTGCCGCGCGTCGTCGCCAATGCAGGTGCGGCTTACCGCTTCTTCACGCCCTGGCCGGTGGAACTCGGCGTCATCGGCCGTCACGTCGGCGACCGCTACAACACCGATGCGAACACCGTGACGCTGAATGCCTACACCGTTGCCGACGTCTATGCTTTCGTCGACATCCCGAAATTGGTGTTCTCTGCGGTCGAGCAGACCCGGCTGACATTCCGGGTGCGAAACATCACGGACAAGCGTTACGCGATCTGGGCGATCCGTTTTATCCAGATCAGGTCTTGCTGGGGGCGCCTCGGACATATGAGGTCTCCGCCGCGTTCAAGTGGTGAGGCGCTGATAACATGATGGGCGCAATGGTCCTGCTGCATCGCTGGCTCGGCATCGCGTTCTGCCTCCTGTTCGCGATGTGGTTCGCAACCGGCATCGTCATGCACTTCGTTCCGTTTCCGGCGCTGACGGAAGCGGAGCGTTTTGCCGGCCTTGCGCCCATCGATGGCGCGCGTGTGACGATCGATCCGGCGGAGGCCCTCCAGGCCAGCGGGATCGCGGATGCGGCGCGCATTCGCCTGGTACCCGGAATCAGAGCTGAGTGATACGGCGCCCTGTGAAGCGGCGTTGACGGACCTTTTTCTTGGTCCAGACGAAG
>NZ_JCAMOQ010000140.1:0-2948 GCF_059512365.1 Bradyrhizobium sp. Ses1
TTCACCTGCGCGCGATCAGATCGGAACGCTGCGCGGCATCAGATTGGAATACCTGCGCGCGATCATTGGAATCCGCAAGCTCGTGATCGCGCCGTAACTTTAACGACTGGAGACCACCTCTCCTGCTTTGCTCGTCTGCAGGCACCTGCGAGCGTTGCGCCCCAACACAAGTCAGCTCAGGCGACCGGTTACAAATGCGCCTGTCTTAATTCGTTGGGAAGTAACTCAGGCTTCCCCGACTGGTGTGTGCCCGTGATGACGATCTTGCCAGAGTCCGTCCGCTTCATCGTGACGATGGCGTCGCCATGATCGTCTAGAAGTGCTTGCAATCGTCCTCGCGACGTCGCAGCTCATAAGGTTCGGGACCGGAAATTGGTTTGATTGCTCCGGGCTGTTCGCTTTGTACGTTGAGCTGCATTGGATGCGATCGAATGACCCTGATCGATAGCTCTCAACGCGCCGCTTTGCTCAGCAACGCCGCCGCCGGATCAATACAGAACTGCGTTCATCGCTCACCTAGGGGAATGAGCCCCTGTGGCTCGCTTCGGCTCTGGCTATGGGCCTTCAGTGTTTCAGTCGTCGCCCCTGGGATTACGAAATGTCGGTGCGATTCGTCATATGCGACGTCGCACTTCGGCAACCTGACAAGTCGGCGAGAAAGACTAGCCAGCTCGATTGCCGCTTCCGTGGCGGACAGTCGCACTTGATTCGCAGGAATCTGGCTCAGCCTTCTTCATGCCTCGCCCGATTTCCCATAGCGGCGCACGGCATTAGGGTTGGCAAGCGGCAGCGGATTTTCGATCAGCCTTGAGGCCTTGGAGATCCCGGCCGCCTTGGCCTCATATTTGTCGGCGAGATCAAGGAGCCGTTTTCTGGTGAACGGATCGGCCTTCTCAGCCAACTCGCGAGCCCGCAATGCCTGTTGCTTAAAAATTTCTTCGTCCATGAAATACCCGAACGCAAACAGCACCAGATTTCAGTACATAACGCCGGCACCGTCAAGGACACTGCGTCACGGTTCAATGCCCTTATTTGCCGGAATGCCCAGATCATTGAGTGTTCGTTCTGGAGCTGAGCAACGCTTCGACATGGTACCACGGGCCTCTCAAGTCATGTCTTTGCGACCCTCGCGACAATCTATGCGGCCGCACCGGCTCTCATCAGAGTTACCGCTCTATCGAGCCGCACTCGGTAGTGACCATCCTGGGCGGCCCAATCGACATCCGAAAGAACGCCGTCCGCATCAGCACAGTAGTGTCCTTGCTCTGCAGGGCCTCGCACTACGGCTTCAGAGGTGAGTTCGCGTATCGGCCCTCGTGTCGAGGCATGCCCATGAGGAACGCAAAAGATAATGACTAAGAACTGCTCAATGGTGTGGACAGATGACGTTTGTTATCGGCACAAAAACTTTGTACGGAACGTACCAGAATCTGCACACGCTCTGCAGGCGTGCTCAAATTACCTCACAACAATACCCGTCGTACGCGTTGCCGGCCGACAACTGCTAGGTTTAGCCGCCCTCTTGAGCGCCTTTCAGCGTAGGCGGAAGCGCGTCTGACTGCGCAACGCATCACCGTTCTTTAACGATCCCGTCCGCAACATCCGTGTAAAGCTCGATCGCAAGGAACGACATCCACAGTTGTCGCCACAACGTTGCCGACGCATTTTGGGCCGCCGGGATACCTGGATGAGCAACCTACGTGCTGCGGGGCCCCGCCAGGGCATGGCATCTGCCCCCGAGGGGCCGCTCAAAAGCTCGCGAAGATAATTGAGGCGATAGGGTTTAGAGTCGGAGGTTGAAATAATCAGTATGCGCTTTACAGATCACGACACCGGAGAGCTCTACCACCTCGATATGACGCCCGAGCTAAAGGCCGATCTCGCGCTATTTCGACAGTCTGCATGTAAGCACGCCGAGTTCGAGGTCCGCCAGCGTCGGAACAGAGGCGGCGCCACGCATTTCTACAAGCAGTGCATCGCTTGCGGCAGGTCAATTGGCTCTGCGCTGAAGAAGTCGCCCGAGTTGATTAATGCTCCTGCGTGGAAGGAAGGCCACGAGAATAGCTACCTAGCGGCCCGAGACACCGAGTACAGATCAATCATTCAAAAGCATGTCCGCAAGCAAAGGGGCAGGGCCGATGGTTTCAACCGAGAATATGATATCTATCTAGCTAGTCCGGAATGGCAAGCGAAGCGGGCCAAGATTCTGAAACGAGCTAATGGCATCTGCGAAGGATGCCTTGAGCGCAAAGCCACACAGGTTCATCATCTCACTTACGAGCACGTATATCACGAATTCATGTTTGAATTGATCGCGGTTTGCGACGAATGTCACGCACGCTTGCACATTGAGAACAAGGACGACGGCCAGTTGGTCGAAAATGATCTCAGGTCGGAATGGGAGGATGGGCATCCGTGCGATGGCTGCCGCCACGGAAGCGAGCAAAACAGTCGACGGTGGTGCTTCCTCCTCGATCAATATGCCGCGGACGCCCTCGCCGACTGGGGCGATTGCGGCCCTAGAGCGTTTCACGTTTTGATGGAAGCATATCCTGCGTTGGCGAAGTAGTTGCTGCATTCGGCAGGCTGGATCGAGGTGACGAGGTCGCCGATGTGTCGCCAAATGTCTTCGAGGGTGCGCTTCTGCGCGATGCGCATCCAGTGCTTGATCTTGGCGAAGGTCTGTTCGATCGGATTGAGGTCGGGTGAGTAAGGCGGCAGATACCAGAGTCTGGCGCCGGCGCCTCGGATGATGCGGCGCAGAGCAGCCGACTTGTGGCTGCCGAGATTATCCATGATCACGATGTCGCCCGGCTTAAGAACTGGAACAAGCTGCTGTTCGACATAAGCTCGGAAGCATTCGCCGTTGATCCCCGACGGTTGGTCAAAATCCCCCGGGTGAGGTCACCTCAAACTCCCCCACCTGATTCCGCCTGGCTGGGCGGCTG
>NZ_JCAMOQ010000141.1:0-2934 GCF_059512365.1 Bradyrhizobium sp. Ses1
CCTTGGAGGCTTTCGGACGCCGGCCGCCGAATACGCCGCGCCCTCCCTCAAGCGGCCGGCATCCGAAACCCTTCACATGTGGCGAAATTCTCGGGACGGGCACAAAGCGTCCGCTTTACCCCCGGAAGCGGACGTCGCATTTTGTGAGTATCCGTCCTAGACTTGTAACTCAGCCAGGCGCGACGCATGGGCGAAGTAGCCGGAGGACCGCGACACCAAATGCTTGAAACCGACTTATCCTTCGCAGCCATGGCCGAAGCATTGGCGAAATCCGCTGACTACCGCGTCCTTCGGCGCCTGGTCCCTCGAGAGATTTTCACTCCGTCAATCGGTCAAAGCACGAAGACCGTCATCCTTATCGACGTAGATCGGCACGCTGATCGATGACTGATCGCACGCGGCCGCCCGTCGTCCGTCGACGACGGAAGATCAGGCCCACTTATCTTCTTCGCGGCGGGCTTCGTCCTCATTGAGGCGCTCTGCCACGTCATTGGCGATCGGTGAATCTTCAGTGGTCGCGATCGGCGTGCCGTCCTGTTTCTTGATCTTTTTGCCTTCGGCTTGCACTGGAAAATCATCGGGTTTTAGCGGTTTCTTTGAAGCCGACATTGCGACTACCTCCTGTGAGGCGACATGATAGCACGCTCTAAGTATCGGGGCCGCCCCGAACTCTCGCTTGGCTGGGTGCGTCCCCTTCGGGACGCGTGCTCACTCGTTTTCATCCTCGCTAAGTTCCCGCTCTGCCAGGAACCAGAACTCGAGGTCTCGGCCCGTAGGCCGCCCGTGCTGTTCCCAGAGTTCGTGGGCACGAGCCCTGATTGCTTGCTTGGACCGCCGCGCGGCTAGGCGCCGTTGCAGGCTCTCCCTCAGATCCTCGACGAACGCCTTGAGCCGCTGATAGGTCGTTTGGTCGGTTATCCCGGAAGCCAGCCGCTTCGCCTGTTCGAGTTGGCGCTCTAACTCTTGGCGATCGGTGCTATGGCTCATGGCCGCCTCCGCCTAGTTAAAACGGTGGAGGCAAGATCGTTCATTTTTAGTCTAGTTCGTGCCTCCGGGAAGCCGGATCACGAGGCGCGAGCTTGCACATGCGGCGGAGCCGGCGCCCCGTGCCCGTGGTGCAACAGAGGTAATCCTCCCGAGATGCCGGAGGACTTCGAGGCGACGGTAACGGCGGATGATGACCTAGGTTGAGGAGTCTCTCTGATGACAACAGTCTGGATCTACAAAGGACGGGACACCTTCAAAAAATTCGATACCGAAGATGAGGCGCAGGCGTGGCTTAAGGAAAACGATCCGGAGGGCGTCGCTATCGAGCACCAAATAAGCGAGCCGCTGCCCGCCGGGTCGGCAGATCGATATGGGGTGCCGAAAGCGGATGAAAGGAGCTAGACTCTGAAAACTATTGAAATCGAGCCATACGACCCCGACAAACGCACATGGTCGGAGCCCGAGCGCGCCACGAGCTTTCGAACCATCAATGGCATGCCGATGTACTGGTGCGACGACCGCGGCGTTGTGCACGTCTGCGAGGGCGCCGACATCCACCCCGATGCCCGAGTGTACTGGACGCTTTGCGGCAAAGACGCATCGAATGATTGGGTTTATCTGGCGAAGGACGAAGCGATCACCTGCCCGCTCTGCCAGGAACTGGCGCGCGTCGCAAACGACACCTGACGTTAGCCGATGGGAGTGCACTGAGAATGAAATAGTGCGCCCTCTGCGATAACTTCCTCTGGGTTTGCGAGAACCATCCGAACCAACCTTGGCTTAGCATCCATGCGTGCACGTGCGGCGGCGCCGGCATGCCGTGCCCGCGTTGCAACAAACGTTGACGAATCGTCGCCTCCGGCGTTGCCAAAAAGCTTTGTTCGGCGCGACGACGACGCGTTCTGCAAGGCAAAAAAGCCCCCCATCAAGGGCCGCGGCGCGCTTTCGTGATTGCGGGAGCCTGGTTGTTGATGAAATCATTTTATGCAACCTCGCTAAGTTCGAGCGAGGAGTCGCAAGGCGCTATGCGTGCACATTTACGATTTCTTTATAAGAGAACGGTTGTGGGTTGAGGTCAAAATCTCGCGATGCGCGAGAGTTACGTTCACAGTTCCTCAGTATTTGTTGCTTTGCGCGGACAGCCTTGTCGTGCGTTTTATGCTCCCGCTTCCCAAGCTTTTCCCGAGGCAGATGGAAGTTCGGAGCCATATTGCCCATCATGGAGCCGAAAAGACGCGGGGGCGGGTTTGCCGACCTTCTGCCCCCGCGTCATCGGAGGGGTGAACCATGACGTACACCGAATCTTCTTCTGAGCTTTAACTTGATCCTGCTCGTCTACGTCCTGTTAGAGGTGAAGGCGCTTCGTGACTTTTGGCACCGACAAGATGGCGAAGGTGGATAAGCCGGAGCAACCGGAGATCAACCGCGCCAAATGGGAAGCGCTACAACGCAGGGCAAAAGACCGAGACCAACCGTAGGGCGGACTTTGCCTCTTGGTTGCGACAGGAGCGGATCGTGTGTGTGCGTGCGTGTGTTTGATGTCGGCTGCTCGACGTCCGCGCGATAGATCGGAATGCCGTCACGTTCAGCCCGTTCTTGCGCTACCCACACGCCCGGCAGAACAGCATTGCGAATGCCGTTCAGCGTCTCAATCGGATACCGCGCCATTGATCACCATCGGCTTCTGGCGCGTGCGCAGCTTGACATCCATGCGCGGTATGAATCACCCGCTGGAACGGTGGGCCGGGCCGCTGAATGTCTTTCTGAAAGCCGATCCCAAGACCGCGTTAGCGCAGAGCACCTTGCGGCGCCCTCACGCTGACCGAGCGGAGTTCCCGCGGCCCATCAGAAACGAAATTGGAGCCGGCTGCCGGATGAACCAGCAACCGCCACGCCTACAACGCGGGCCCTCTCCCGTTGAGCTAAGTCGGCTGATGGCTCGTACAG
>NZ_JCAMOQ010000142.1:0-2888 GCF_059512365.1 Bradyrhizobium sp. Ses1
TTGGAGGCTTTCGGACGCCGGCCGCCGAATACGCCGCGCCCTCCCTCAAGCGGCCGGCATCCGAAACCCTTCACATGAGCTGACGAGCTTACACCTCGGCCGTGAAAACGATCAGATGAGAGAATGATGCGGTGTTGGGACAGCGTGACTGTCAGATTACATGGCCTTGCGCCGATCGAGGTTTGAGCATTCAATTCAACGACCATACGCCGCCACCGCAACCAGCTTTTCGAGCATATCTGCGCTTCCACAGGGTAAAGCGACCCGCTTGAGCGTGGCGCGTGTGTGGTGACTTCATAGAGAGGCGCAACGAGTCGGTCCGCCTAACTGGGGAGTGACCAAACACGCAGCCTCATGCGCCCACCGCGCAGCACCGTCGATACCAACAAACGGGAGAAGAACAATGAGCACCTGGCTTAGTGAGCGAGAACAGCGTCTCGTCGCGGGCGCGGAGACGGCGTCGGCGGCAATGCCGATTCCGACCCAGATTGTTTCCAACGGCGAGTATCTCCCACCTCCACACAGAGCGCTACGCAAAAGAAGGTCGAGGCACGGATCAACGAACTTGCCGACGTGAACGGCAAGCACCTCGCCTTAAGCCGCAGGCAGTTCCTGCATACGAGCTGCGGCATGGCGGCAGCGTTCCTCGCCATGAACGACATTTACGGCAATGTCTTCCAGGTCACGCCCGCCGAGGCCCGCGAACCCGAGCTGATGCTGGCGCGTGCGCAAACCCTCGCCGGCCAGTTCATCTTCGATGTCCAGACCCATTTCGTGCGCGATGACTTCGATCACAAGGAGCTTTTGGGGCTGGCGGACTTCGCGAGCCAGCACTGGAACCCCAAGATGAAAGATGAGGGCGTCTCCTCGCTCGCCCGCTACAAGTTCCAGAACTATGTAAAAGAAATCTACTACGACAGTGATACGAATATGGCGCTTCTCAGCGGTGCGCCGTTCGACGATCCGAGTTGGTGGCTTCTGTCCAACGAGCAGATCGTCAAGGCGCGCGAATTCATCAACGACTTCGCCGGCTCACGCCGCCTGCTGGCGCACAGCGTCATCACCCCCAAGCAGCCCGGCTGGATGGAGGAGGTCGACAAGGCAATCGAGGTCTACAAGCCGGATTCCTGGAAGGCCTACACGATCGGCGATCCGCTCGCGCCCTCCAAATTCCCATACCGACTCGACGACGAGCAGGTGATGTATCCATTCTACGACAAAGCCGTGAAGGCCGGCATCAACACGCTATGCATCCATAAGGGGCTGCTGCCGCCCGATTACGAAAAGTCGTTCGCCGGCGTATGGGAATACGCAACCGCGTCGGACATCGGAAAGGCTGCCAAGGATTGGCCGCAGATGAACTTCGTGATCTATCACTCGGCGCTGCGGGCGTTCCTCGAACTGCCGGACAAGGCGTGGGCCGAGTTCGAGCAGACCGGCCGCATCCAATGGCCTCGGATCTCGCGGAAATCCCGCAGAAGTTCGGCGTCACCAATGTCTACGCCGAACTCGGCACGTCTTTTGCCAATTCGGCTGTAGCGCATCCGAAGTTCTGCGCCGCATTGGTCGGCACGCTGATCAAGGGGATGGGGATTGACCACGTGATGTGGGGCACCGATTCGGTCTGGTACGGCTCACCGCAGTGGCAGATCGAGGCGCTGCGTAGGCTCGAAATCCCGGAGGATATGCAGAAGAAGTACGGCTTTGCGGCGCTTGGCGATGCCAACAGCGCTACTAAGCAGCTAATCTTCGCGGGCAACGCCACCAGGTTCTACAAGATCAAGCTGAAGGCGGCTGGGAACATCAGGATGCCGACCTTTTCCGAGGACCGCCTCGCAGCGCTCAAAAACGAGTACACACAAGCTGCGAAGCAGCCCTCGAACCTGCGCTACGGTTATGTTCGCGCCACTTAGGTGAACGGCGCGCCTACCGCCAATCCGACTTCGACTTTGGGTCCAATAGCGCCATTTGGCTGATCGGTCGGTCACTTCCGCGCTACCCCGATAAAGCGGACCATTTCGAAGCCAAGCCGACCTTCGCTCTTGGGCCAACAGCGGACGTCGCCAGTTGCATAAGCGACAAGGCGCACGCGTTGAGGCCGCGCGACAAGGCGACCTCGGTGATGCGAGCGCGGTTTTCACTTCGCGGCGTCGGCACCCGCCTTTGCGACTTGGCCATCCTGAACTGACGTCCCGCCAGAGACGCCGATCGCCCCGACAATCTTGCCATCCACATTAATGGGAATGCCGCCTTCTAGTGGAGATGCCCCACGGAGTGCCAATGAACGCAAACCCATGCCCCCCTGCGCCACGAGATCCTCGAACACCTTGCTAGGGCGCCTGTAGTTAATCGCGCTGTGCGCCTTGTCCTCGGCAGCCATAAGAGAGCCGTATTGCGTATTGTCGAGCTTGTGCAGCATCACCGTGTGGCCCGTGCTGTCGAGGATGACGATGGCCATCGCCCAGTTGTTCTTTTCGGCCTCCGTTTCCGCGGCAGCCATCACTTTCTTGGCTGCCTCGAGCCCCAGTGGCGCTCCATAAGGCGTTATCGGAGGTGGGGATGGCGCCTGTTGAGCGCTGGCTGTTGCGGTGAGTATCACTGCAGCCACGATGGAAGCGACTAGCGTCTTGTCCTGCGTCCTCATGTTGTTGTCCTCCCGATATTTGCTGGTCGGCTAAATAGGCAGTCCCTGCACTGGGACTATTTGCGACCGCAGGATTGCGCCAATCCGTACCAGAGTCCATTGGCCGGGGCGTGCCGCCTAGCTGCTTGCCAGCAATGTCCGAGAAGAGCCAAGGGACTAAACCGCTGGCGCGGTAGGGAACCGGCTGGCAGCGGTGTCCAGACGATAGCGTAACAGGGCGTCCTGCCTTGAGATTGAGGGGTTT
>NZ_JCAMOQ010000143.1:0-2856 GCF_059512365.1 Bradyrhizobium sp. Ses1
GTATCCGTCCGGCGAGGACCGCGGGTAGCTGACTTGCAGAGTTCCAGTGTTTAAGTTGGGTGGAGCAATCCGTCGGATCTGAGCGTGTCAATCGCTTCGGCAAGGGTAAGGCCGCGATGGAGGCAGAACCATTCTCCGGTGTGACGGTGCCACTGGATGTCGAAGCGATTGCGGCTAATCCAGTCGAGACGGGCGAACGGGGCGTCGAACTCTTCGCCGAGATTCTCCGGGAAGCCGGAGCGGTAGCGTTGAATGAGCCGATATTTGGTGCCGTGCCACTTTCCCAGGATATCGACGGGGTAGTTGAACTGCGTCGGCCGGATAGTGGGCAGGAAGCGGGGCTTAAGGAAGTCATCGATCAGCTGCTGGCAAGCGGCCGTCACCGCCGATTTGTCTGCCGCTGACAGGCCGCTCGCTCTCATCTGTATTTTTGCCTCACGCCGCCTCGACATGGCTCGGCACGAGCTTGCGCCAGTTCCAGGGCAGAAGCTCATCCAACCTCTGGATAGCATGATCGTTGATGCGGGCGAGCACGTCGGCCAACCAGGCCTGTGGATCGATGTCGTTCAGCTTGGCGGTGGCGATGAGGGTATAGATCGCGGCCGCACGCCGGCCGCCCTCATCGGAGCCGGCGAAGGTCCAGTTTCTTCTGCCCACGGCGACGGCCCGCAGCTCGCGTTCGGCGGCATTGTTCGACATGCACAAGCGCCCGTCGTCAAGGAAGCGGGTAAATGCATCCCAGCGGCTGAGGTAGTAATTGATCGCCTTGGTCGTGTCGTTGTTCCTTGAGAGCTTGGCGCGCTGCTCGCGCAGCCACGCTTCCAGCTCAACGATTAAGGGACGGCTACGCTCTTGGCGTACGCGCAGGCGTTCCTGCGGAGCAAGGCCGTTGATCTCGCGCTCGATGGCGAACAGAACGTCGATGCGCTTGACCGCCTCGGCCGCAATCGGCGCCTTGCTGAGCCGGGCGAGATCGAAGAACTTGCGCCTGCCATGCGCCCAGCACGCGGCCTCAATGATCGGGCCGCCCTTGCGATTGGCCTCGTAGAGCCTGCCAAAGCCGGCGTAGGCGTCGGCCTGCATCAGTCCGGCATAGCCCGCCAGATGCTGCTCCGGATGCGCACCGCCCCGATCCGGCGAGTGGAAGAACACGGCCGCCGGTGGGGCTGGGCCGGCAAACGGACGGTCGTCGCGCACGTAGGTCCAGAGCCGGCCGGTCCGGGTCTTACCCTTGGCCAGGACCGGCACCGTGGTGTCATCTGCGTGGATGCGCTCGGCTGCGAAGATGTGGCCCCGGATCGCATCGACCAGAGGCATCAGGGTTGCCGCGGAGGCACCTACCCAGTCCGCGAGCGTCGATACGTCGAGATCAATGCCTTCACGTTGGTAGACATCGCTCTGACGATGGAGCGGCAGGTGCAGGCCATACTTGCCAAACAGAACATGGGCCAGCAGCTTGGGCCCGGCGCGCCCGCGCGCAATCGGATGCGAGGGAGCCGGCGGCTGGGTGATCGCTTCGCAGGCCCGGCAGACGAGCTTCTCGCGCACGTGCTGGATCACCTTCCACTGGCGAGGAACGAGCTCCAGCGTCTCAGTCACGTCCTCGCTGATCTTGCGCAATCGGCTGTCGCCGCAGCATGGGCAGGTGGCAGGTGTGGGATAGACAATGCGCTCCCGCGGCAAATGCTCCGGCAGCGGCCGGCGAGCTGGCTTGCGGCGCTCGAACGATGGCACCGCAATCTTCTCGGCCGCCATCTGCGCCGCGGTCTCGGCTTGCGCCGCGTTCTCCTCGAGGTCGGCGAGCTGCAGCTCAAGCTGGTCCAGCAATGCGCCTCGCTCGGAGGACTGTCCGAACTGCTCGTGCCGGAGCTTCTTGATCGTGAGTTTGAGCTTCTCGATCAGCAAGCTCCCCGCCTGGGCCTCGGCTTCCGCGGCCAACCGGGCCGCTCGCTCGGCGCGCAGCATCGCCTGCAGCGTGGTCACATCGTCGGGAAGAGAATCATCAGCGGCCATCGCCGAACCAGAGAATCACAAGACGCGGTCTCTGTCAGAACCGCCGATCGTGCCACCGATTCAAATCCCAGCGATCAGCCCGCCGCCTGCGGTCGCCAGGTGTGTTGCGGCATCCGCCAGTCGATGCCCTCAAGCAGGTAGCCAAGCTGGGCTGGTGTGATCGTCACCACGCCATCAGCCGACGATGGCCACAGGAAGCGGCCGCGCTCCAGCCGCTTGGCGTAGAGCGACATCCCGAGCCCATCGTGCCAGAGGATCTTGATCAGCTTGCCGCTCTTGCCTCGGAACACATAGAGATCGCCGCCGTGCGGGTCTCGCTTGAAGGCTTCCTGCACCAGCAAGGCCAGCGAGTTCATGCCGCGGCGCATGTCTGTATGGCCGGTCGCAATCCACACCCGGACGCCCGACGCAATGGGGATCACCGTAGCCGTCCATCTGCCAGCGCCGCCACGGCGGCCTTCAGCGTAGCCGCGTCGACCGCACCCGTGATCCGCATCCGAGTTCCGGTCGCAAACTCGATCTCGATCGCCCCGCCGCTGCTGGCCGGCGCGACTGGACAAGGCGTCGACCCCGATTCCGCGACCACCATCGCCGGTACGAAGCCAGGTTGATCGGCGGCATCCTTCGGCTCCGGCCGAAACGAGCGTCGCCATCGCAGCAGCAGTGACCGCGAAACGCCGTACCGCCGCGCCGTTGCCGCGACTTGGCGCGGCGCCTGTAAGCTCTCCAGGACGATCTTGAGCTTCTCGTCCTCGGACCAACGCCGCCGCCGGCCCGTGTCCACCACCTCAAGCCGTTCGACTTGGGCACTGCGCCTATCACTGTCCATAAGGACAGTTCTCA
>NZ_JCAMOQ010000144.1:0-2775 GCF_059512365.1 Bradyrhizobium sp. Ses1
CCAGAAACTTCTTGGCTGCCGTCCACATCGCCGCAGTCGTCGCCTATTGGATCAATTGAGTCTGAACCCTAGCATCGTCGTATCTAACACTGCATCGTTTTCAGAACGAGGACATCGATTGCGAGCCGCGCCTGGACAAGGATGTAAGTGCCATCGCTCATGTCCGCTCCTTAGCGGATTTGCGTGCTCACACTGCCCCGCACGTTTTTGAGGCGTTCTGCGAAGAAGAGCCTGACGAAATTGATGCGGCCCGCATGGCTGCCGTGCACACGGCTGGGGGTACCGCTTCTCCTTTTGTCTCATTGGCCTGGGATCCGTCACAGCTGCTCGTTGCGGGAGACGAGACACCCAAGATGAGCGCGAAGGCGATTGCAGAAAACGCGAAGAAGTTGCACACCTACACGGTTCCGAGTGTTGCCGCCTGGTCGACCGATAAGATCGCCGGCGTTCTAGCGCGCGGAAGGCATCCCCTTGATGCGGATTTTCTATGGTGGGTGAACCAAACGCCCAAGCGTGAGACCGAGGTCTTGTTTCTCGGCGGCAATCTGGCCGGCTATCGCACGGCCAGCAAAGATAATCCGCACAGGCCCGACCGAACAAAAGATAGCTTAGCGCCTGCGCGAGACATTTTAGAGGGCCCCGAATACAAGCGCCCGCAGCAAAAGCCGACTACACCCCTGAACAACCTATACTCGCGGGGAACGGAATGAATATCGACCCATGGAACACCGCAGACTTCATTGAAACTTACGATCTTCTGCGCCAGCAGCAACGGGCGTCGCAGCAGCCGGGCGACATCAGCGCACAAACCAGCTCACCAGCACGCCAGTCCGCCGATCAAGGGAACTTTGAGCAGCAGCTAAGCGATTTGCGGCCAATCCACCAAGATCCACCTGCCGCTTTGACAGATGCTGAGATTGGATCACCGCCGACTGTGATGGATGGCAATTTGAAAGCGCGCGCTATCCAGGAAAGCGAACGGTGCCCAGCCCCATCCTTTGTCAGGGGCGCGCCGAACTTGCCGCATCGCTGGCCGGAGCGAACGTTGAGGCGCTGAAGAACGAGATCAGGCTGGCTGAGCAGCGAGCGGCACGGTGGCCAAGAACGACCGGATCCGCCGGCAGTGTCGACAGCAGCAGCGTTTTGAACGACGTGCTGGCATCGTCTTATCAAAAACTGCATCGTTTTCAGAGCAAGGCCAGCCATTGCAAGCCGCGCCAAGACGAGAATGTGAGCGCCATGGCGCATGTCCGCTCCTTAGCGGATTTGCGTGCTCACGCAACCCCGCACGTGTTTGAGGCGTTCTGCGAAGAAACGCTGGACGAAATTGATATGGCCCGCATGGCTGCAATGCACACGTACGGTCAGGCTGAATGCCACCCATCGCGTCCAGAAAGGCCGCGGCCTTGATTGGATAGCCTTTGCGGAAATCGCAACATGAAATTGCAAGCTTGCGCCTTCAAAGCCAAAAGGCCGCAATATGAAACATCGCTCTGCTCTAAAATCGATTCCCGCTCAATGGCTTGGACAGCTCTTCACGAACGACAGCCGGGGACCAAGCCATAGGGCTAAACGTTGTGCGGTTCGGAGCCAGTCCCTGCCGCACGCGCATCAGAACCCTTTCGACGAGCACCTAAGCTCGCGGAAGCGATACCTCTTCTCGAGTCATCGTCTGCGCATCGTAAATTCTGACCTGAAGCATTGGAAAGCGCTTCTTCAGATCTTCTGCCCCTGCCTTTGCTCCGTCTCTGGTCAAAAATTCGGCTTTTAATCGACCATCCACTTCGAGGGCGTAGCCTGACGTGGGCAGTTCGGGGGCGGCAGCAACCATTTCGTTTCTCGTCTCGCATTGGGCTTGTTGGAGGACAATAGCCTAACCTGAGTCGCTCAAATCGCGCCAGCGGCAGAATGGGTCTATGTGAATCGTTGCGAATCGGTAGTTGTGAGCAATTGGCCTTCCGACCCTTCGATACTTTGGGCAATTCCCTGATCTTGCCAGAGATAAGAACGAATGGATGCCGCACTTTTTAGCGTTATCGCGATACTTATCATAGGAACTGCGGCCGATACCGACCACATGGCCGCCGACGATGGGAAAAGCGCCTGGAGCCGCGATGGAACGCTCGGAACTACCTCAAAGCGCCGAGGTCACGAAGCTTGCCGCGCCGAACATGAGTAAAAGCTGGCGAAGGCCAAATTTGCGGTGGGCGCTGGACGGCTCTCTCGCCGAAGCCGCCGCGCTGGCCCATCGGATCAGCAGCGCCCGGCCGCGGGTGATGGCCGACTAGTTCAAGCGGACTTTCAGTCACCGCCGTCCCGCACAAAAGATCACTATAGATCGCGCCATCGCTGAATCCAGGTCGGGGAACTGAACTCCAGTTGTACTCTTACGTGATTATCGCATTTCGAGATGAGAGCTGGTCGCGGAATTCTGCACAGGACGATAAGTGGAATTTCTGCCTGACAGCGGGCACGCTGTGCCTGCGAATCAGGAGCGACAATGAGCAGACGACCCCGCCGGAACCACTCAGCGGCCTTCGAGGCGAAGGTGGCTCTGGCCGCCGTCAAGGGCGACCGAACCATCGCCCAGCTGGCAGAGCATTTCGACGTCCATCCCAACCAGATAACGACATGGAAATCGCAGCTTGAGGCAAGCGCTTCCGAGGTTTTCGGACCGGGAGGTGGGACACCGGCCACGCCCGCCGTCGACGTGAAGTCGCTGCATGCCAAGATCGGCGAGCTGACGCTGGAGAACGATTCCTAAGAAACGGCATT
>NZ_JCAMOQ010000145.1:0-2757 GCF_059512365.1 Bradyrhizobium sp. Ses1
GGAAACTCGGTGCTTGTTGCTATGCGCGAGGCGCTGCTTGCCTTTACTACCTAGGGGTATTTTGCTTCTTCGTGATAAAGGCAGCATCTACGTCATATGGCGTCGCGCTGGGTGGGAGCCCACTTTTTCTCACCACATGCCAGCCGAGCAAATAACCCATCACCGCGCCCCAGAGAGCCGATAATAGAGCGGCTACTGCAACGTCAGAAATGAACTGGCTCAAGAGCCTTCCGGTTAGTGCGTCGGACAGGCCAAAAATCATGATGCCAATGAATGCGAACAAAATCGGGACGGGGATCGTCGATCTTATAAATCTCACGGCGTCACCTCTATACGGGGAAAGGGCTGACGCATAGTAGTGCAAGAAAACACACTAACACTTGATGACTGTTAGTGCCTAAAACTCTATCGAATTGGCAATCCGAAGGTCGGGAAGCGCCGTTTGAGGTCTGCAACGGCGGACCAATTGGCCTGGGCCAACCAACATAAGCCCGGCCCGCTTCAATGGTTGAAGCTAGCGGACCGGGCCACCGCCTTTTAGGCCAGCAAGAGGCCGTGCGTCGCGAATGCGAAATCCTGAGGCCTGAGTGCTTCCTCGCTATGGACAACCACGTCGTTGCCTGCACTGAACGTGATCGTGCTTTCATGGGTCGTCGGGTCAAAGGCCGAGATGTTGAGCTGGTTGAAATTTTCGATGCCGAGAGCAGACACGTCGATGTGGTCGGTCCCTAGATTCGAGAAGCCCTGACCAAAATCCTCGATCTTGTCGTGACCGTTGTTGGAGTTGAACACGAACGTGTCGTTGCCGCCTTGGGCGGACACCGCGATGACCTGAGCGTCGCCCCACATATCGTCATTTCCAGTGCCGCTGATCAATTTGTCGGTTCCTCCATGCGCATTACCGGACATGGTCTGCGCATCACCGATAAGGAGGGATTGGAATGTTCCAGCAGGAGGTGGGTTGGAAAGATTGCATCCGGTCAAGGTGTCGTTACCGCCTTGCGCGTTGCCGGACATGCTCTGGGCATCACCAAATGCTTCACTCAGAACCTGTGAGAAGGCGTTTCCACCGTTATAGCTATCATCGCCGCCAACGGCGTGATCGCCCATGTTGGCGCCAGCATCGCCGTAAAATGTGCTTCCTTCCCCGCCGGTCTTGTTGAATGTGTCGTTGCCGCCCTGGGCGTTGCCGGACATGCTTCCGCCAGCATCGCCATAGAAAAAATTTGGGAAAAAAGTTCCGCTAAGCTGATTGTAGGTGTCATCGCCACCCTTGGCAAAATCAGACATGTTGCCGCCAGCGTCGCCATAGAAAAAATTGTCGGTTTCAATGCCGCGCATCGTGTAAACGTCGTTACCACCGGCGGCGTGGCCCGACATATCGCCTCCGGCATCGCCGTAGAAATAATTGTTGGTTTCAGAGGAGCCGTTTTTTGTGAAACTGTCATTGCCGCCGTGGGCATGGTCAGACATGTCGCCGCCGGCGTCACCATAGAACCGCAACGTTCTCTCTGGTCCGTTACTGGCCGTCAATGTGTCGTTGCCCCCTTGGGCGGAGCCGGAAAGATTGCCGCCGGCATCGCCGTAAACGGTGTCTGTAAAATGCCCTTCTCCGAGCGCGAGCGTGATCCTGTCATGACCACCAATGGCGTGATCTGACAAATCGCCACCGGCGTCAGCGTAAACATTGACGGGTATCGGGGTAAAAAACCCGGTGAGCTGAACGTTCAGCGTATCATTGCCAGCGATCGCATGGTCGGAAATGCTCCCGCCCGCATCGCCGTACATGTTCACAGTAATCGTAGATGTAGTCAGCGATAGTTCGCTAGTGATTTGAGCGGACAAGGTATCATCGCCGCCCCTGGCATGATCGGAAATATTTCCGACCGCATCACCAAACATGTTGAATGTAACGGGGGTCGGCAGGGCACCGTTGAAGACAAGTTGCGCGGTGAGAGTATCATCACCACCGATGGCGTGATCCAGGAGACTTCCGCCGGCGTCGCCATATACGACGTTGGTCCCGTCTGGGAAGCCGACCAAAATGTCGTCTGTGCCTATCTGATGATCCGTTAAGTCGCCCGGAGTAATGGGAATGCGCCTGACCATGGCTATCTCCTAGCGATTAAAGAGGCCGCCATACAACGGCCTCGTTTCAATCTGTGTAAGTCTCTCGAAAAATCAGCTACCGCTACGGCGGCGGCGCACGAGCCAATAAGCGCCATAGCCTAGTCCGATCGCAAGCGCGGGAATGCCGGCGCCTAGAAGCGGGGCAGGAGCACCTTGTGCGTGTTTTTCGTTGCCGTTACCGTTGCCATTGCCGACGCCACCATTGGGGATCCCACCTTGATCGGCCAAGGCCGGTGACAAAATAAGCATCGACAGGGCGACCGACGCTACTATGGCTTTCATTCGATTGCTCCCAATTTAAATGGTGATGAATTTAAAATATTAAAGCAGAATTAAATGTCGCGCAATCGTGAGCTGATATCCTTGATGAGTTCCATTGGATTTCAAGGATCTCAAGGCCAAGCCAATTGCGCCTATTATTGAGCATTTTGGACGCTTCTAGCGTACCGGGACTGCCCTCGACGCTCAACTTTGGCAGGTCATATCGGCAACCAGGGTCATCCTTGCTTCGGGGATAGTTATTTTTGCTGTTTTCTTTCAGGGCGCGTTTTCCCGCCTTAGCGACAAAGCGATCGGACCCTTTCCATGTCCGTTCCGGGTTCAAAATGCGACTTACATCCTGCGTCT
>NZ_JCAMOQ010000146.1:0-2536 GCF_059512365.1 Bradyrhizobium sp. Ses1
CTCATCCGCCGTGAGACGCGCGGAGTTAAATCACTGATTTGCCCGACGACGGAAGCGGAATGTTTTTCCTGCGAGGGGTGGACCGGGCAAATCATATTGATTGGCTTAAAGAAAATCCCGCCAACGATACGACGCCGTCATGCCCGGGCAAAAGCGCGAAGCGCGTCTTCGCGCAGATGTCCCGGGCATCCACGTCCTTTGCCTCCGCGCACGGGAGAGAACGTGGATGGCCGGGTCAAGCCCGGCCATGACGGAGGAGAGGATTGCGCAATGCGTCCCACTGTCATTCCGGGGCGATGCGAAGCATCGAGCTATGATGTGCAATTGCACATCAGAGAATCCATTTCTCCGCCTCCGCCTGCGGCTCGATAGATTCCGGGCTCGCGCCAAGAGGCGCGCCCGGAATGACGGTGGTGATTGTGGCCCCGCGAGCGGGCGGCTGATTGCGCCGCGGTGGTACAGTCAAAATTCCTGTAACCAGCGGCAGATAGGGAAGACGGGAGCTCGACAATGGCCGACGTTATTTCTGGCGTTAGGATCCCCGATAGCAAGATCGCCCGCGAGGCCGCCGAACTCGTGCGGCAACATGAAACCGAGATGTTCGCTTTGAGCCACCTGTGGCGAGCGCGCGGCGGACTATGCTTTTCGCCTTCGCTCTTGGCGAAGGCGAAAAGCTGATTTCGCCCTACGTCATCACGCCGCCCTCTTGCCGCTGTCGGCGTCGAGGCCGGCATAGATGCCGCGTTCGAAGCCGGCGAAGGCTTCCAGGCATTTGCCGTCGGCGAACGGCAACAGCTGCATCAGGATCACGCCGGTGACATCGCGCGCCGGATCGATCCAGTAATAGGTGTTGGCGAGGCCCGCCCAGGCGAGGCTGCCGGCGCTGCGTCCTTCCGGCGTCTTCAGAGTGTTGATGAGGAAGCTGAGGCCCCATTTCTTGTCCATGTCCGGATCGAGATCGACATGGTTGGACAAAGTAAGATCGGCCGAGACCATCTTGGTGACGTTCAGATCGCCCATGTGGTTCTGGCCCATCAGCGCCACCGTCTCCGGCTTCAGCACCTGGTTGCCGTTGCCGCGGCCTTTGCCCAGGATCATCCGCGTGAACTTGATGTAGTCGCCTGCAGTCGAATAGAGACCGCCGCCGCCCATATGGAATTCCGGCTCCTGCTCGAGCTCGAACGGGATCGGTGCCAGCGTCCCGTCGGGGGCTCTCGCATGCATGCCGACAAGGCGCTGGCGCATCGCATCGGTGATCTTGAATCCGGTATCGCTCATGCCGAGCGGCGCGAACAGGTGATCCCGCAAGTAGGCGTCAAGCCGCTTGCCGCTCGCCGCCTCGACGGCCTTGCCGATGAAATCGATATTGATGCCGTATTCCCAGCGCGTGCCGGGATCTGTCGTCAGCGGCAACTTCAGCGCATCGTTCTTGCAGGTGGTGACGGCGGGCATCCCGGTTTTTGCGAGATACTTGCCCATGTCATCGTTCCACATGTGGTAGCAGAAGCCCGCTGTGTGGGTCATCAGGTGGCGCAGCGTGATCGGCGTCCTGGCCGGCCGCAGCTTGGGCTCGCCGTCGGCATCGAAGCCTTCGAGCACTTGCGGTGAAGCCAGATCAGGCAGCACCTTGCCGATCGGTTCGTCCAGCGAGAGCTTGCCCTGCTCGACCAGTTGCATCGCGCCTGCGCTGGTCACCGCCTTCGTCATCGAGGCGATCCAGAACACGCTGTCCGTCGTCATCGCATCGTCTTTGCCGAGGTCGCGTTTGCCGAACGCGTTCTCGTAGATGATTTCGTTGCCGGTCGCGGCAATCGCGACCACGCCGGGGATTTCCTTCGCGTCGCATTTCTGACGGAGAAGCTGATCGATCTGAGCTTTGCTCTGCATGGGGCGCCTCCTAATTGTTGTTGTGGAGGCTTGATCTTCTTACCGTGTGGCGCGTCCCGCAAGCCGGCCGCTCGCGGATTTTGATTTCAGCGGAAATGCAGCGACCACAACCAGAAACCATCCACGATAACGTGATTTGGTATTGCTTCCCGTCAATGGTTTCGTGATGTAACGCATTCTAATTCCAAGGCAAACTATGCTTCTGGTCTGAATGTTTTGAAGCAAATGGTTGCTTTCGAAGTTGCAGGATGTGGCGATGATCTCGACGTGGAGTGAGTGGAAACGGTATCCCCGGCCCGGCCGGGGCGAGAACATCGAAGCCCCGATCAGCCCCGGCCTTTACGAGGTCCGTTACGCCGGCACCGGCGCGTTGCACTCCTTCGAAGCGGTCGACAATGTCGCGCAGGCGCTGGCGCTGCTCCAGGTCGCGCCCAGGTCGTGGTTCGGCCGCCGTGACCCGGCCAAGTTGCCGGACCTCGAATATCGCACCTGCGCGACGTCCTCAAAGGCCGATGCGAAGGCGGCGGCGGAACGTATGATCGGGCGTCGCGAAACCTATCTGAACGGCGCGGCCTAGGCTGTGTGGACTCTTGGGATTCTCAAATCAGACGGAACGTGATTCAAGGCTTTCTTTTAGGAGGAAGCCTTG
>NZ_JCAMOQ010000147.1:0-2528 GCF_059512365.1 Bradyrhizobium sp. Ses1
TGCGCATCGAAGTCCCCCGTGCCGAATCAGTTCGGTCCAAGGGAATCAGAGTGCGCTAATTAGGTACAGACCCTAGTGTCCTGTCCCGGTAATTCGTGAGCAAAGTCGATGCAGTTTTTCGAGGATTGCGTCTGCCGTAGCGGTCCATCGAAAGGGCTGGCAGGTGGCGTTGTATGCCGTGACGAATTGATCGATCTTCCGGACGAGTTGCTTAACACTGGAGAAAGAGCCGCGGCGGATTGCCTTGTCGGTGATCAACGCAAAGAAGCGTTCCACTTGGTTAAGCCAGGAACTGTAGGTGGGAATGAAGTGGATGTGCCAACGGGGCCTGATCGCGAGCCAAGCCCTGATCTTCGGGTGGTTGTGGGTCGCGTAATTGTCGATAATGCAGTGGATATCCAGCCCCATGGGAACCGCTTTATCGATCTCGCGCAAGAACGACAGGAATTCCTGATGTCGATGACGCGGCTTGCACCTGGCGAGCACCGTCCCATCAATCACATTCAGCGCTGCGAACAACGTGGTGGTCCCGTGGCGCTTGTAGTCGTGAGTAATGCCTTCGACGTAACCGAAGCCCATGGGTAGCATTGGCTGCGTGCGCTCCAAAGCTTGGCATTGACTCTTCTCATCGGATCACCAAAGCGTTGTCGGGCGGGCTCAGATACAGCCCGACGACGTCGCGCAGCTTCTCGATGAAGAAAGGATCGTTGGACAGCTTGAAGCCTTCAGAGCGATGCGGTTGCAAGCCGAACGTTCGGAAATAACGCTGCACGCTGGTCTTGGAGATGCCAGTTTCGGCAGCCACGGAGCGAACGCTCCAATGTGTGGAACCATCCGATGGCTTAGTGTGCAGCGTCGTTCTAATCAGCTGCGCCACGCGTTCGTCATCGATCGTTCTCGGCGCGCCTGGGCGAACATCGTCGTACAAGCCAGCCAGGCGCCGCTCAATGAAACGCGACCGCCACTTCCCGACCGTAGCATTGGTGAGTTGCATTCGTTGCGCGATCGCATTGTTGGGCTCGCCATCTGCACTACTCAGTATAATGCGCGCTCGACTGCTGAGCGCCGCGGGCAGCGAGCGGCTACGTGCAAACGTTTGAAGCTGCGAACGCTCTTGATCCGACAACACCAGATCAGCCTTCGGTCTGCCTATCGTCATCGCCATCTCCATCCCACAAGATCGCGAGAACGATGCAGAATTAATGCCAGTTATTTGCGGGACAGGACACGTAGCACGTCGTTCAAAATGCCGCGGCTATCGACAGTGCCGGAAGATGATCCGGTGGTTCTTGGCCACTGCGCTGAGCGCTGTTCAGCGAGCCTGATCTCGTTCTTCAGCGCCTCAACATTCGCTCCGGTTAGCGATGCGGCAAGTTCGGCGCGCCCCCTGATAAAGGATCGGGCCGGGTAGCGTTCGCTTTCCTGGATAGCGCGCGCTCTCAGATTGCCCTTCGTCATGGTCGAGGGTGATCCAGTCTCGGAATCTATCAAAGTGGCAGCTGAATCCGATGTTTGGTGGATTGGCCGCAACTCACGTAGCTGCTGCTCAAATTTCGCTTGATCGGCGGACGGGTGTGCTGGTGAGCTGGTTTGTGCGCTCAGATCGCCCGGCTGTTGCTGCGCCCGCTGCTGCCCAAGCAGATCGTCAGCGTCAATGGAATCTTCTGCGGTGTTCGGTGGATCGATATTCATTCTGTTTCCCGCGAGCATAGGTGTTTCAAGCTTATTTTCGCAGGGGCGGCTTTCGAGAAGCTGACGAGTCAGGAAAGCAATCCAAACGACGCAAAAACTTTTTCGGACGATTCCCCGCTCGGCCACCGCGGGGGAGGGAAGTGCCCCGCGAATCCGCGTCTACCAGGTAACTCCGCGCCTTTCGCGCGTCTAAACTGAAGTGGACCCTATGCTGAGGACCACTGGGTCCGGTTTCTTAAGTGGAACTGCTGCCGTTCGTTCTTGCCAATAACTTTACGCTATTCTTGCTTGCTGCTGTTGTGGCTGTGGGGATGTGGGCAACGCGCAGCGTTGTCCAAGCTTCTCGCTTGCGAGAAGCGTCATATCCACAGCCTCTTCGCCGAATGCGCCGGTGACACCGGCCCGCCAGACCGCCATCGGCGCGCGGTTTTCCAGCGCCTGATGAGGGCGCTGGAAATTGTAAAACTCGATCCATCGGGCAATTCCGGCTTTGGCCTCGTGGCCATCCGAATAGCCCTTGAGATAGATGTCCTCGTATTTGAGCGAGCGCCACAGCCGCTCGATGAACACGTTGTCCATCCAGCGCCCGCGACCGTCCATCGAGATCCTGACGCCGGTGGCGGCCAGCGTGCCGGTGAAGGCGGCGCTGGTGAACTGGCTGCCCTGGTCGGTATTGTCGCGACGATGCTTCGCATCGCGCTGAGATCTCAGGCCGGCCGAAGCGTGCCAAGGCCTCTTCGAGCGCAGACACGCAGAACGATGTGTCCATCGTGTTCGACAGGCGCCAGGCCAGCACCGCACGGCTCGCCCAATCGATGATCGCCACCAGATACAGA
>NZ_JCAMOQ010000148.1:0-2502 GCF_059512365.1 Bradyrhizobium sp. Ses1
ACGGCTCCTCATCGCCTTCGCCAGATCATCCTATCCCCGTCGCAGAGCAATTGGTCGTGTGAGAAATACGGGCTAGCGCCTGCAGCTTCCCGTATGGGAGGCGCAGTTTTGGTGTCAGCAATGGTGTCCGCTCTTTGATTTGGTTGAAGGCATCCCAAGTGAGACGACGGCCTGCCCAGCTGCGGCTGCACAACATCTTGCGCCAGTAACGCTCGACGACCCGATAGACTTTTACGAGGCTCCGGAGATTTCCAGCGACGCCGTAATAAGCATAGTGGCCGCGTAGGACGGCGTTGATTTCGCTGACCTGTTCACTGATCGTTTGATGTCGTATTCGCTGCATTAGCTCTTGCAGAGACGTAAGGCTGCGCCGTAGCCGAGATTTCTCGGTGCGCATCCCAACCTTGAAGTTACCTTTTCGGTTTCGCGTGCAATAGAGCGTCAGACCCAGGAAGTAGATAGTTTCCGGGCGGTTCCTGCCGCGTTTGCCAGCGTGTCTTTGCACGAACCGACCAAACTCGACCAACTTGGTCTTGGTCGGCTCCAGAGTGAGGCCGAACTTCCCCAACCGTAGACGCAAGGCATCCTGTACGCGGATGGCGTCCGATCGATATTGGAAACAGATCACAAAGTCATCGATGTAGCGTACCAGTCGGGCTTCGCCCCGCAACCGGCCCCTCACCACGCGTTCAAACCAGAGGTCGAGAACGTAATGAAGGTACACGTTGCTCAGCAGCACGCTAATCGATCCACCTTGCGGGGTTCCCTGCTCGCTCGGATGAACCGCTCCATCTTCCAAGACGCCCGCTTTCAACCAACGCCGGATCAAGCTGATCAGGCGCGGATCGCCTACTCGATGTTCGACAAACCGGAGGACCCAATCATGATTGAGACTCCCGAAGAAGTTCTTCAAATCCGCCTCCAGCACCCAGCCGATCATGCCGCCGGCGATGACCTCATTGAGGGTCGCCAAGGCGTGATGGGCGCTGAGCTCCGGCCTGCCGCCGAACGAGCAGGGTAAGAAGTCCTGCTCGTAGATGGCGGACAGCACCTCAGCCGTGGTGCGTTGGAGCGCCCGGTCGGCGACAGTTGGAACCCCGAGGGGGCGCTTCTCCGTCTTGCCAGGCTTGGGGATATAGACCCGCCGAATGTTAGGCGCGCGAAATCCCTGGCGGTGGATGGATTGGAGCACCGGCTCTATCCAGCCCTCGAAGCTCTCCTTCGCCGCCTCCACCGTCTGACCGTCCACCCCGGCGGCGGATCGCTTCGGAATCTTTGATAGATTCTCCAGCACCCGGTCGCGCGTGATATGATGGGCCAGCGAGGTGAAGCGGAGATTTGGCTCCCTTCGAGCTTTCACTGCTATCTGTTCAAGTTTCGTTTCCATGGTCAGCTGATCTTCTCTTTGAATAGAAGGCCGTAACTCCCGTTGCATGGAGCCCATGTCGCCCAAGAACAATTCAACTACCGCTGACCGCTTCCCCGTGTGGCCGGCTCTCCCGTCCTCGGAGTACTATCAGTCAGTATGACTTCCACCCGGTCATCAGACCCTTCTCACCTCTTCGGCTTGGCAGGTCCTACAAGCGTGCGCTTGAACCGGATGGATCTCCCTTGTTCACGTCAACGCCTTTGGTTGCATGCTGGCGGTACGAACCCCGGGAGCACCTTAGACTGCTCGCGTTCGCGCGGTCTTTGGTTCCGCCTTCCCCGTTACGGGAGAGGGTCAGCTACTCCGATCACGATCGATTTCGGGGCTATTTTCCCGTTCACTTCATTCCGGCCTACAACCTCCCTGTCTACGCTTCGCAGCGGCCGTTACCGGACGCCACGCAAGACTTGGTTCGCGGCTGCTCGCTAGGCTTTGCCGCGGCCGTCATCGCAGACGGCAGACTTCAACGCGCTTGCAAGGCGCAACCCGCACAGATCCGGACGGGCCCAATTAAGGCATCCGGCTCCTACCTTGGGTGTGTGACGGCGAAGCGCTGTTGGGGCCAGGGATGCAGGATACGAGGTTGAGGAAACCAGTCATCTGCCAACTTCGTCATACGATCCCAAGCGAAGCCGTCTCGTTGGCTACGCCGCCGAAGCGTTCGTCGCCAGAGGTCGGTCACATAATAGCGGAAGGCTGAAAGCGCCCGTCCGTTTGCAGGAACCGCATAGTAGGCGAAGTGGCCGGTGATGACCTGTCTCAGCCATTTACCCTGGACGGGGATCGGTTGGTGCATTCGACGCCGCAGCTCTCCCTTGATGTCCTGAAGCTTCGTCCGCAGACGGTCGCGACGGGTCTTCCTTTGGAGCAGGAAGCTCCCCCGACGTGACTTACCGCAGATGTGGGTGAAGCCCAGAAACACGAACGTCTCCGGTTTGCCGAGCCCGCGTGCCTTGCGATTGGCCGCCGCATAGCGACCGAACTCAATCAGGCGGGTGGGCGGCGGCGATCAAGGTGAGACTTCGCATTGCGTCGTCAGAAATGCTCCTGAATCCTGAGCTGTTGCCTCGCGT
>NZ_JCAMOQ010000149.1:0-2486 GCF_059512365.1 Bradyrhizobium sp. Ses1
GATTCGTAGGCATCGGGACCGCCTCGAGAACCTTAGGGTTACTTCCGGGGGCCGAACTTCGGGCCGAGGTAATGTGCGGGAGAAAGGGCCCCGCTCTCGATAAAGATATCACTGCTGCGCTACGTCGGATATGGCCGAGTACCTGACGTGTTTGCAATCGCAGCAATCCTCGGCCTCGGCCTAGGGGCGTGAAGGCCACCATCCTACAATGTCGGGCCTTCCACAGACCGCCGACATGGCGGCTCTGCTGCGTTGTCGGCTTAGGGTCCAAAAAGCGTGGGCGTAGCGCCCGCTCAGAACTTCCGGCCTCTCCCTGCGACCGGACGTGTGGCGCTACCGCGTCGGCGGCAGCGATGGGCCATGTGTGGACGGCTCCTGTTGGCAACGAGAATCTTCACTTTCCGGCTTTGGTCGGAGCGGCCACGTGTTCGGCCTGTTTGCGCGGTTCACATACCGCTGGCCATAATGCCCTCCGCGGATCAGGTCCCGATCAAAAGCACGCATTCGTGGATGCCGTGGCCCATGTGGGTTGTCCTGATCGCCGGATCGATCGGCGCTGCATTAAGTGCTGTTCGCCCCTCCAACCGTTACGTCACGCCGCAATATCCGGCGCGATCCCTTTACGCCGCAAGTGCGGCGGGCTCGCCAAGCCGATCATGTCCGTCGTGAGCTTGCGAGAGCACCCCAATCCGTCTCGCACGCCGCAAGAAAGAAGCCGACCCGTTCGCGCACGCAGCCGGACAGCTCCGTCTTGAGGTCCTTCGGGCTCTCCCCGAGGAGCGATCGGAACAGCATCGGGAGCAGGACGAGATCCAGGAACCTGCGCAGCGTCCCCTTTGCGTCGATCTGCCACGAGCGCTGCAACGTCCGATGTGGAAGGTAGACCGGACTACGTCGAGCTCCTTTATAAGCCTAGGGTTTGACGTCGCGGGTTGAGACGCGGTTCAAAGCAATGCGCGACAGGGGCGGCTAAACTCAGACCGTTGAAGTGCACTTCCGTTAATGGCCCTAAAGGCGACATACCTCGCCCAGCCTCCAGTCGCATCCGTCGGTTTCCCGAGCCGTTCATCTACCAATGTTAAAAATGTGAATGGCCTGATTTCGAATTAACTAGAGCAACTGTTTGTATGGTGAAACGTCGGGACCATCTGGCCCCATCGGCGAAGTGGCAATGGCCCTCGTCGAGGTCCCGCTTGGCGTGGCATGGCCGACAAGATTTGCTCACGCTGAGTTCTTCAGACTTTGCCCCAAACGTACGTTCGGCCGGCCATTGCTGAGCTCCACCGAAATAACCAAGACAGTCTTTCTCCATGCATCGAAACCAGATGCGCGGTCTGGCGTTGGGATCAATGGACGATGATGATTTGCAAGCCCGCAGTGAACAAGCTCTCGTCGTAGTAACCCTCAGTACGGCAACGCTGATCGCATGCGTTACCCTTTTCGTATCTCAATTGTAAGGCCGCCGCAGTTAGCGGCGTCTTTCGTTTGGAATGCCACCTCCTGCCCCGAAAAGGGCATAGCGGCACGTCCAAGCTCTTCGTCACTCAGCCCGACCGCCCTGTGGCAAAAGAAAAGGCCGCCCGGAGGCGGCTAGGCCTTGGTCTTCCCTCTTGTGCTTATTTTTTGAGGGCGCCAGCGGCGTCCCGCGCTGCATCCTTCACATCTCCGGCCGCGTTGTGTGCGGATCCCTTCGCCTTGTCGATCTTGCCTTCGGTTTCCATCTCCTTGTCGCCAGTGAGCTTACCGGCACCTTCTCTGATGGCGCCTTTTGCCTTGTCGGCAGCGCCCTTCACATGTTCGCGATCCATGGTGGTGTTCCTTTTGCTGTGCGGAAGACCAGCACAACGAACGAGTTACGCAGTGGTTCCTCGGAGAACAAGCACGGGTCCGGCCCTGCACACGAAGACTTCTGAATTTGGCCCTTGGCTGCCATCGCGAACGCGAGGAGTAGGTCAGCTACCGGGTCGAAAGCGGTCCAAAATGTGCTGGTCCGCCAATTCCGAATCTGGTGGAGTCGAGATGTGGCGCGGTGGCTTTAGGCTACACATATCTGTTCCCGCCCCTTTCGTCTGGCGGTGCCTTAGTGGTGTAGCCGTGACTCCGTTTCCACATCCCGCTCGTCGAACCGGACAGGCAGATCTCCCGCATCCGGCTCTCGGACAAGACCTCACGCCTTCGCTCACGGCCGGTCGCGGCCAAGCGCGGTTAGACGTACGAGCCCAAAGTGCCCGTAAAGGTGCGAGAGTGGATAGGTCCCGCCCTTGTATCGCCTGACCTTGTGCTTGAGGCGCAACCGCACAGCGGTGTAGTTGTCGATCGCCCGATACGCTTTGGTGACGGTGCCTACATTGAAGTAGTTCGCCCATCCGCGCAGCGTGCGGTTCAACTTCGCCACCAACTCTGTGGTGTCTAACCCGGTTCGAGCCGTCAGCGCATGAAGGGTTTCCACCATGCGCTTGATGCTTTTCTTCGATGGCCGGTACCCC
>NZ_JCAMOQ010000150.1:0-2317 GCF_059512365.1 Bradyrhizobium sp. Ses1
CGCTGGATGGACAACGTGTTCATCGAGCGGCTGTGGCGCTCGCTCAAATACGAGGACATCTATCTCAAGGGCTATTCAGCCCAACGCTCGGCGTTCTCGTCCGTAGCAATGCAATAGTTCCCGGAATGGGGGGCGATCAAAGTCTTCCAGCCATTTTCACCGAGAACAGTCTTGCTGTTGAGTGACGTTGAGGTGAGACCCAACAACGGCCTTGGCTATCAACTGGGATGTGAAATACGTACTTCGAATTATCCAATCCAATTGTCGCCAATTCCCTGGTGAATAGCTCCTGTTACCGGTTCCGTGCATTGCGGTCTATCGCCAGTTCCGACGGAGCTGGGCCGTCTTCCCCATCAGAGGTCGCCTGCAGCATCAAGCAGTGAACGAGACGCTGTTCGCGGACGCTGTAGACGGCGTGATCGGGTGTCAGGGGTCGACTTAGCATCGACACTGGCTACGGCCCGCGGCACGCTCGGATGCTGGGGGGCGAATACAACGACGCACGACCACTGTCACACGGATGGAAGATGCCGCCCGAGTTCGCCCTCACTCGCCAACCGCGACGGGATCTGGCGCTGCGCTATGCCGCGGTCTCTGCGCCAGCTCCCGTCGCTCCCACCGCCCAACCAGGCCAATCCAACAACCGGGGCCGCGCTCAGGACTGGATCGAACTCGGGGCCACGTCAGACGCGGTCATTAGGGCTCAGAGTGACACTTCAGTGCCGGCATACCGACATCAGCCATCCATCAACGATCCACGACGGCGTCGCTTTCTGCCTCGCCCTTGGAGGGCTTTGTCCGAGATCGAACAACCATGTCGGCGAGACTCGGAAGAGCAGAGATTGCAAGACGCGCCTAGGATCGCCCAAGCCCGTGAACGTTGGGCGAATTGTCAGTGGCGCCGTGCCCGTTGATTCAGATCATTGTAACTCCCGAGCGAGATCAAATAAGAATCAAGCTCGGATGAGTAATGGGGAAGAGCTTCGAGCAATGGTTTTAGGTGCGGCACTTGGAGATGAGAAGAGAAATCCAGGGGAGCCCAGGCGCCACCAGGCATTGCGCATCGGGATTGTCGGTCTGGGTCATGGATTCGTTATGGCGCAGCAAGTTCTGGCGACCGGAAGAGCATCGCTGGCAGGATTATGCATTAAAGATCCACCCAAGAATGCTCAAAAAGCTGAACATCTTAGAGCGCAAGTCTATACGTCTATCGATGTTTTGCTCGATAAAGCGAAGCCGGATGGCGTCATCGTTGCGGCATCGACTGACTGTCTGGCTCAGATAGCAGAGAAATGTATTGAAAGGGGCGTCCCCGTTCTGCTTGAGAAGCCGGCGGCGCGAGATGTGGCGGAGATTGGGCTTTTGCAATCGGCCGCCAAACTACGTCGGACACCAGTTTTGGTTGGATATCACCGCAGATTCTCAAGCCAAATTGGATGGCTGAAGAGTGCGATTGACAAGAATGTAGTGGGACCAATCAACCGTGCTGTTGCGCTATGGTTGGTTCGCAAACCCGACGAGTATTTCGATGCTTGGCGCGTTCAATCCTCTTCGGGCGGTGGAACGATAATGATTAATATTGTGCACGAGATAGATACGTTTCAGCATCTTCTTGGTCCGATCCGCAAGGTTAGTGCCATCGCGCAAGAAACGAAATTAGCGGAAGATGAAGTCGGTCATTCGTATACGATAACGGCCAAAATCGAAAATAGGACGGGGGGCACTTGCTACGTCACCTTTATCCATTCAGACCTAACCCCCTCACCATTCAGCTATGAGAGCAACGCCGCGGAGAATAGTGTTTTCCCTCCATACCCCAAGGATTGCTATCTCCTGTTTGGAGAAGGTGGAGCAATTTTCTTTCCATCGGGAGAGATCTGGTCGACCAACGGATCTCGAAAGGGATGGACACAAAGGCTGGAAAGCTCGATTTACGCGGGCGCCGCAGGCAATGCTCTCTACAATCCTCTGTTACAAGAAGTGGAGCATTTTCTTTCCGTGATTGAAGGGAAGTGTGATCCGAGAGTTACTTTGGAAGACGCGGCTTCGACGCTGTCTGTCGTAGAGGCAATTCGAGCTTCAATGTCGCTCGGTCGACCTGTTGATCCAATAGCGTACCTGGATTCAACCAAAAACACTCGCACCGGGGCGGTGCCTCCGGCAGCCACCGCGATCAGAGGAGTGACATAGTGCAATCCACTTTCGAGGGCAAAACTGTGGTTGTGACCGGAGGTACCCAGTGAAATGGACCCGCGGAGCGGGACCGCTTGAACCGGTTTGTTAGTTGGAAACTGACCGCTCCTGATCCCTTTCTATC
>NZ_JCAMOQ010000151.1:0-2218 GCF_059512365.1 Bradyrhizobium sp. Ses1
CTTGGAGGCTTTCGGACGCCGGCCGCCGAATACGCCGCGCCCTCCCTCAAGCGGCCGGCATCCGAAACCCTTCACAGATTCGGAATTGGCGGGCCAGCGCATTTTGGACCGCTTTCCACCCGGTAGCTGACCCACTCTTCGGCGGTCGTGATGGCAGCCAAGGGCCCAGGCTGTGTGAAAACGATCTGTTTGCCGTGATTCGCGCGATAAGATTCCCTGCGTTTGCAGGGGGCATCTAATGAAGCGCTTTGTTGAAGGGGTGAACCGCGGACAGAGCACGTTGTTTCCTGCACTGCTCGACGACTACGTGGCCGAGGACAATCCGGTACGTGCGGTTGATGTGTTCGTCGACGGGCTCGATCTGGCTAAGCTCAGCTTCGTTGGCGTCCAGCCGCTCGACACGGGGCGACCCGGCTACCATCCCGGCATGATGCTCAAGCTCTACATCTACGGCTACCTCAATCGTGTGCCGTCGAGCCGACGCCTGGAGCGGGAATGCCAGCGCAATATCGAGATGATCTGGCTGACCGGGCAGCTGGCGCCGGACTTCAAGACCATCGCAGATTTCCGCAAGGACAATGGCAAGGCCATTCGTGAGGTCTGCCGCGAGTTTGTCGCGCTGTGCCGCAAGCTTGACCTGCTTGTTGCAGCGAGCGTCGCCATCGATGGATCGAAGTTCAAGGCCGTCACTGCGCGGGACAAGAACTTCACCGAGGCGAAGATGAAGCGGCGCTTGGAGCGGATCGACGAGAGCATCGCCCGCTATCTCTCGCAGCTCGAGACCGCCGATCGGCACGGCGATGCAGTGCCAGAGGCGAAAGTTGCGAGGTTGAAGGGCAAGATCGAGAAGCTCAAGGAGGAGACCGTCCGGCTCAATGCGATCAATGCGGAGATGATGAAGAGCGAGGACAAGCAGATCTCGCTGACCGATCCTGACGCGCGCTCGATGGCGACAAGCGGCAAGGACACCGGGATCGTTGGCTAAACGTGCAGATTGCAGTCGATACGCAGCATTATCTCATCGTGGCTCACGAGGTGACCAACGTGGGCACCGATCGCCACCAACTCGCTAACATGGCCGGGCAGGCTCGCGACGAGATGGCTGTCGAGACGCTCGAAGTCGTGGCAGACCGCGGCTATTACGATGGAGAGGAGATCAGGGCCTGCGCGGAAGCCGACATCACGGTGACGTTGCCGAAGCCGATGACTTCGGGCGCCAAAGCTGCTGGCCGCTTCGGCAAACAGGACTTCGTCTATGTCGCTGCCGACGATGTTTATCGCTGTCCCGCCGGCGAGCGGCTAACTTATCACTATACGAACGTAGAGGACGGAAAGACCCTGCGCCGCTATTGGACAAGCACCTGCAAAACCTGCGCGCTAAAAGCTCAGTGCACGACAGCCCCCGAGCGCCGCATCTCACGCTGGGAGCACGAGGCCATTCTGGAGAAAGTTCAGGAGAGGCTCGACCACAACCCCAATGCAATGGGGGTCCGCCGTCAGACAGCGGAGCATCCGTTCGGCACGATGAAGTGTTGGATGGGAGCAACGCACTTTCTCACGAAAAAGCTGCCGAAGGTGCTGAGATGGCGCTCACCGTGCTCGCCTACAACATGAAGCGCGTGATGACGATCATGGGCGTAGGTGGATTGCTGGAAGCGATGCGGGCGTGAGGCCGGCCTCTGCGCGACCAAATCAGCGCCTACATGAAGCTCCCGATTGCCACCGAGATGAGAGGTCGATTCCACCGAATTAGAAGTTCGGCGGCCGCGAAATGCGCCAGTGCGCCCTAAGTTGCGTGATTTTCACACAGCCTGGGCCAACAGCAGTCGTTTCAGCAAACGATTCGCTACCTGCAACCCGAAAAGTGAGCCCGGCTTGGTCCCTGCCGTCAGTTATTGAGAGCGCCCCACAATTGCTTTCGGGCATGCGGTCTGACTCATTGGAGTTACAGCCTGGTATTGTTCTCGACGACGACGAATTGAATCGTGGTGTCTCCTACGTTTTGCAAACTCATGCCATGGGGGCGGAGGCTCATCTAACAATGCGCCCGCGAATATATAGATCTTTACACAAATCGGGCATGGACCACTTTCGGTAAGATGCCTTCATCGCAGAATAAGTTGTTACCTGAACGCTTGCCAATTCCAACCGATATAGGCCGTAAAGAAGGCAACGATTCCCGTCCCCACAGCCATGGCGAATATCTGCTCTAATGAAT
>NZ_JCAMOQ010000152.1:0-2147 GCF_059512365.1 Bradyrhizobium sp. Ses1
AACGAAACGGATGGTCGCGCGCGCAGGCTCGCGGGACGACGTCGATGCGCCGCATGGTGCCGCCGCAATGTGGGCAGACGGGGATCTCGCATTTGACGAGGGGATCGCCGCCGGCTTGTTGATCAGCCGGAGCGTTGCGGACAGCAAGGAGTTGACGGCAAAGGGCGATTTTATCATTGCGTCCGCCATTGGCGAGGAAGCCATAGTGGCGGATGCGGTGGAAGCCGTCCGGCAGGGCGTGCAGGAGAAAGCGACGAATGAACTCACCGGCATCAAGCGTCATCACCTTGGCTTTGCGATTTTGCCGATAGTCCTTCCAGGAAAAGCTCACCTTGCCATCGGCTAGTGAGATCAGCCGACTGTTGGCGATGGCGACGCGATGCGTATAGCGGCCGAGATAAGCCAGCACCTGTTCGGGCCCGCCGAATGGCGGCTTGGCGTAGACGACCCAGTCGGTCCGTCGAAGCTGATCAAGCCGCTTGGTGAACGCGGCGGGATCGGCGAGATGGGCGAGATCACCAAAAAAGCCCAACTGGCCAGCGGCGAAGGCAGCTTGCAGCTCTTGCAGAAACAGGCGGCGGAACAGCCGAGAGAGCACGCGGACCGGCAGGAAGAAGCCGGGCCGGCAAGCGACCCAGCGTGTGCCGTCGGGCGAAGGTCCACCACCAGGCACGACACAATGGACATGCGGATGGTGTTGCAGGGTCTGGCCCCAGGTATGGAGGACGGCAGTCACGCCGAGCTGGGCGCCGAGGTGCTTGGGGTCGGCCGCGATGGTGGCGAGCGTCTCGGCGGCGCAGCGGAACAGGATGGCATAGACGACGACCTTGTTCTGGAAGGCGATCTCTCCGGCTGGGGCTGGCAAGGTGAAGACGACGTGGAAATACGGTACGGGAAGGAGGTCGGCTTGCCGTTCGGCGAGCCATTGCGCGCGTGCCGCGCCCTGGCACTTCGGGCAATGCCGATTACGACAGGAGTTGTAGGCGATGCGTGTCGCACCGCAGTCGTCGCATTGCTCGACATGGCCGCCGAGCGCTGCTGTCCGGCACGCGGTGATGGCGCCCATCACGCGCCGCTCGACGCGACCGAGATGACCGGCATACGCCTGTCGAAAAGCTTCGCCGTGGCGGCGGAAGATGTCCGCCACCTCCAAAGCCGGACCCATGATGCCCGATCAGCCGGGTGGAACGATCTCCAATCGCAGCCGGTCAAGCGGACTCGGGGTCTGGCTGATCGTTTTGGTCGCAACCTGGGCGTAGCGTGCCGTGCTTTGCAGGCTGGCATGGCCGAGCAGCACCTGGATGACACGAATGTCGGCGCCGTTCTCCAGAAGATGGGTCGCAAAACTGTGCCGTAGCGTGTGCACCGTCACGCGCTTGTTCAGACCGGCTGCGATGTGGGCCGAGCGGCAGGCCGCGTGCAGCACGGTCGCATCAAGCGGCCGCTCACTGTCGCGGCCGGGAAATAGCCAGCGTGTCGGTCGGGTTAGCCGCCAATAGGCCCTGAGAATCTTCAGAAGCTGCGGCGAGAGCATGACGTAACGGTCCCTGCCGCCTTTGCCCTGCTCGACCCGGATTACCATCCGCTGGCTGTCGATATCCGCGACCTTGAGGAAAACCACCTCCGACACGCGTAATCCGGTGGCATAGACTGTTGTCAACGCTATGCGGCTCTTCAGGCTCGGGATCGCCTCCAGAAAGCTCACCACCTCGTCGGCACTCAGCACGACCGGCAGCTTGCGTGGCTCCCGCGCGTAGGCGATGCGCTCCGGGATCGTGTTGTGGCCGAGCGTCACGCCGTAAAAAAAGCGCAACGCACAGACAATCTGATTAAGCGCAGGCCATGATATCCCCGTCGCCACCAGATGAACCTGGAACGCGTGGACATCCTCCAAGCCCAGATGGTCGGGCGATCGGCCAAAATATCGGCTGAACTTCGATACCGCGTTCAGATATGATCGCTGCGTCGCCGGCGACAAGTTGCGGACCGTCATGTCCTCGATCATGCGGCGGCGGAGAGGGCTCACCTGGGCCATCGGAAAACTCCTGTCTGAAGGGTTGGGCTCTGAAAACCCTCGATCCTCTCAGACAGGAGGCGGCCGTTACTACCTCTCCTCAAATGCCGCGCCAGCGGCTTCGTTCAATCCC
>NZ_JCAMOQ010000153.1:0-1906 GCF_059512365.1 Bradyrhizobium sp. Ses1
TGTGAAGGGTTTCGGATGCCGGCCGCTTGAGGGAGGGCGCGGCGTATTCGGCGGCCGGCGTCCGAAAGCCTCCAAGGGAGGAAACCGCGCGTGAGAACGTAAGGCGGTGCGGCAGGCGTTATGGGGATTTGAGCGCCGCGGGCGAGCTCGTTGATTGAGATCGAGTCGGCCCAACGAGTTGCGCGACGGTGAAGTCGCTGACGAATGCGCGGCGGATGGCCTTGAACTCGACAAGTTGTCCGACGATTTGCGACGGCTGGTGGATATCTGGGCGCGCTCTGCCGTGGCCGGTCGAGGGCCAGCGAGCGCGGCGAGCGGATTTGCGGGATTGCGGCACGGTCAAGAGGTGTCGATCCTGATGTGGTTCGTTGGAGCTGTCGGCCGATGCCGTGGCATTGCACCGCGCGCGAAGACTTCGATGATGATCATGCGACCGCCGCAGCATGGACAAGCCGGCTTGCTGGGATCGACGGCGGCCGCGGTGGGCCGACCTTCAGGTTTTGCAATGGCAAGCAGCTCACGGGCGCGTGCGATGTTGCCGGCGCAAGCGCCTTTGGCGAACAGGCCGTAGTGGCGGATGCGATGCAAGCCCTTGGGCAGCACGTGGATGAGGAAGCGGCGGATGAACTCGAAGGTCTCGAGTGTCATCTGCTTGTATCGATCGCGGCCCGCGACGCGGTAGTCCTTCCACTTGAAGGTGACGTCCTGCTGGTCGCAGGCGATCAAGCGACTGTTGGCGATGGCGACGCGGTGGGTATAGCGCGACAGATAAGCCAGCACTGCCTCTGGCCCACCGAACGGCCGCTTGGCGTAGACAACCCATTCGGCCTTGCGCAGCGGTGCGAGATAAGCCGCGAAGGATTGCGCCTCGGCGAGATGGGCGTGATCGCCGAAGAAGCTCAGGCGGCCGGCCTGGTGGGCCGCGACGAGCTTCTCCTGGAACACTCGCCGGAACAGGCGGGAGAGTACGCGCACGGGCAGGAAGAAGCCCGGCCGGCACGACACCCAGCGCTGGCCGTCAGGCGAGATGCCGCCGCCCGGCACGATCATGTGCACATGGGGATGATGGGTCAGCGCCGAGCCCCAGGTGTGCAGCACGGAGGTGATGCCGATCCTGGCCCCCAGATGCTTCGGATCGGCGGCGATCGTCAGCATGGTCTCGGCCGAGACCTTGAACAGCAGGTCGTAGAGGACGGCCTTGTTCTGGTAGGCGATGTCGGCGATGGCCGCAGGCAGCGTGAACACGACATGATAGTACGGCACCGGCAATAGGTCGGCTTCGCGGTCGGCGAGCCAGTCCTTGGCGGCGGCGCCCTGACACTTCGGGCAGTGCCGGTTGCGGCAGGAGTTGTAGGCGATGGTCGTATAGGCGCAGTCCGCGCAGCGCGCGACATGGCCGCCGAGGGCCGCCGTGCGGCAGCGCTCGATCGCCGACATCACCTTCATCTGGTCGAGGCTGACATGGCCGGCATGGGATTGACGCCATGCCGGGCCATGGTTGCGGAAGATGTCCGCAACCTCCAAGGCTGGGCGCGACACGCGTGCGTCAGCCGGGCGGCCGGATCTCCTTGAGCTTGAGCGCGATGTGCTCCAACGGGCTCATGACCTCGCTGATCGTCTTGGTGGCGACGCGGGTATAGAGCGCCGTGGTGTCGAGCTTGGCGTGACCGAGCAGCACCTGGATGACGCGGACGTCGATGTTCTGCTCCAAGAGGTGGGTGGCGAAGCTGTGCCGCAAGGTGTGCAGCGAGACGCGCTTGTTGATCTCGGCCATCTGGGCGGCGGCGTGACAGGCGCGATTGAGCTGGCGTGTGGTCATCGGCTGGGCCGGATCGCGGCCCGGGAACAGCCAGCCCTGCGGCCGCGCCGCCTTCCACCAGGCCCGCAGCAACTCAAGCAGGTGTGG
>NZ_JCAMOQ010000154.1:0-1861 GCF_059512365.1 Bradyrhizobium sp. Ses1
CGTCTGGACCAAGAAAAAGGTCCGTCAACGCCGCTTCACAGGGCGCCGTATCACTCAGCTCTGATTCCGGGTACTAGTTGTCGACGGCAGTGTTGTCTGCCCGTGTCGCATTGACCTGCGCAGACATTTGCATCCGGGAACGATACTGCCGAATAATGGTCAATCCGGTATGAGGTTCGCCTGTCCACGACGACCGACGGGGCGCGCGGATTTCGGATCGGCGTCCAGTATTGGCGCAACACCTCAATGACTGTTAGAACATCAAGGTGGGCGGTGCGGAGAAGGTCCACGATCTCACGATTGCCTCGCGGCAGTACGATTAGCAACAGCCCTGATCCTCGTGAGGGGCAGCAGAATGGCAGCAGCAGCCCGAGATTGAGGTTGCCGCCGCCCAGCAACGGCGCCCACGCCGATATCCTGAGGCGCATCGCGGCTTAGAAAACTGTGAGCACTCGGCGCAGCCGCCTGCGCCGGGAACATGGAATGATTGCCATGGCCGACCAATGCCTCGTCGCACCGGCGCCGCCCCCGCGCGTTGCACTAGCGACAGCGACGGGATGTCTTCGACGCCCGACCAGCACGACCTCGCGCAGACCAATCGCCTTGACGGCCTTGAGCTCATGTTGTTCCGGCATGGGCGCGATCGCCAGCCCGTGCCGGCGGGCCTCTCTTCAAGATCTTGGGCTTTTGCGCACGAAGCTGGGAGCGCAGCAGGAGCATGTACCGGTTCGGCTTTGTCAGGTCAGCGAGGTCGGGCTCGATCACGCCGGCGTGCCCGCGCAAGCCCCTGAAGCTGGGTCAAGACATCAAACATCGATTGGGTGATGCGGCGCCGCTCACGCAATCGAATTCCCCGAGGGCGCTTGTCGCCGGCGTGCCGGCCAGAGCAAGCGCGAGGCCGAACTCCGTCGAGGGCACGAACATTGCCGTCATCATGGTGGGATTGCGGGCGTGGCACTCGAGCTTGCGCATCCCGATCTTGAAGAGCGCCGCCGTTAGCCATTGCCATCTCTAGCAATCAGTTTTTTGCAGGCAATGCTCGCGTCCTTCCTGGTCCGTGCGGAAGGATTCGATGAAGCCGCCCTGCCGCTGCGTGACGAAAATCGTTTTGCCGTCTTTACCACCGAAGGCGAGGTTTGACGGCTCTTTGCCTTTTAGCGCGATCTCTTTCTGGACTGTGCCGTCTCGGGTCAGGACTGCAATCGAACCCTTCAGGATACGGGCTATCAACAGCTTACCCGCAACGTCCGCACGCACCCCATCGATCGTGTCGCGATCGAATGTCTTGACGAGCCTCGCATTGGCCAGATCGTTTCCGCGAAGGTCATAAGCCCATATCTGACCGTTGGAGGATTCTCCAACATAGAGAGTCTTCTCATCAGGGCTAAGATCGATGCCGTTCGTTGTGCCCATGGCGCGCGGCGCGGTCATCACGTGGCCCTGTACCAATCCATTAGGGGCCATCGCGATCCGCCAAATCTGTCCGGTGCGTCCCTTCCAGTTGGGATCGCTCGCGTAGATCGTACCGTCATGGGCGATAGTCATGTCGTTGGGCTGGTTCATCTGATCGGAATGAAACCAGACCTCTGGCTGCGTGCTGCCTTTCTTAACCGCAAAAATGTTGTGCTTCTTGTAATCGGCGATGAACATTGTGCCGTCGCGGCCGAAGCGAATGGAGCTGGGCACGCTGCCTTCAGGAAGATCGATGAACTTCTCGGACGCGGCAGCGCCGGGCGCGAGCTTGCCGATCGTGCCCTGCTTGCCGAAATTGACGACATAGAGATCCCGGACGGTCACTTCAAATTCCCCCACCTGTGGTCGCGCAAACTCCCCCACTTGTGGAGCAGGACGAGAGGTTATT
>NZ_JCAMOQ010000155.1:0-1817 GCF_059512365.1 Bradyrhizobium sp. Ses1
CCGCACGAAATTACTTCGCTGTCGTCGCTATCGCCGCAACTCTGCTCTGGCTAAGATAACTGTCCACGCGACCTAGTCGAACAAAGCTCGGCCAATCAGATGGCCGAGCAGAGCGCGCTAAACTTTAGTGGCCAAACAACAGTGGGCAGGGACTGCGGCTCGCGGTCCCTGCCCTTTTTCGATTAGTGGGCCTGCTAGACTAGATTGGCCTCACCAGCGACGCCAGTGCCGACGGTGCCAGTGGCGATGGCGATGGCGCCAGCCCCGGTGAGGATGCCAGTGGCGACGATGTCCATGACCTCCATGCCCATGACCGCGATGCCCGTGACCGCCATGCCATTGCACCTGTTCGGGCTTGAGCTTTTCAACTTCATCGCCGGTGGAAACCGCAGGATGGGCATCCGGGCTGGAAGGCCGCCGCGCGTCTTCGCTTAGTGGCATCATCGGCGCGGCTTGCGCGGTTGCAGCAAAGGTTGCCACACCTGCGGCAGCGCCCAATGCAATCTTCAAAAAGTGGCGGCGTTCCATGAACATTGTCCTTTTCTTGCTCAGCATGTGATGCTCGAACAGTGTTGCCGCCGTGAGATGAATGCCCGCTGAACTTTGCGCGTGCGCTGGGCGCGACAAAAAGCGCCGCGGCAATCGCGCGCGCCTCTGCATCCGCGGACTCGCCACGATCTTTTTTTGCCGGCACGATGCGACCAAAATGGACGCTCGGCGTTAACCGGGTCAGCTCCAATTCCGAAGGAGAACGCCATGGCGGCAAAGGCGCGACCGACTCCAGACGGGTTTCACACCGTGACGCCTTATCTTATCGTGGAGGGTGCCGAGAAGATCATCAGCTTCCTGGAGCAGGCGCTGGGTGCCCGAAAGCACCACGAGCCGACCCTGCGGCCCGATGGCACGATCATGCACGCGACGCTCAGGATCGGCGATTCCATGGTGATGATTGCCGATGCCTGCGAGCACGCCAAGGCCATGCCCGCCATGCTCTATCTCTACGTGCCCGACGTCGACACCGCCTACCGCTGCGCCATCGAGGCCGGCGCGACCTCGATCATGGAGCCGGCGGACCAATTCTACGGCGACCGCACCGGGGGCGTGAAGGATGTCGCCGGCAATAGCTGGTTCTTCGGCACACACATCGAGGACGTCGCACCCGACGAACTGAAGAAGCGCGCGGCGGAGATGTTCAAGAACCAGGGCAAGGCGGCGTAGGCGCGACGCGGCGATCAGGCCGCAATCTCCTCCGCCAACACCAGCACCTCACGCGTCCGCGTGACGTCAGGCCAATCGCGGTTGAAGTCGGCAATCAGCCGCTTCATCTCCTCGCCACCAACCGCACGCTCTAGCGAGGCCTGGTCGGCAAACTGATAGGTCGCCAGATGCTGCGACGGATCGGTCGCGCTCCAGTGCCGCCACGCCTTCTGCGCCCGGAACGATTTCAGCGCATCCGGCAAATGCGCGCGCGAATACCAGGCGTCGAAGGCAGCGCGTTTCGCGGGGTCGGAGACGGTGGCACGGACGATGAAAAACGCAGTGGGCATGTGATCCTCCGTACATTTTGTAGGGCGGATTAGCATCAGCGTAATCCACCGCAACATAACCGCGAGCATAGATGGCGGATTACGCTGACGCTAATCCGCCCTACGGCATCATCACAACGGCAGATTGTCGTGCTTCTTCACGGGGATCTCGACTTTCTTGTCCTTGAGCATCGCCAGCGCCCGCGCGATCCGGCGCCTTGTCGAATGCGGCATGATGACGTCGTCGATGTAGCCGCGCTCGGCGGCGATGAAGGGGGAGAGGAAGCGGTC
>NZ_JCAMOQ010000156.1:0-1735 GCF_059512365.1 Bradyrhizobium sp. Ses1
AAAGTCCTTCTCGCAAAAGAACTTTCGCTGATTCGCGCCCCGATGCGCCTCAACACCGTGAGAAATGCGGGCTAGCATGATGAGTCTCGGCAGAATGATTGGGCTATGAGCCCTTCGGTCGGCGAGCGGGCAAGGCGTGCTGCATGAAGGCTGGCAGCTGTGCCGCATTCAATTGGGATGGCGCAGGATCGGGAAAACCGGCGGCGAACTACCGATTTGCACCTCACCCATGATTTTCCATCCCATGCGTTCATACAGCCGAACCGAGTGAACGCTAGTGGCCTCCGCATATGCCAGTCCTTTCGCCTCGTCGGAAATCGCGAGGCCGTATCGGAATAGACGGTCCCCCAGCTTGGCTCGCTGGTGCATGGGATCGATGCCAAGCATGGTGAAATACCAATACGGCTGCTGCGGATGATATTTGCCGAACTCCTCGAATAAGCTTTCGGTTTCCGCGCGCCGGTCCTCTGGAACGCTCCCGAGCAGGAAGTTCATCATCCGCGCGTCGTCTCGATGCATTTTATCGGTCTGCCACAGAAGCGCGCCTTTGTCGCCGTTATCGAAATATACGCCGCTTCGATTGGTGTATGGATCGCCGCAGTAATACTCGATGAATCCGCCGAAATGGCGCAAGTAGCGCTCCGGCTCGGGATAGAGCCACCTCAACAACGGACACATCGTAAAAGCCGTCGTCAGGATGGCATTGACCCTTGATCGGTTCTCAGGGGAGACGATCTTGATCGCTTCGTTCTCTCTGGGCGCAGATTGCATGATTACACCTCTGTCGAAAGCCGTGCGAAGAGAACCGGTCGCAACGTAACGAAGCACGAGTGGAAATGCGTTGAGAGCTTAGAACCCTATAGGTTCGAGTGCTCTGCAAGCTCGCGATTCCCTTCGCCTGCAACTTCGGAGGTCTTCGACCGGCTTGGCCCTACTGCCATCTAGCGCAATGCAGGATTTGAGCCAGCCGCAAATCGCGGATTTTTTTTCGCGCGCGATTGTCGCATTCGCAACAGCTTGGCGGGTTCTAGACAAGAGGCGCGTTTACTTTCGGACGGCGCCCGCAGGGCAAGGCGATTTGCGACCGGCAAGCCGCCAGGTGCACACCGTCTTCATCATTTCTGGCCTCGTTGGTTGGTCCAAGCGGTGCCATCCGGGCTATCGCAAATTGCCCATTGCCGATGCAGCCGGCCGAGGCCCATCAGCTAAGTTGTGCGATCTTAGAACCGATGGCGAGTCCCGACGGCAGCTTTGCCGGCGTCGCTCCCACGAGGATCGATGTCGCCTGTTTCCCGCAGTTATATATAGCGGGTCCGACCTTGGCCTAACGGCTCCATTACTCTTGCGAGCGCTGGCATCATCCTGGCGCGTGACCCTGACGACGGGAACTACACAGGCCGTGACCTGTCCTGGCGCTCTCCTTTGCGGAGGGTTGCTGATTGAGAGCTCCACGTGATTGACCGGCATCTCAGCTCACGTTCGAGCAGACGTGGCTCGGTGGACGTTGTCCGGTCGCTTTCAAGGGGAGAGGAATCGGGCGCTAGCGCGTCGTACACACCAAGCCTCTTATCGGAGTCGAGGCCAGGCACCACTCGGCATTAGAAGAAACTATTCTGCAGTTGCGAGGCACACTCGATGAGGTTTCGTTTGGCCCCAGCGTATAGCGCGACAATCTCGGTGGGAAGACGTATTGCCGCATCTAGCGATGTTCCCGAGAGACCTCCTATTGCCTCAT
>NZ_JCAMOQ010000157.1:0-1692 GCF_059512365.1 Bradyrhizobium sp. Ses1
CGAGGCTGGGCAAGAACTCGGCTTTTCCTGGAGTTGATGTACGATTTGGCTGATGACGAATCGCGCATTCAAAGCCGGCGAGAGCCGGGATCAAGCCAGCCTGCTTCCCCCGCGGGTTGATGACTATGTCGGGGCAGACAATCCGGTCCGGGCAATCGAGAGCTTTGTAGGCGCGCTCAACCTTGCCAAGTTGGGTTTCCGCCATGCGGACCGTACCGCCGACGAGGTGGGGCAGCCACCGTATGATCCCGCCGACCTGCTGAAGCTCTATCTTTACGGTTACATCAACCAGATCAGGTCGTCGCGTCGGCTGGAACGGGAAGCGTGCCGCAATCTGGAGCTGATCTGGCTGCTCAAAAACCTGAAGCCAGGCTATCGGACGATCGCCAACTTCCGCAAGGCAAATTGGGCTGCTTTGAAGGCGGCCAACCGCAGCTTCGTTTTGGTCATGCGTGAGCTTGGTCTGGTTGGCGGCGGTGTGGTCGCGATCGACGGTTCTTTTTTCCACGGCGACGCCAGCAAAGCTTCGATCTTCACGCGCAAGAGGCTTGCCGAACAGATCGCCAAACTGGACCTGGAGATCGAGGCTTACGGCAAGTCTCTTGAGAACAACGATGCAGTGGAAGCCAGGACGGATCGCACTGACGGCCCGGGCCATGGCGGGGGTGACGATGGCAACGATGTTGGCGCCAAGGTCGCGGCGCTGATGGCCAAGCGCTCGCGCGCGCAGAGCGACCTCGCCAAGCTGGAAGAGAGCGGCGCGACGCAGATGTCGCTCACCGATCCGGACGCCCGGCTTCTGGTCAAGAATGGCCAGAGTGTCGCAGGCTACAACGTGCAGATCGCTGTCGATGACAAGCACAAGCTCATTGTCGAGAGCGAGGTGGTGAACGACAGCAGCGACGTGCGTCAGCTCCATGCGATGGGCAAAGCGGCAAAGCAGGCCCTCGACGCCAAGACGCTTCAGGCGCTGGCCGACGAAGGCTATTACAGCAGTCTCGAACTGAAGGCATGCGAGGACGATGGCATCACAGCCTATGTGCCAGTGCCCGCAGCGGCAGGCCGGCTTGCCAAGCAGGGCCGCTTCAGCCTCAATGACTTCACCTACGACGGTGCCGTCGATGCCTACACTTGTCCGGCCGGTAAGCTGCTGCAGCCGATGGAGCGACGCTGGCAGAACACAAGCGGTCGCACCGAGATCCGCTACGCCAGCAGCAGCGCAACTTGCAAGACATGCCAGCTCAGAGAGCGTTGTCTCTCCCCGAAGGCAAAGTCGAGGATCATCGCGCGTTGGGAGCACGAAGATGTCCTCGAACGTCATCGTGCACGGATGGAAGGTGCGCGTGAGTTGATGCGACGCCGGTCCGCTATCGTCGAGCATCCCTTCGGCACTCTCAAATGCCGCGCCGGATACCGTCACTTCCTGCTTCGTGGCTTCAACAAGGTCCGCGGCGAATGGAGCCTAATGGCGCTTTGCTACAATTTGACCCGTGTGCTCAATATACTCGGCTTCGAGGGCTTCCTGGCCCGCGTTGCACAGGCCCTCCGATCGCCTCTCGCCGTCCAACACCTCGCTACAGGCCGCCTCGGGACCTTTCTCGAAGCATTCTGGTCAAATGTAGCGGTCCAGTTCCTGACCAGGCGCTTCGCCCTCGGCTCCCTCCGATAGCTGTCACTACTTGCCCAGTCTCG
>NZ_JCAMOQ010000158.1:0-1568 GCF_059512365.1 Bradyrhizobium sp. Ses1
ATTCGCGGGACACAGCGTGCCCGCTGTCAGGCAGAAACTCCACTTATCGCCTTGTTCAGATTCTTGAGGCCGGCTCTGACCCAGCGCAAAGTCCGGTCAGCGGCAAAGTTGTTATGTGGCTAGGAACCGGGGGAACTCGAATATGCGATCGGATTTGGCCGACATCTACGGACAAGGCAAGCTCCCACGGTACACCAGCTATCCAACAGCCCCGCACTTCTCTTCTGCAATTGGCGAGAAGGTGTATCGCCATTGGCTCAGATCGGTTTCGACCCACCGACCCATCTCGCTCTATCTCCACATACCTTTCTGTCGCTCAATGTGCTGGTACTGCGGATGCCATACGTCGGTGGCCAAGCACGACGAGCCGATCGCCGCCTTCGTCGCAGCTTTGCGTCGGGAGGCGCTACTAGTCGCGGACACGATAGAGAAAAGCCTGCCGGTCGCGCATCTGCACTTCGGCGGAGGCACTCCGACCATTATGGCTCCGCAACTGCTCGTTGATCTCACTGACGTCTTCCGCTATGTCTTTTTCGTACTCCCGGATGCCGAGATCGCCGTTGAGGTCGATCCGCGAAGCCTGACCAACGACCTGACGCAGGCTTTAGAATACTGCGGGGTCACCCGCGCGAGCCTCGGAATTCAGAGCTTCGACCCGAGAGTGCAGCGCGCAATCAATCGATTGCAAAGCTTCGAGCAGACGGCAGCTGCAGTCGAAAGGCTACGCCGGGCAGGTGTGCGGGGGATCAACTTCGACCTTCTCTATGGTCTCCCCTTTCAGACGGTAAGCTCTTGTCTAGACACCATTGCCAAGTGCGTCGAATTGCGCCCCGACCGGTTTTCGGTTTTCGGCTACGCGCACGTCCCGTCATTCAAGAAGCATCAGCGCAAGTTCGCGCAGGAGAGCTTACCTGACAGTGTCGAGCGACACGTTCAGTCCGAGAGCATCGCGGAAGCCCTTCAGGATGCCGGGTATGTTCGCATCGGGTTGGATCACTTCGCGCTCCCAGACGATGCGCTCGCGACGGCGCAGCGCGATGGCCGATTGCGGCGCAATTTCCAGGGCTACACCGATGACGGCGCTGATACACTCATCGGCCTCGGGGCGAGCGCGATCGGTCGCATGCCATACGGCTTTGTCCAGAACGTGGTGGACATCCGCGACTACCTGGACCGGATCGCGGAGGGCCGGCTAGCCGCGGTGAAGGGTTATGCTTTCACCGAGGATGATCTTTTCCGCGCTGATATCATTCAGCGAATCATGTGCGATTTGACCGTTGACCTGGAGCAGATATCCCGCATCCATGGTCGAGATCCACGGACAGCAGTCGTCGACCGCGGCCGCATCGACCGGCTTTTAGCCGACGGAGTTGCGACGATATCTCAAGGTCGACTAACCGTCAGCGAAGGATCGGAATTCCTGGTGCGTAGCGTCGCCTCGGCGTTTGATGCTCACCTTTCGCGGTCAACAGGCGTGCACAGTCGCGCGGTTTACTCATAGGTCAGAAATATAGGCGACATCTGGATGCTTGAAGAAGGAACGCACCAAAGCTGGTCTGTTGCCGATG
>NZ_JCAMOQ010000159.1:0-1552 GCF_059512365.1 Bradyrhizobium sp. Ses1
ATAACCTCTCGTCCTGCTCCACAAGTGGGGGAGTTTGCGCGACCACAGGTGGGGGAATTTGAAGTGACCGTCCGGGAGCGCTCGAGAGCGATGCGCCTGGATGTGGCATAGCGGATTGCCTCCGCGAGCTTGGATTTACCGGACAGGCGGGGCAGCTCCTTTTCCCACAGATCGAAGAGCGCCGCGACGATAGCGGCGGACCTTTCCTGGCGTGCGTTCATCCGCGCCTCAGACGAGCTACCGCGGATCTCGGCCTCGATCTCCCACAGTCCGGCCATGGTCGTAATGGTTTGCGTCGCCAGGTGCGAGCTCTCGTTGATGTGCAGTTCGTAGAAGCGCCTCCTGACGTGGGCAAAGCAGGCCGCCAGTGTCACGCCCTCATTGGCGCCCGCCGACCTCGCGAGCCGATTGTAGGCGGCATAGCCGTCGACCTGAAGGATGCCCGCAAAGCCCGTCAGATGGCGCTCGACGCATTCGCCGGCGCGGCTGTCCTCGAAGCGATAAGCCACCATCGGCGGACCGCTGCCGCCAAACGGCCTGTCATCCCGCGCGTATGCGGATTCCAATGATCGCGCGCAGTTATTCCAATCTGATCGCGCGCATGTGAAGCACCCGATCGTTAAAGGCAATTGGCACTATGGTTAGCCCGTGATCAAGCGGCTGCCGAAGAGATCACGTCTCATGTTTGATGGTGTCGATCGACGGAGCGAAGCTGACTGGACGCGCCCCCCCAACAGTGCCGTAGCGGCCGGTTAGCTTCGCGGGCTGCAGTCTCGGTCTTCATCGGCCGGCGATGTAATCAAGGCCGAGGAAGAACCGGCGGACGACGCATGGAGTCACCGTTCAGTTCCAGCCTGTGAGCGTTGTGAAGCAGGCGATCAAGTATGGCATCAGCGTAAGTTGGGTCATTTATGAGCTCATGCCATTTGGCAATTGGAAGCTGGCTAGTGACGAGCGTTGATCGACGGCCGTAGCGGTCTTCAAGGATTTCGAGCAGATAATGACGGGCATTGGCGTCGATTGCTTGGAGGCCTCAATTGTCCAAAATTAACAGCTCGACGGCGGCGATGGGTCGTGTCCGCGAGAGTGGTGTAGTTCGTAGAGCAGAGCCGTCCGCCCGCGCGCCGTCAAATAGCGCCGTAGCGGGTGGACGGCTTTGCGGTGGTCACCGGCGATTCGCCGGTAGGGTCGTGTTGCTGACAACAACCTGATTCGAGGAACCACGATGACCGACGAGATGATGAACCTTCGCGCGCTCGTGGAGAAGGCCCCTGATGCCGATCTGTTGCGCGAGATGATCGGCTTTGCCGCGCAGCGGCTGATGGAGCTCGAGGTCGAGGGCCTGACCGGGGCGGTTACGGCGAGAAGAGCCCGGAGCGGCTGGTCCAGCGCAATTGCTACCGCGACCGGAGCTGGAGACCCGGGCCAAGCACCGTCGAGCTGCGCATTATGGCGCGACAATCAGGATGAGAGCGCCTATTGCCTCATCTATTTTGCTCCCTAGCGAGGGGAGCGAGGAAGCTGGTCTCACAACTAGTCGGCACTACGAGCG
>NZ_JCAMOQ010000160.1:0-1521 GCF_059512365.1 Bradyrhizobium sp. Ses1
TCAACAGCCTGCTCTCATGTTCGCAGTCAAGTAACTTGATCAAGCGGAGCCGCTCCCGGCTCAAGCGCCCGGGCGCTGGACTTTGAAGGTGTCCACGGTAGGAGGCAGGGCCAAAGACGACGGTTGATCAAGCTCTCATGCGCGGGTTGGCTACCGCATGACCGTGGTTTCGTCTTGGGGCTGCCTCGGTCTAGGGGGCGAGCGTCGGCAATGCCGGCTCATAACAGGCCACGAGGATTCCCCACCGCGCCCTGCCTCCTGCCCTGGGCACCGATATTGATATGGTGGCGCAGCCTTCTTTCAGGCGGCCGACCCGAGTTGTACTTGACGAGTGATCGCCCACAGGAAGCCGACCATCTCGCGTGCAATGGCGGTGGTGACGATCACCTTGGGTTTGCCGGCGGCCGACAAGCGGCGATAGCGGGCGCACAGCCTGACCTGGGCCTTCCAGGCGATATCGCGGATAGTTTGAGGCAGGCGCTCGTTACGGTCATGGAGCTTGCGACTGACGCGGGCTTGCATGCGATAGGTCCATGCCCCCTCGATCAGAGCCCGCCTGGCCAGAGCGTTGCCGGCCTTGGTGATGCCGCCACGTCGGATGGTGGCGCCGCTCGAATGCTCCGACGGCACGAGACCGAGAAAGGCCATCAACTGGCGGGGATTGTCGAAGCGGGAGAAGTCGCCGACCTCAGCAACCACAGTCACGGCAACGATGAAGGCGACGCCGCGCATGGCCTGCACGGCCTCTACGAATGGTGTCATCGACCATTGTGGCGCCAGCTCTTCGATCCGCTTGGTCAAGCAGTCCACACGGGCCTCAGCGTCGGTCACGGCATGAATGTAGTCCTGCAGAACGATTTGGCTCGCCGGGTGATCGAAGCGCACCGTGGTGAGCCAGCGACGGTAAGCCAGGGTCCAGCCCTTCTTGCCGGCATAGATGCGCCCATGTCGCAGCAGGAAGCCTTGGAGATGTTGCCGCGCCTTGCCGAGCACACGCATCGCCGTGGCGCGGGCTCTCACTAAGTCGCGCATGGCCTCATGCGGCGCATCCGGAACCCACACCGCTGTCAGCTCGCCGCTCCGGTGCAGCTTGGCCAGCAGCGCCGCGTCGCGCCGGTCGGTTTTAACTCGATCCCCGGCCTTCATCGGAATCAGCGAGGGCGCCACCACGATGCAGTTGTGCCCCAGTCCCGTCAGTTGTCGATGCAGGCCATATCCGCACGGACCGGCTTCGTAGCAAAAGCTTACCTGCCGGTCACCCTTGCCAAGCTTCTTCGCCAGCTTGGCGACCTGATCGGCGCGATTGGGGATGATCCCCAAGTTACGAACTTCCCCGCCGCGCATTCCTTCGGCCACCGCAACCGAAATCGTCGCCTTGTGCACATCCAGCCCCACGAAAATGCTATCGTTCATCAGGCCCGCTCCCCATGCTTGAGGCTCGGCGCCGGACCATCCGGCGCAACCCTCGATAGGAGCTTGCCGCGGGGCGGGCCGCCCGTCACCTCAGGAGGCCGAACATAG
>NZ_JCAMOQ010000161.1:0-1508 GCF_059512365.1 Bradyrhizobium sp. Ses1
TCGCCAGAAACTTCTTGGCTGCCGTCCACATCGCCGCAGTCGTCGCCTATTGGATCAATTGAGTCTGAACCCTAGGAACTTCCCTGAACCGAGCATGTCACGCGTCGCCCAATCGCTCCGTCTATGTCTATACGCCTTCCAAATCGAGTTCGCCTTGGATAATAGTCCAACCGGGTTCCGTCTATACACGGCGGAGCGTTGGGCCGATTAGTTCGCCCTTGGAACGCCGACGGATCGGAGTTGAAGACGAACTCGGCGTGGCCAATAACGCCTGACCTTGGCCCGGCGAGCTTGGTTGGTACGAGAGGAACGTCATCGACCGCACGGCCTCTTCATAACCGTCGTTTATTGCGGCATCTGCAGAGCTACAACGCTACACTCCATGCAACCCGATCTCCCCCGCCGTGGCAACAGGCATTCCGGCGCAGCTGTTCGCGCTTACAGCCCCGTTTCTCCGCCTCCAATGATGCGTGCGACGCGTTCCATATGTCCGTTGCCTGGTGTGCCGTGGTGGGATGTCCCACGTATTAGCAAAAGCTCAGTGCAGTTCACAGTATTTTCGCACTACCGGGTATTGGCACGAAGTTGCCTTGAGCGCTCGACGACCGAAATAGCGCGGCAGTGGCAGCCTAGCGCTGCGCCCGCGTGTGAGCTTCGTCTTGGTCGGCCAATTCAGTGTGCCGGGAATGCGCCACACATGAGATATGTCGCCCGTGCCGTGATCGGAGCCACTTGCCTTCTTCAGTGCAGTGGCAAGGGGCTTGGCTTCTTCCGGCAACAGCGGTCTATCGAAGAGGATGACCTGTTGAGAATTGCCTGGCGATGTCTCAATGACATAGCTGGGTTCAATCGGCATTTTACCGACTTTGCCTGTGTCGGCATCCATATCTGCGACTAACCCTATAGTCGCGATCACATCTGCTTCTGCACCCTTCTTCCCCCGTTCAAGATCAAGGCGCATCAAACAAAACGACATGTATACATTCGCATTCGGCGTGTCCGCGTGCGCCATGATCGCTTCCACCATCCCCTCCACATCACCCACGCGGTGTTGGCTGATCGTACCGGGGCGGTCATCATGGAATGCACATACAATGAATAGACCTCTCACGCCTCTCGCGAGATGATGGAACAGTTCAACGTGTTCGCGCACGGCAATTTGGTCACGCGAAGGAATAGCGACTTGAAGATGACTGAACGACATGACTGAGAAGGCTCGCCCCTACTGCAACAGATTGAGCGCGTCAAAAAACGCAGCGTCGGTTTTGCGCGTTCGCGAGGCTTTGTCACTCAAGCTAAATTAGAACCTGAAGAAAGATTTGGCTTCGTCCTCAGCTTGGCCTCTTTTAGGATCGTCGCAGAGGGTGGAATGACAAAGCGCCGTCCGAAACCAATCGATAAAGACCAGACGAAGAAGAGCGGGAGCAGGCTTCCCGAAGCGAGCATATTGTGTCCATTTCAACCGGTCCTACAAGGCGACACTTGCGAGATAACGCTGCGGCGCGGTC
>NZ_JCAMOQ010000162.1:0-1507 GCF_059512365.1 Bradyrhizobium sp. Ses1
AAAAAGGCGCTCGCCGCCGACCGGCGACCGTGATTCATTGGCTCCGACGAGATTCGGAGATGGTGCGTGCGCGGCGGCGACAATAGAACGGGCGAGCTGTTCAGCTACGTTGACCTGGAGGCGCGGGTCCGGCGAGATCATCCGGTACGAGCGATCCGGACGATTGTGAACGAGGCGCTGTCGGCGCTGGGGCGCGAATTTGCCGGGCTCTATTCGCCGATTGGACGGCCGTCGATCCCGCCGGAGAAGCTGCTGCGGGCGATGCTGTTGCAGGCGTTTTATTCGATCCGCTCGGAGCGGCTTCTCATGGAGCGGCTGGAATACGATCTGCTGTTCCGCTGGTTCGTCGGGATCGGCGTCGACGACGCAGCCTGGGACCATTCGGTGTTCTCGAAGAACCGCGACCGACTGCTGGAAGGCGACATCGCGGCCAAGTTCCTCGCGGCGGTGCTGGCGCAGCCCAAGGTGAACAAGCTTCTGTCGAGCGATCACTTCTCGGTCGATGGCACGCTGATCGAAGCCTGGGCCTCGATGAAGAGCGTCACGCCGAAGGACGGCTCTGCCGAGCCTCCGGCGCAAGGCGGCGGGCGCAATGCCGAAGCGGACTTCCATGGCCAGAAACGCTCGAACGACACCCATGCTTCGACCACCGATCCCGATGCCAGGCTCTACCGCAAGGGTAAAGGCAAGGAGACGAAGCTGTGCTTCATCGGGCATGGGCTGATGGAGAACCGCCACGGCCTGCTGGTCGATGCCTGCCTGACGCTGGCTGGCGGGCATGCCGAACGGGTGGCCGCGCTGCACATGATTGAGCCTCGTGCCGACCGACCAACAGCGATCACACTTGGCGCCGACAAAGCCTACGATGCAGAAGACTTCGTCAACGAGCTGCGCTCGATGAACGCGACGCCGCATGTTGCGCAGAACACCAGCGGCCGCAGCTCTGCGATCGACGGGCGAACGACCCGGCACGGCGGCTATGCCGTCAGCCAGCGCATCCGCAAGCGCATCGAGGAGGCATTCGGCTGGATCAAGACGATCGCAGGGCAAGAGAAGACCAGCTTCCGCGGCCGTGATCGCGTCGCATGGGCATTTACCTTCGCTGCCGCCGCCTACAATCTGGTGCGGCTGCCCAAGCTGATAGCGGAGGCTGGCTGATGGCCAAGGTGCCCGGCTTTGCCAAGGCCGTTGCCGGCCGCTGGCGTATCGTCGAAATGGACAACTGGGACAGCGACTTCCTCGATCTTGTCGAAGAGGCGCATCTCACCTTCGAGGGTAAGTCCGACGGTGAAATTGCCTTCGGTGCGCTGAAGGGCTTTCTCGACGTCCGCTACGGCGCGCGAGACGGTTCTGCCTGCGCGGAGTTCTCATGGGAAGGACACGACGAGAATGACCCGGCCTGCGGTCGCGGATGGGTTATGATCGGCACTGCGGGCAAGCTCGTCGGCCACTTCTACATACACAATGGCGACGATTCAGGCTTCGTTTGCGAACGCGGTTGAGTTCC
>NZ_JCAMOQ010000163.1:0-1449 GCF_059512365.1 Bradyrhizobium sp. Ses1
CACGAGAACGATGGGCGCATGCTCGGGCTCCGCGACCTGCAGATCCAGAGAACGCTTCTCTACCGCCCCGGTCGCAGCGTCCGGAGCGGCGTGTGTCACCGCCGGCAGACGAACCACAAAGGTCGTCCCCTTGCCGGCTTCGCTGGTCAGCGTCACATCGCCGCCCAGCAGCCGGCAGAAGCTCCTGGTGATGGCGAGGCCGAGCCCGGTGCCGCCATAGGCGCGGTTCGTCGATTCATCGGCCTGAGTGAAGGCCTCGAACACCTTGGCCTGCTGATCCGGCGTCATGCCGATACCGGTGTCGCGCACCTGGAACTCGATCCCGTCGCCGGCCTCGTTCGTATCGCGGAGCGCGGCCAGGGTGATCGTCCCGTTCCGCGTGAATTTGCAGGCATTGCTGAGAAGATTGAACAAGATCTGCCGCACCTTGGTCAGATCGCTGTGGATCGCGCCGACCTCGTCGGCGCAGTTCACCACGAGGACGTTGCCAGTCTTCTTGGCCAGCGCGGTGACGGTCGCCGCCACACTATCGATCATGGGCCGCAGCTCGAACGTCTCGAGATAGAGCGTCATCTTGCCGGCCTCGATCTTGGAAAGATCGAGGACGTTGTCGATCAGGCCGAGCAGATGCTTGCCGGCATCCTGGATCTTGCGCAGGTCCGCCATCTCCGATTCGCGCCCGGAACTCTGGGCGTCCTCAAACAGGATCTCGCTGTAACCGATGATCGCGTTCAAGGGCGTGCGCAGCTCATGGCTCATGCTGGCGACGAAATCCGACTTCGCGCGGGTCGCCTGCTCGCTCGCCCAGATCGCCTTGTGCAACTCGCCTTCCATGCGCTTGCGGTCGCTGATGTCGGCGAGGCCGTTGATCATCGCCGGGCGCCCCTCGAACTGGACGCGCTGCGACGCTATGAGCGCCCAGAACTCCTCGCCTCCAGCCCGCTTGAACAGCATCTCCATGCCCTCCACATGGCCCTGCTCGGTGAGTGCGCCGATGAAGCGCTCGCGATACTGCGGGTCTGCGTAGAGAGTCTTCGCTTGCACGCCCAGGGCGGGCGAACTTTCGAGCTCGAACATTTCGCTGAAGCGTTGATTGGCATACCGGATGATCCCGTCATCGAAGGTGACGATCGCCACCGCCATCGGCGCGGCCTCGGCAATGATGCGCAGCCGCTGCTCGCTCTCCTGGATCGCCTGCTCCGCCTGCTTCACGTCGGTGATGTCGGTGTAGGTCGCGACCGTGCCGCCGTCATCGGTCTTGCGCTCGTTGATCTGGATCCAGCGCCCGTTTGAGCGGCGTTGCACATGCGGGCCCTGGGGATCGCGATGCCGGGCCAGACGTTCCGCGACCCAGGCCTCGACGTGTCCCTCGGCGTCGCGGATCTCGCCGCTCGCGGCCGCATTGCGGAGGATCGTTTCGAACGATACGCCCTGATTCACGACATCGAT
>NZ_JCAMOQ010000164.1:0-1442 GCF_059512365.1 Bradyrhizobium sp. Ses1
GCGAGATAGCTGCTCGCGATCAGCGCGTCGGCGGCAAGCGTGCGCCGCTGATAGGCCCGCAGTGCTTGGCTCTTCCATTCCGTCGTCTTGCCCTCGGACGTGGTCAGCCGGGCACGCGGCACTGCTATCTCGATCGGCCCGAACGTGCCTGTCAGCGACCGCGTGCGGCTGCCGTGGCGATGGCCCGTGACGCCATCTTTTGCCGCATTGCCGGCCATCTGGCTTCGTCCGTAGCGCGGCCGTGACAGCGCAGCATCGAGTTCGCCGCGTAGTAGTTCTTCGATGAATTGGCGCGACCGAGTCCGCACCTCGGTCTCGATCGGGTCGAACCAATTGTCGAAAAGATCAACAGCCAGCTCGGTCGCGGGCTGCAAGGAATCAGGCTTCGTGGTAGGTTGCCTCATGGCGTAGTCTCCAGTCCGACGCTTCAACGCCGGACGATTCGAGGTTGATCACCCCGGAGACTACGCCAACCCTAATTCCAACCAACTCCGCGACGGGACCTTCCGGTATGGGCGAGAACATAGACAGCACTAAGAGTTCTGTTGAAGAGCTTAGTGCGGCAACCGCAGCTTTGACCCGCGAAGTGCAGCCATCAACCGCCTAAACGAGTTGACCAAAGCCGGCACTTCCGTGGCAACACCCGGGTTGCAGCTTTCCGGAATGCGGGCACGATAAAGTGCACAGACCCGCTTAAGATGTGTCGATCCGACCAGCAGAAATAGCTTCGCCTGCGTCGCGTCCTGATCAGCGACGGCATTTCGTGAAGCTGGGCTTCCAAAAGGACGGTGACCTCGTCGGCGAGCACGATCGGTAGACGCAACGCCCTCATTTCGTGCCCATACTAGCGGGCGGCCTGACGACATCACTTCTCTTATGACGGGACTGCTCGCCTTCGACCATAGCGGCGAGACGTCGAGCTGTGCCAGTGAGGGCGACCGGGCAGTCGAATATGAGAAGTCCCACATCGCCCAACTTGAGCTGTCCGGGGCCGAATCGGACCACACACATTCTACTACGATTAAACAAAGTACCCCCGCCGCTTGTATATCCCAAGACGGCCGCGGGTCTCCGAGCTTCTTGCCTCCCGAGGTGCGCGACATTGCCGGCCGGCTGTGTACCAACCCGGATCATCGTCATCTGCTGGGCCATCATCCTATCAGCAAGCACCAGATTTCGCCCTTGAACCACTCTGACGAAGTCACAGGTGCTACAGCTAACAGCTCAACACGGTTGCCTGTTGCACCGGCGAGGACGCCTGGAGCAAGAGGAGAACTCTGAAGTGGACCCTATGCTGAGGACCACTGGGTCCGGTTTCTTAAGTGGAACTGCTGCCGTTCGTTCTTGCCGATAACTTTACGCTACTCTTGCTTGCTGCTGTTGTGGCTGTGGGGATGTGGGCAACGCGCAGCGTTGTCCAAGCTTCTCGCTTGCGAGAAGCG
>NZ_JCAMOQ010000165.1:0-1425 GCF_059512365.1 Bradyrhizobium sp. Ses1
TGAAGTGCACCCTTATCGTGAGACACGATAATCAGGGACAGGTGCCCGCCGCTTGAGGCGGCAGGGCGGGTTGATGGGTTACGGCTAGGTTGCGGGGCTGCTGCGCAGCAGCCCCGCAACCTGGTAAATTTGCTTCGAACTCGGCTGGCGGCTGGTAAGCCAGGGCCGAGTGCAGCCGTTGGCGATTGTACACCTCCTCGATGAAGGCGCCGATCGCATTTCTGGCATGCGGCGCATCGCGGTAGGTCTGGCCGTTGACCTCCTCTTGCTTGAGGGTCTTCATGAAGCTCTCCGCCTTGGCATTGTCGTAGGGATTGCCGACCCGGCTCATGCTGGGAGCAATGTCGTGCTGCCGGAGGAGCTCGGTGTAGTCGCCGCAGGCGTATTGGATGCCGCGATCGGAGTGGTGGATCAGGCTGCCAGGCGTGGGTTGGCGCGCCGCCAGCGCCATCGAGAGCGCGGTGACCGCCAGACGCGCCTCCAGGTGCGTCTCCAGGGCCCAGCCGACCACCCGCCGGCTGAAGGCGTCGAGCACGATGGCGAGATAGGCGAACTCCTCCTGCAGACGGATGTAGGTGATGTCCGCCACCCAGAGCTGGTCGAGGCCATCAGGCACCATGGCGCGGGCCAGGTTCGATACCACGTGCCACGGGTGGCGCGAGTCCGTCGTGACAGGCACGAACGGCCGCTGCCGCAAGCACAGCAGATTATCCTGCTGCATCAGGCGCAGCACGCGTTTGCGGTTCACCGCAAAGCCCTCGCGGCGCAACTGCGCGGCGATCCGGCGATAGCCGTAATGCCTGTAGGCAAGCGCCAGCCGCTGGATCGCGTCCCGCACGGCGGTTTCTTCGGCACGTGGGGCGGAAGCCGCCCAATGCCGATAATAGCCGGCCCGGCTGACGCCAGCCAATCGGCACATCCGTTCGATCGTCAGCTCGCCTTGCCGCGGGGAGGTCGTCATCGCTTGGATGACCGCGTAGACCCCGTCACGCCAGGCCCGCTGCTCGGCCGGCGTGCTTCCTTGACCCGCCGCAAGGCTTGCCGAAAAAAATCCAGTTCAATCTGCTGCTGGCCGATCTTGCGCTCAAGTTCGGCAATGCGCTCGGGCGCGCCACGGTCGGCCGCCGCAACATCACGCGCCCGCGCCCTCACGCTCGGTGCAACCGCATCGCTCTTGCGCGGACGCCCCAACGGCCGCAGCGCCTCCGCCCCGCCGGCGCGAAATAGATCGCGCCATGCATAGAGATCCTTGCGCAGCACCTTCAGCTCTTCTGAAAGCGCCTTGATTCGCTCGCCCGCCAGAATGCGGCGGACCGCTTCGAGCTTGAACTCTCGGCTGAAAACACGGGGAGATTTGTTGGGCATACGTTCTCCGTTAGAGAACTGTCCCTAATTTCCCGTGTCTCACTTTTGGGGGGCACTCCA
>NZ_JCAMOQ010000166.1:0-1424 GCF_059512365.1 Bradyrhizobium sp. Ses1
ATTGCTTCCGGCTGGAGCGTTTGCCGGGTGGGACTTGCACCCACTGGAAAGCGCCGCCTTGTCACGGCGCACACCCGGAGCAGACGTCGGCCGGCTTTTCGTAATGTCGGCTTTCGAAATTTTAATCAATTCGTGACCGTCGAGATCACTAGGTCACAATGCCGGCGCGCTAAACAACCGAGGAGGTTGCCGGGTAAATGTCAAAAGACGAATCGCTTGTAGATGATCTCAAACCCATCCTGTGGAAATGGCTGGTTCGGCTGATTTGGCTGGGCAGCATCGGATTTTTCCAGACTCTCGAACTAATCCGATACGTCAACGGCCAAACTTACAGACCTTTCTTTGCGCTTTATGCGGCGGTGCTGGCTGCTTTCGTTGCGTGGTTCGCAGTGAAGGCGGCGTCAGTCGTATTCCGCAGCCGCGAGAGGCATTGACGCCTTCCCACCATCGGGGCATCCGATGGCAGCGTGGTTAAGTGCTACTTCTGTTGTTGGCCCAGAGACGAAGAACCTCGCACAATTTCGCAAGTCTGCTGCCAACGCTATACCCGACGTGTCGTCGCGCGGCTTTGCATCGCTGCTCGTGACCCATAGCGGGTATTCCGGCCGGAAGCGCTGTTGCCGTAATCAAGCGACAACAAACGTGATTTCGCTCGCGCGACGATGCGCGGCATCGTGCCGCCGGACGCGAGGAGAGCAGTGGGACAGGACCGCAACAATCGCATACCCGACGCGCGGCCGAAATTGCTGCGATCAACGCGACGCATTTTGCCGACACAGCCCTGAAAGCAGCCGATTTGCTCTTCGTGTTCGGCACGTGGCAGGATATCGACCTGCGCGCCGCAAAGGCGTACGAACTCTGGCGCGGGGGCCTTTGCCAATGGGCCATTGTCAGCGGCGGCGTGACCTCCGGCTTGGACGCTTCTGAATGCGCTATCATCAAGCGTGAGATGGTCGCGCGCGGCATGCCGGAGGAAAAAATCCTCGAAGAGCATCGCGCGATGAACACGGGGGAGAACGTTATCTTCTCGCTGCCGGTGATCGATGCGGCGCTGGGACTGAAGAATGTACGCAGCGTGATTTGCCTTGGCAATACCTGGACGGCGCGGCGCTATGCGATGACGCTGCAGCGGCACTGGCCGGAAGTGGAGAAGATGCTGGTGACGATCGATGCGTTCGCAACGCCACGTGCGCTCTGGCACACTAATCCTGAATTCCGCCGTCGCGTGCTGCGCGAGTGGGACAAGATAGAATCCTACAAGGCCCGCGGCTTCATTGCGGAATGGCCATGAGGTGCGCGGCTCTCGTCGCTCGCTTTCATATCAGGCCAACTCTGCGATGTCGCCTGTTGTGAAGGGTTTCGGATGCCGGCCGCATGAGGGAGGTCGCCGCGTGCTCGGCGGCCGGCGTCCGAAAGCCTGCAAG
>NZ_JCAMOQ010000167.1:0-1412 GCF_059512365.1 Bradyrhizobium sp. Ses1
GCACGAAATTACTTCGCTGTCGTCGCTATCGCCGCAACTCTGCTCTGGCTAAGATAACTGTCCACGCGACCTAGAGCGTTTTCGAGCGAAGTGGACACCGGTTCGCGTTAAGAAAACGCGTCAAAACAAGAATCTAGAGCGAAGGTTCCCTTGGATCCTGCCGCCCGCGGCCCCGTTTCTGCCGAAAATACGGCGGATTGGCACAGTGCAATCCGCCGCGCTGGTGCTACACTCGTAAAAGGAGAGGATCACGCTGGAAACAAGCATGGCCTTGTTTGGTTGGGGCAGAGAGGTGCCGTCAGAAGAGGTCCTGGACGCCAGGGCCGGCGCGGATGCCTTGTTGCAGGCGCTGGACAAGGTGGTCGCGACATATCTCGAAAAGGCCGATCACGGCGATCTCGTCTATCCCGCCTGTAAGCGCAAATCGAATGATGCGAGCGCCAGCCCGCGCGAAATCTGGCGCCACACGCGGCTGGAAGGGATGCGCTATCTGACCATGATTCCGGGACGCGACTCCGCGCTGCTGACGGAGCCATCGCGCCAGACCGAGATGATCGACGGCTTCCTGCGCCAGCAGCCGCACGAGGACACGGTGATCGATTTCACCGGACGCGCGGTCGACGATGTCGCGATTGCGATCGTCGCCGGGCTGAACTGGCTGAACCATTGCGCGCAGCTCGCCAAGGTCGATCGCGCGAAGTCGTCGGGCACCTTGCGCAACTTCCGCAAAGTCGTGACGGTCGCCCAGCAATGGTGGGGCATGGAAGGCGCCGAGGCCCGCTGCAGGAACATGCAGCAGGCGCGCGAACTGCCGCCCTTGATGCTCAATCTGGTCTGGCTCGAATGCACCCATCTCGCCAAGGACATCACCGCCGCTGCGGTGTTTGGGGCGGCCGGCGAAGCAAGCGATGCATCGACGCGCTTCCAGGCTGCACTCGATCCGGATGAACCGCCTGCGTGAAGCGCGCATCGCTCTCTCCGTCATTCCGGGGCGCGCGAAGCGCGAGCCCGGAATCCATTTCTCCGCCAGCGCATGCCGCCCGATGGATTCCGGGCTCGTCCTTCGGACGCCCCGGAATGACTGAGCGACGCATTGCGCAACCCTCTCCTCCGTCATGGCCGGGCTTGACCCGGCCATCCACGTTGTCTCGGGCGCGAAGGACGTGGATGCCCGGGACCCGGCTACGCCGAGGCTTCGCCGGGCACTCTAATGTCGGTCCGGCGAAGCGATAGCGAAGACGGGCAAGCCCCGGGCATGACGGCGTCGTATCATTCGCGCGATTTTCCTTAATCCAATCAACGTGATTTGGCCCGTCCAGCCCAGCAACGAAAAACATTCCGCTTTCGCCGTCGGGCAAATCAGTGATTTAACTCCGCGCGTCTCACGGCGGATGAGGGGCGGGTCGCGATCG
>NZ_JCAMOQ010000168.1:0-1381 GCF_059512365.1 Bradyrhizobium sp. Ses1
AACGCGTCAATCTTACCCTCAGCAAACAACTCGATCGGCTTAACCGATGCACTCGTCACCCACTCGATATCCTTGGCTGGATCAAGTCCGACAAGCGCCGCCATCGCACTGATGAAAACGTGCGGGCTACTGCCAAGCCCCTGCTGGCCGACGGTTCGCCCCTTCAGATCGGCAACGCTACGTATGCCCTCCTTGGCGAACAGCTCGAAGCAGCCGACATGAACTCCGGCCACAATAGTAATGCTCGCACCTCGATCGATCTCGAGAAGAAGCGGACCAGAGAAATGCAGGGTGAAGTCGATGTCGCCCTTCGCGATTGCTCTGGTTTGCTCTACGCCAGCGTCGGAGTCGACGTAAACCACGTTTGTAAACCCCTCGGCATTCAATAGATCGCTGACCACGTACTGAGGTGCGATACAAATGCTTGGGTTCTTCGCAAGCCGAATTGTAGGAGTCTCCGGCGGCGGATTGGACTCTTCGGCCCTCAGTCGAGCTGAGACGCTCCCAAACAGGGCTGCGGAAGCTGCGCAGGCCCCAGCCAGCAGCAAGTCGCGACGGTTTGTATGCATCGGGACCTCCTCGAAAGCGCTGTAGTTGATCAGCCTCCCAATTCACGTCGCACCGCGTTGAGGAACCGCCAGTCAGCTCCATCCGCGATGAGTTTCGCAGGGCTTGACTTGATCATTCCAGCTTCGCGAAGACGAAGTGCGTAAAAGCGGATTGTGTCCTCAGGATCGTACTCGCGCCAGCGGTTGTACGGCACGTCCGCAAGCGTCTGGACCGCGTAGTCCAGGCGAGGCGCGACCCCCCCATCCACCATACGCTTCGCAACGACGGTCGGTTCGCTCACGCATAAATCCGTGGCTCGGAGCATGGCGCGCACCACGCGCTTGGTGGCAACAGGATTTCTTCGAACGAATTCGCGATTGCCCGCCAGCATACAGCAAGAATATTGCGACCATGGGCGATCCTGTGCGCTGTTGACGATAACGCGCCCGAGGTTCTGCGCGCGCAAACGCTGAGGTTCTGGCGGAAATCCGAGGAAGGCGTCGATCTTGCCGTCTGCAAACAATTCGATCGGCTTGACCTTCGCGCTCGTCACCCACTCGATGTCCTTGGCGGGATCGAGCCCCACAAGCGTCGCCATCGCGCTCAGGAATACATGCGGGGGCGACTCGAGCGATTGGACGCCGACGGTTCGACCCTTCAGGTCGGCGACGCTGCGTATGCCCTCCCGGGCGAAGAGCTCGAAGCAGCCGACATGAATCCCGGCCAGAACGGTAGTGCTCAGGCCTCTATCGATCTCAAGAAGGAGCGGCCCAGAGAAATTCAGGTTGAAGTCGACATCGCTGCTTCTCCAGATCGCTTTGTCTTGTGCGGA
>NZ_JCAMOQ010000169.1:0-1346 GCF_059512365.1 Bradyrhizobium sp. Ses1
GCTAGTCTCATTCATGGCGTATTGCTCTCCTTGAGAGAGGTTCTGGCAGGCTTCGACACCCGCCTCGATCCGCCGCCTATCTCAGTCCGTCATCACCCAGTTTCCCGCATAGCTCTCCTTGATCGCCTGTTACACCACAGTCACGTGATCACACCCCGCGGGGCTTGACAGATGCTGGCGACTCCACAGGCGAGCATCCTGCGCGCCACCCTATGGGGTCGCTCTAGGGGAGGCGTTGAAATGCCTCAAAGAAGGCCGCCCCAACGCGGTATTTGAGCGTCAGCACGAGGCTCATTGCATTAATAAGGATGAAAGCATTGTTACAGTTTGGAATCAATTTTTCGTTACGGTCGGCGGGGCTGAGCGCCGCATGCCAGGAGGGGCCGCACTATGACCAACCACGTGCCCGCAGTCCTTGATGCGCTTGACGGCTCCAGAGATGCAGCTCTCACGCGGGACTCCGGTACACAGCCGATGCTTGACCGGCCTGTTAAGGTGCGGGCTCCTACGCGGTCCTTTGTCAAGAATGCGATTCTCGCCGGTCTTTCTCTACAAGACCTCGCGGCAATAGGGGAGTTCCTTCAGCCGATCGTTTTGAGAGAACGCATGATCCTGCAGGAGCCAAAAAGGCAGCTTGATTACGTCTACTTTATCGAGTCGGGCCTCGTCTCGCTGAGGATTGTCGCGGCGGAAAGCGCCGTTGAAACGGCGGTGATAGGATATCGGGGTGCGGTCGGTGCTTCGCTCTTAGTGGTAGGGCATCTTTCGACGCATCAATCTGTTGTGCTCCTTCCCGGAAGCGCGCACAGGATCCGTGTCGAGGATTTGCGTCGCCTGACCAAGGAGCGTCCTGAAATCCGAGAACATCTTTTTCGGTACGTTCAAGCGCTGACCTTGCATTGCGCTCAGACGGGATTGTGCGGTGTTCGGCACGATTGCGAACAGCGGCTCGCGAGCTGGCTCTGTTTGGCGAGTGATGCTCTGGGCGCTCAAGTGCTTCCAGTCACCCATGACTATCTTTCGTTCGCCTTAGGACTGCGCCGCGCTAGCGTCGCCGAGACGCTGATCCGATTCGAAGAACAAAGGTTGATTCGCAAGATGCGTGGCGTCTTGGAGATCGATGAACGCAAGGGCCTCGAGCGAAAGGCATGTAGTTGTTATAAGGTTCTTTCAGGCGCTTATGCCTCGTCTGAGTCCCTGAACAAAAGAGCGGACGGTTAGCAAAATCGCCCAGGCGTCCTGATTCACCTCTTTAGTTCATTTTGCAGACTAGTACCCACTTTTCTTGGATCGTGAGTCGTGATTCAAGATATGGATGATCCCCGAAGCAAGAGAAGTCCACCTTT
>NZ_JCAMOQ010000170.1:0-1330 GCF_059512365.1 Bradyrhizobium sp. Ses1
CCCGCATTTCTCACGGTGTTGAGGCGCATCGGGGCGCGAATCAGCGAAAGTTCTTTTGCGAGAAGGACTTTGCGATGATTCAAGGAATGGCCCGATGCCGACAGAGTGTAGCGCGGAACGGTTTGATTTTGGAGTGGTGGAAGGCCGGGCTGTGGAAGCAGCCTTTGATGCTGGCCTGGTGACGTCGGATGCTGGCGCGCTGCTTCTGGGCGCCACCGATCGGGCGATCGATCTGGTGGGGCGCTTTGCAGATTGCTTTCGCGATCATCGCCGCCCGGACTTGATCGAGCATGCGGTCGGGACGTTGGTCGGACAGCGGGTCTTTGGCATCGCCCTTGGCTACGAAGATCTCAACGATCACGACGAACTGCGGCACGACCCGCTGATGGCGGTGCTGGCGGGCAAGCTTGAAGCCCGGCGCGAGGACTGCGCACCGGTGGCCGGCAAGTCGACGCTGAACCGACTGGAGCTGAGCCGGAACGAGCCTTCACGCTATCACAAGATCGCCTATGAGGCGACGGCGATCGAGGCGTTGCCGGTGACGCTGTTCCTGGAGGCGCACAAGCGAGCGCCGAAGCAGATCATCCTCGATCTCGACGCCACCGACGACCCGCTGCACGGGCATCAGGAGGGGCGCTTCTTCCACGGCTATTACGACTGCTACTGCTATCTGCCGCTGTACGTGTTCTGCGGCCGGCATCTGCTGGCGGCCAAGCTGCGCCCGGCCGATATCGACGCCAGTGCGGGCAGCGTCGCGGAGGTCGAGCGGATTGTCCGACAGATCCGCGCCCGCTGGCCGTTCACGCGCATCGTGCTGCGGGCGGACTCGGGCTTTGCGCGCGAGGCGCTGATGGCGTGGTGCGATGAGAACCGCGTGGATTACCTGTTCGGGCTCGCCCGCAACACGCGCCTGGTCGCCATGATCGCAGAGGAGCTGGCCACGGCTCGGGCTGCAGCCGAGAAGACCGGCCGACCGGCGCGCCGCTTCAAGGACTTCCAATGGAGCACGCTCGACACCTGGAGCCGAAGGCGCCGCGTCGTCGCCAAGGCGGAGTGGACAACAGGCGAGGCCAATCCGCGCTTCGTCGTGACCTCGCTCAAGCGGGCCGAGGTGGGCGCGCGGCAGCTCTACGAGGACGTTTACTGCGCCCGCGGCGACATGGAAAACCGCATCAAGGAGTGCCAGCTCGACCTCTACGCCGACCGCACTTCCGCAGCGACCATGCGCGCCAACCAACTGCGGCTGTGGTTCGCCTCGATGGCCTATGTGCTGATCTGTGCCCTGCGGCGCATCGGCCTTGCCGAAACCACCTTTGCGGACGCCACCTGC
>NZ_JCAMOQ010000171.1:0-1327 GCF_059512365.1 Bradyrhizobium sp. Ses1
GGCTTCCTCGTTGCGAGATGCCAAGCAACGCATCCGTCCGCTGTTTACGCAGGAGCGGGTCGCGGCCTCGGCGTGGCAGTGTCTCGACGGACTGTTGGGTAACGAGCCGCGCAAGACGGGTTGGATGCGGGCGGAGGCGGCTGGCGATCCAGGCCCGTGGCGCCAGCAGGCGATTCTGGGCCGAGGGCATTGGGATGCCGACGCGCTGCGCGACATTGTGCGTGAGTACGCACTGGAGACGCTTGGCGATGAGGACGCGGTCCTGGTCATCGATGAGACCGGCTTTTTGAAACAGGGCAAGGCCTCGTGCGGGGTCGCACGCCAGTCCACTGGCTCGGCGGGCAAGATCACCAATTGCCAGATCGGAGTGTTCGCCTCCTATGTGTCACGGCATGGCCATGCCTTCATCGACCGGGCGCTCTACCTGCCAAAAGAATGGACGGACGACTCCGCTCGCCTGAAGGCAGCGCATGTACCGAGCGATGTGAGCTTTGCGACGAAACCCAAGATCGCGCGTCAGATGATCACTCGCGCGACCACGGCCAACGTGCCGTTTCTGGTTCGTGGCGGCGGACAGCGTGTATGGCACTGGAGAGATCGAAACCCTGCTGCGCAAGGCGGGCAAAGGCTATGTCCTGGGTGTTGCGTCCAATCATGTGTTCCGCTCCTGGGGCAAGCAGCGGCCTGTCGCCGGCACCGCCGCCGCGATCGCGCGGAGCCTTCCCAAAAAGGCCTGGCGCCGCCTGTCGTCCGGCGGAGGGACCAAAGGTCCGCGCTGGCACGACTGGGCCTATCTCGAGCTGGCCGATCTCGAAGCCAGTGAATACAACGACGACCTTGCCGGGGAATGGACGCGGGGTCTTCTGATCCGCCGCAACATCGCCGACGACAGCTTGGCCTTTTTCTCCACATGGTGCCCCAAGGGCACCTCCATGCAGAAGCTGGTATCGGTGGAAGGCCATCGCTGGGCCATCGAGGACAGCTTCGAAACCGCCAAGAACGAGCTCGGCCTTGATCACAACGAAACCCGCTCCTGGCATGGCTGGCATCGCCATGTCTCACTCGTCATGCTTGCCTTCGCCATGATGGCCGTCATCCGTCATCGGGCCAACACCGGGCCCTTGCTCAAAAAAACGCGACCGCGGCCGCGACCGACGCATCGTTCTTGATCCGCTGATCGATCCAGGAAATCCGCCGCATCGCCATGAAGCTCGCCCAGCGGCGCATCCCGCACGCCCGCGTCCTCGCATGGTCGTTCTGGCGCAGGGCTCATCAGGCAACTGCGCGCAAAGCCCATCTCAAGAAAAAATTACAACTGTAATGCTAG
>NZ_JCAMOQ010000172.1:0-1284 GCF_059512365.1 Bradyrhizobium sp. Ses1
GAGCCTCAAAGTGGTGCCGTATTTGATGCGACGGAAGGCTTCGAGGCCCAGGCGCATCACCTTTGGACCAGGCTTTCCATAGTAGGCGGTCCATCCTCCAAGCCGAGCAATGACCCACGCAGCGAAGGCGAGAGTGCCTTTTGGATGCGGGTTCTTTTGCTTCGCAGTGGCCCCCTCGAGTTGAGAAGACAGGGCTTCCAGCACAGGCTGGTCATCCGGCTCGAAGGCCTCGGTTAGTTCTTCCTCGGTCGTGCCGTCACGGGCGCGAACCAGTTGCATGATCGTGACCGTCGCTACGGTAGCTGCGGCGACGAACTTGATCATGACCTCGGGTTCGCCAATGTCGGCTTCCTCGATATCAAAACCGGCGGATTTGAGCGTGCGGAAGAACTCCTCGATGGTCCAACGCCTGCGATAGAGGTCGACGATCCGACGTGCTTGTTTCGGGCTTCTTACGACATGCGTGGTGAGAAGCCGCCAATGGATCGGCTCGCCGTCATGGGTCGATGACACCTCCCGAACGTCCACCATGGTCAGGCGGATCATGTCGGGCAGATCTGGGGCAGGGCCGGGATGGGGCCGGCATAGCATGATCGGCGAGAAGCGCAAGGCAAGCTCGGCTCTCCGCTCCTTGCGGCCCGGCGCCGCAGGAATCGTCACGCTGAACCGGGCGGCTTCCGGCAAGCCATCAACAAATGCAAACTGCTTCGCAAAAGCTCCGGACTTCAGTTTGATCTTCCGATTCCAGTTTGCCCTGACAAGCAACTCCACATTCGCCGGACGTCGCGCGAAATGCTCGTAGATGTCGCTTTCCCGGTCGGAGATCACGGTGATGCTTTGCGCGGTCGATAAGGCCGCGCTGGCTTGAACCGTCGCGGACAGCCAACGCTGGGACTCTTTGTCTGTTGTTGCTCGCGATCGCCGGGGCGTCACCTTGCCCTTGTCCCGATTCCAGACCTGCGCATCAACAAGACCCAGTAACGCATCAGTGCCGGCATCGAGTGCGAGCGCCGCATGCAAAAGCAGGCCCCGTGTTCCGCCGCCTTTGCCGACAGGTCCATAACCGTTGGCTTTGGCGCGCCGTCCGCCAAGGATCAGTTCGCTGGTATCCTGAACCACGATGATCTCGCGACCGGCAACACGTTCCGCCGTGCGCGAAGCCGCATGGCTCGCCATCTCTGCGACGCTCACCCGATCATTGCGCAGAAAACGCGTGAAGCGGACCTCCTGCGCTCGGCTCCCTGCAAGGCGTCGAATGCACGAACCGGGCCGTCGAACGAGCGC
>NZ_JCAMOQ010000173.1:0-1256 GCF_059512365.1 Bradyrhizobium sp. Ses1
GAACCCCCTGGCCACTGAGGGGGCTTGATGATTCACTTTTATCATCTCGAATCGGCGGAGACGATCATGCGGGGCAGGTTTACGGATCAAGGCGGCCTGTTTTCGTACATCGCGCCGGATAAGCGTGTGCCAGCGAACCATCCGCAAGGTCCGGGAACTTGTCCGGGATGTATTGAGTGATTTGAACCGCAGCCTTGGGAAGCTCTATGCCAACGAGGGACGTCCTTCGATCCCTCCAGAGCAATTGCTGAGCGCCTTGCTGCTGCAGGTGTTCTACGGCATCCGCTCGGAACGCCAGTTGATGGAGCAACTGGACTATAATCTTTTGTATCGCTGGTTCGTGGGACTGTCGCCGGATGATCCAGTCTGGGACCCGACCACCTTCACCAAGAACCGGGAGCGGCTGCAGAACGGTGATGTGTTCACGAAGTTCATGACCAGGCTTCTGAACCATTCTCAGGTCAAATCGCTATTGTCGGACGAGCATTTTTCGGTGGACGGAACGCTGATCGAAGCCTGGGCTTCGCAGAAGAGTTTCCGCCCCAAGGACGGCAGCGGCGACGATGATGATGGCGCCAACTTCCACGGCCAGAAGCGCAAGAACGACACCCATGCGAGTACCAGCGATCCGGACAGCAGGCTCTATCGCAAGGCGGCCGGACGCGAGGCCAAGCTTTGCTATATGGGCCACGCCACCATGGAGAACCGGCATGGGCTGGCGGTGGCCGGCAGGGTCACGCATGCCAATGGCGTCGCCGAACGCCGGGCTTCGGAGACCATGCTGAAGGCGAGACGCCAAGCCGCAGGCCGCCGCATCACGGTCGGTGAGGACAAGGCGTACGATACCGCCGATCATGTCGCCAATCTTCGCACCATCGGCGTGACGCCGCATGTGACACAGAACCAGGCCGTCACCAAAACCGGCAAGAACCGCAACAGCGCCATCGACGACCGAACCACGCGGCATCCGGGGTACGGCATGTCGCAATCGCGCCGGGCGATGGTCGAGTGCATTTTCGGATGGGGCAAGCAGCATGGCACGATGCGCAAGACCAAACATCGTGGCATCGCTCGCGTCGCCGCCGACTTCCTGCTCAATCTGATCGCCTATAACCTGATCCGCATCCCCAAACTGCTTGCCGTTTAGCCACCCCCGTCACGGTGCACCAACAACAGCCTAAAAAATTACATCCAACTCCACCGCGCCGCTCCAACAACGACCGCCGACAATACGAAAACTCTCCATTTCAAGGTTT
>NZ_JCAMOQ010000174.1:0-1187 GCF_059512365.1 Bradyrhizobium sp. Ses1
GCACGGTTCTGGGCGCCGAGGCGAAAGAGTTCGCCGTATTCGTCCGCGGGACGGATCAGTGGATGATCCTGCGTCAGCGGCAGCGTGAGTTGTGGTGCTTGATCGAGGCGCTCGACCGCCTGCTCGAACAATCGCTCGACGATGGCGCGCACCAGTTTGTAGCGATGGATGTGATGACGCACCGCGTGATCGCAGGCCTGCTCGACGAGCCGGGCGGGATACTTCTTCGCCAGTCCGACAATGCCCCACATCGCGCGTTGTCCGACGCGGCCTTCGGTGTCGAACAGGTGCTGACAGAGCGCCTTCGCTTGCGGTCCGATGTCGCCGGCGCTTGCCAGCAGGAAGGCGGTCTGACGGGATGGATTGAACGGGCGCTCGTTGTCCGGCAGCTCGAGCGAACCCGGCCGTGCGGCGCGGGCATGAACGCGCAGCAGCGCCTGGGTGCTGCGGTCGCGGATCTCGATCGTCGTGTCGTAGAGCCGTACCACGACCTGGCTGCCGATCGGCGCGGGGCGCGCGGCATAGTCGCTGTGGTCCACCCGCACGGTGGTGTCGTCGTAGACGGTGCGCACGAGCTCGGAGAAGTAACGGAAGCCGGTCGCAGGCAATGGCCGCAGATGCGGCTTCTCTTCCTGGAACATGGCCTCGACCTGACGCCTTGTGCTGCCGTGGATGCGTTTGGCAGCCCAGTTCGCCTCCCAGTGCTCCAGAAACCTGTTCTGAGCTTCGAGCGACTCGAAGCGCCGCCCGGCGAGCGCGGTGCCCTGGGTGTGCTGGATCGCGTTCTCCACGGTCCCCTTGCGGTTCGGGTCCCGCACCCGCGCCGGATCGGCGACGACGCCGTAATGCGCGAGCACCGCGCCGTAGAGCCGGTTGAGCTCGGGCTCGTACAGGTCGGGCGTGATGACGCCTTCCTTGAGATTATCGAGCACGACATAGCCGACGGCGCCGCCGAAATACCGGAAAGCCTCTTCGTGGAGCTGTGCCCAGATCTGCTGGCTCGACTTCCAGACCACGCGCCGGAAGCTGCGCCGCGAGTAGCGCAGGGTCATCACGAACAGGCGCGGCCGGCGGTAACGACCGCTCTTCGGATCACGGGTCAGCGCGCCTTCGCCATAATCGACCTGGGCTTCCTCGCCGGGGTCAAACTCGAGACGGTCAAACTGTTTGGGATCGATGTGGCGCAG
>NZ_JCAMOQ010000175.1:0-1172 GCF_059512365.1 Bradyrhizobium sp. Ses1
TTCGAGGCCATGACGTCGAAGGCGCCGCCATAGGCCTTGCGGGTGATGATGGTGACGAGCGGCACCGTGCATTGCGAGTAGGCGAACAGCAGTTTTGCGCCGTGCTTGATCAGGCCGCCATATTCCTGCGCGGTGCCGGGCAGGAAGCCGGGCACGTCGACGAAGGTGACGATCGGGATGTTGAAGGCATCACAGAAGCGGACGAAGCGCGCGGCCTTGCGCGAGGCGTCGCTGTCGAGCACGCCGGCGAGCACCATCGGCTGGTTGGCGACGAAGCCCACGGTGCGGCCGGCGATGCGGCCGAAGCCGGTGACGATGTTCTTGGCGAAGGTCTCGGAGATCTCGAAGAAGTCGCCCTCGTCCACGACCTTCAGGATCAATTCCTTGATGTCATAGGGCTTGTTCGGATTGTCGGGGATCAGGGTGTCCAGGGACATGTCGACCCGGCCGATATCGTCGAAGCTTGGCCACTCCGGCACGCCGTCGGTGTTGTTCGACGGCAGGAAGTCGATCAGCCGGCGCATCTGCAACAGCGCGTCGACGTCGTTCTCGAACGCGCCGTCGGCGATCGAGGAGCGCGTGGCGTGCACCGAGGCGCCGCCGAGCTCCTCGGCGGTCACCACCTCGTTGGTCACGGTCTTCACCACGTCGGGGCCGGTCACGAACATGTAGCTGGTGTTCTTCACCATGAAGATGAAGTCGGTCATCGCCGGCGAATAGACGTCGCCGCCGGCGCACGGGCCCATGATGACGGAGATCTGCGGGATCACGCCGGAGGCGATGACGTTGCGGCGGAACACGTAGGAATAGCCGGCCAGCGCCGCGACGCCCTCCTGGATGCGGGCGCCGCCGGCGTCGTAGAGGCCGATGATCGGCGCCCGCGCCTTCATCGCCATGTCCTGCAGTTTTGTAATTTTCAGCGCGTGTGTCTCCGACAGCGAGCCGCCGAACACGGTGAAATCCTTGGCAAAGACGAAGGTCTTGCGGCCGTTGACGGTGCCCCAGCCGGTGACGACGCCGTCGCCGGGAACCTTGGTCTTCTCCATGCCGAACTCGATCGAGCGATGCTCGACGAACATGTCGAATTCCTCGAACGATCCCTTGTCCAGCAGCAGCTCGATGCGCTCGCGCGCGGTCAGCTTGCCGCGGGCATGCTGCGCCTCGATGCGCTT
>NZ_JCAMOQ010000176.1:0-1144 GCF_059512365.1 Bradyrhizobium sp. Ses1
ATTCGCGGGACACAGCGTGCCCGCTGTCAGGCAGAAACTCCACTTATCGCCTTGTTCAGATTCTTGAGGCCGGCTCTCACAACAACGTCCTGGCCAAAGCCGCATTGTTGGGCCGCGCGGTTTGGCTGGCGGGCTCGGCCAAACGCGCCTTCAGTCGATCCGATCGCTCACTCAGCCTCGCTGCTTTATCTGTCAATGCACCAACCCGTACGCCGGTTACGAGGTTGGTCCATATGTTCGACAAACATTCTAAATCGTCGGCCTGATCGCTCTTGAGCGCGAGTTGCTCAATCTCATTGTACAGGTCATTCACGGTATCGAAGTCGTCGAACCAAAAGAACGCGGTCCGTGCGCGTTGATATCTGATGCGAAGGCGCTGCTGTGCAGATCCCGCCTTCTCCGAGATCCGGCTGGCGCGGTCGAACAAACCTTCAATCTCCGCACGACTCAATTCGAGTTCGCGTGCGAGAATAGCGGCATTGAGGCAGTCTTCGGCGAGCTGGTACTCGACGCCAACGTAGCGGTCCTGATCGGCAATTTGCCTCTCTAACTCTTCAAGTTCTGCTCGCTTCCCCGAGTCACGCGGACCCGTTACCTTCTCCCTCGGAGCGGAAACATTGATATTGAGAGAGTCGATCGCCAAAGCAAAATGCTTCCGTTCGAAAACCTTCTCCACGATCCAACTACGATCGACTATTCGAACCGGTATGCCGAATGTCTTGGTAAGCTCGTCTTCCGTAGCCGCGCGATCTCGACCCTTGATGAATTGGCTTGAAAAGAAGTAGATCAGCGAATAGCCGCGCTTCGTCTCAGCAATCTTCTTAACGTCGGAGCGGACTTTTCCGCGCCAATCCTTCTTGGCGCTGAACGCGAATGCCCATCTCTCCGAAGCGGCACTTGGATTGCCTTCGTACCAGCGCTCCGCAACCTCCGACGCGACGGGATATGTTTCAGTGTCTACCTTGCTATCACCGCCGCCAGTAGGTCCAGTTTGAGGGATGAGGTTTGGGCAGATCTCCTTTTGCGCAAGCCGTCGGCAGAAGAGCTCAAAGGGTTTTTCGTCGCTCCGGCTTGCACCTGGCGAGCACCGTCCCATCAATCACATTCAGCGCTGCGAACAACGTGGTCGTCCCGTGGCGCTTGT
>NZ_JCAMOQ010000177.1:0-1073 GCF_059512365.1 Bradyrhizobium sp. Ses1
TAGAAAGGGATCAGGAGCGGTCAGTTTCCAACTAACAAACCGGTTCAAGCGGTCCCGCTCCGCGGGTCCATTTCAGAGCGACGAAATAAGTCCGCCCGTGACGAACAACTCGCGCGCGCCGCAAGTGGCGCTTTGGGCCCACTTAGCGGCCGCGATGCACAATGGGGCCCCCCTAGTCTACGCTGCAGACCCAATTGGCAGTCTGGGAGCGCAATTACGCTCCCGGACGAAGGAGGACTAGATCGTCGTGAAGGACGTAGTGGGGCGGGCAATCGCGCCAGCGTGCGCCGCACTGAAGCATGTGAATGATACCGCTGATGATTCGTCGATCGTCGCCGCGCACCGGACCGATCTGGTTCGCGGTAGATGCGGCTCTATCTGGAAAATTGAATCCGGAAGCGGCAGCCGAAAGTTTGTTGTCAGCAATTGCGGCTGCCTTCGAGGAGGAGAAACCTGGCGTGAAGGTCAAGATCGATCCGTTACCGGCACGGGCATTCGCCACTATGCCGAGCGCGGCCGTGCCGCCGGAAAGTCTAGGGGCGGCTCTGGGTGTGGCAACGCCAGTGATTCGGTCAGCGGAAGTCCGCACGCTTTAGGTCGTGTGGACTCTAAGGATTCCCTTTTAGGAGCAAATCAGATTCAAGGCTGCTTTTTGGGAGGCGGCCTTGGGTGTGATGGATCGTTTGGCTTTGAGCGACGCGGCGTGGGAGCGGATGGCGCCGCTGATCATAGGCCGGCCTGACCAGAAGGGGATGTTTGTGGAGGGCGTATTGTGGATCGTGCGTACGGGTTCTCCCTGGCGCGATCTTCCGGAAGCGTTCGGGGATTGGAACAGCGTATTCCGGCGCTTCAGTCGATGGAGCATCAAGGGTGTTTGGTGGCGCATCTTTGAGGCGATGTCCGATGACCCGGACTTCGAATATCTGATTGTCGATTCCACCATCGTCCGAGCCCACCAGCACGCTGCCGGGGCCAAAAAAGGGGGTCTGAAGATCACCCGGACGGTCACTTCAAATTCCCCCACCTGTGGTCGCGCAAACTCCCCCACTTGTGGAGCAGGACGAGAGGTTATT
>NZ_JCAMOQ010000178.1:0-1062 GCF_059512365.1 Bradyrhizobium sp. Ses1
GCGAGCTTAGCGCCAGCGTCGGGGCGCCAGGACCACACGACTTCGCCGTCCGTGATGCGCGTGCTCGTCAGTCACACCCATCTCGTCCACCGCATCTCACCGCAACGTTCGTGACGATCGCGACCCGCCCCTCATCCGCCGTGAGACGCGCCGAGTTAAATCACTGATTTGCCCGACGGGTTAAGCGGTTTATTTTTCGTGCGAGGGCTGGACGAGGCAAATCCTGTTGGAATCGCTTGCATAATTCGTCTCACCGCGCACGCGACGCTGGAAGCGGCGACAAATCTGAAAGCGGGCGGCAACCGCCTTGGCGCGCTGCCGTCCGCAAATCGATCAATGTCGTCACTACCGATATCCATAGGGATACTGACCCGGGCAGACCCAATTGCCGTAGGTGTCATAGGAGCAGTTGTTGTAGCCGCTGCCGTAGTAGCCGTAGGCCCCGGCTGCGGCGGCTCCGACCGCTGCCGCACCCAGACCATAGGCCGCTCCTGTCCACGCCCCACGATAAGCCGCATTGCCATAAACCCCTCGGGCAACCGGCCGCCCCGCTATTGGCCGATACCCGTATCCACGTCCGGCGACCCCGTATCCGCCGACGCGCCCGGCATGAACAGCCCCGCCCCGGAACTGAGCGCCGCGCATGCCGCCGCCATGAAATCCACCGGCACGGAGCCCTCCACCTCCACCACGGCGGGCAAAAGCGTCATCTGGAACCAAACTGGCAGCGACAAGAATGGCTGCCGCGAAGCCGATGAGACCGTAACGAGCCATGGGCATCCTCCCGATTGTGGAGTGCCGTCGATCCGATAGCTCCGGCAGAGATGCCCGCGCCAAAGGGGGACCAGCACCATCAACAGTTTTCGTTGCGAGCCTGCATTTCGTTTGACTTAGATCAAAGCCTTCCACGAGTTCACCGCCCCATCCGCCGAGCTTGATCCAGATCAAAACGCCCCGAGGTTCTTACGAAATCGTTCATCGTGGAGGGCTAGGCTGTGTGGACTCTTGGGATTCTCAAATCAGACGGAACGTGATTCAAGGCTTTCTTTTAGGAGGAAGCCT
>NZ_JCAMOQ010000179.1:0-1038 GCF_059512365.1 Bradyrhizobium sp. Ses1
GCTCCGACCAGCGAGCTGATGGCGCGCGCCTTGCGGGAGATCGAGTGCACGGTCACACAAGCGGAGAATGGTCGGGTCGGCCTCGAACGCTTGAACGAGGCCTCACCGGACGCAATTCTGCTCGACCTGATGATGCCCGAGATGGACGGGTTCGAGTTCGTCGCGCGGCTGCGCGCCGAATCCCGCTGGCGACGCATCCCGGTCATCGTCGTCACCGCGAAGGCCCTGACGGCCGAGGATCTCGCGCGTCTCAACGGCCAGGTACAGCATTTGGTGCACAAAGGCGAATACAGCGGCAAGGCCGTGCTGGCGGCGCTCGACGAGCTGGTCCCCCGGCATGCCCACGCGCGGATCCGGAGCGACCATGAGCATCATTGACACCGACCGCGCGCGCGCCTCACGTATTCGGCTAGCCCACCTTCGCCAGGAACTGCTGTCCCCGGTCAACGCTCTGCTCGGCTATGCAGAGATCATGCACGAAGAGGCGTCGCGGGAAGGGCGTCAGGATATCCTGCCCGATGTCAACCGTGTCCTCCGTGCCGCCCGGGATCTCGCCGACAAGGTCGACCAGCTGGTCGAGGGCGATCGCGAGAACAACGCGACCGACCCGGCGGCCGCCCCCCAGGAGCAGCAGCTACGCCATGAGCTGCGCACACCCTTGAACGCGATCAAAGGCTATGCCGAGATGCTCAGCGAGGATCTAGCCGATATCTCGAGCGGCGCGCTGCGGTCAGACCTCGACCGAGTGCTGCTGGCGGCCACCGACCTGCTGCCACGTCTCGATCGCATCGTGCGATTTTCGGCCGATCTCGGTGAGACGAACCTAGCCTGCGACCAGACCGGCGCGGCAATGGTAAGCGAACTGATTCGCAGCCTGGGGCCAGTCCGGCAAGAGCCGTCTGCCGTCACCGAAACCGGCTCCATTCTCGTCGTCGACGATATCGAAGCCAACCGCGATATGCTGTCGCGCCGACTGGCCCGCGATGGTCATCGCGTCGCTTCCGTAGCCGGGGGTCAGCAGGCCCTGCAGGCGCTCGA
>NZ_JCAMOQ010000180.1:0-995 GCF_059512365.1 Bradyrhizobium sp. Ses1
CTGTCGCGCCGACTGGCCCGCGATGGTCATCGCGTCGCTTCCGTAGCCGGGGGTCAGCAGGCCCTGCAGGCGCTCGAGCACGATGAGTTCGATCTCGTCCTGCTCGACCTGATCATGCCCGACATCAACGGACTTGACGTGCTCGTGCGCATGAAGGCGGATGAGCGGCTACGTCGCATTCCGGTTATCATGATTACGGCCCTGGCGGACACAGAGAGCGCCGTCCGCTGCATCGAGGCCGGCGCAGAGGATTATCTCCCGAAACCGTTCGATCCGACCCTGCTGCGCGCGCGCATCAACGCGTGCTTACACAAGAAGCGCTGGCGTGACCGCGAGCAGAGGTATCTTCGCCGCATCGAGGACGAGACCGCCAGGTTCGAGCGGCTGCTGTTGACCATCCTGCCAAGACAGGTGATTGGCCGCCTGAACCAAGGCGAAGCCATGATCGCCGACCGCTTCGAGGGCGTGAGCGTTCTGTTCGCCGACCTGGTGGGCTTCACCGAGCACTCGGCACGGGTCACGCCTGGAGCGACGGTCGAGTATTTGAACCGGCTGTTCTCGGAATTCGACGCGCTTGCCCACGAGCTCGGCGTCGAGAAGATCAAGACCATCGGCGATGCCTACATGGCCGTGGCCGGCTTGCCCGATCCGAACCCCGATGCGTTCGCAGCGATCGCGAAAATGGCGCTCGGCATGATCGATCGGCTAGGCCGCGTCAACGGCCATTTCGGTTGGCCCTTGCAAATCCGGATCGGCATACATTCCGGTCCGGTGGTCGCCGGCATCATCGGCACGCACCGCTTCATCTACGACGTGTGGGGCGATACTGTAAATGTCGCCAGCCGGCTCGAGGCCTATTCTCTGCCCAATCGAATCCATGTGTCCCAGGATATCGCCCGCCACCTCGTCGGTCCCTTCGCGCTGGAGCCACGCGGCAGCATTGACGTGAAGGGCAAAGGCAAACTGGAGGCGTTTTTCTTGAGCCGGATCTAGGC
>NZ_JCAMOQ010000181.1:0-967 GCF_059512365.1 Bradyrhizobium sp. Ses1
GCCGAACATCACCGAGCATTGGTGAAGGAAGTGGAGCAAGCCATCGCGGCTTCCTCGATAAACCTCAACGATTGAATCTGATGTCGCTGTCGGTGAGCGGCGACAAGGAACTATGGTGAACAGTCACAGGCCGCGACGGTGAGCGGACAAAAGGGACGGCACCATGACTTGGCTCGATTGCGCTTGTGGACCGAACCCTTGACCTTAAGGTTGAACTCTAAAATGCAACAGCGCCGCCTGACGGAGTATATTCGTCACGGGGCGCTGCGCTAAATACTGGGCCCTGAAAACCCCCAGTGCATTTCTGTCTCCGGATGCCGAAAAAGGTTCAAGTTCCCGGAGAAAATTGTACTGTCCGCGCCTAGTAAAACGGCCCCAGCCATCACCGGGGCCGCCAACCTGGTTGGGCAGGTTTTCCTCTGGCCGGGGCTTTTTTCGGGGGACGATCGGCCGGAGGCGCAGAGTCGACTGTTGCGGACAGATTTCGTTCCTACTGCGCAGAGAAGGCAAAACGGGCTGACAGGTTACCGGAGCGGCTGAAGGCGCCGAGGCTTCAGCCATTCGCTCAAATGTGCCGCCGTCTCCGCCTGACGTGCTCTGCGAATAAGTCGTTCGCGTTCGCCTGGGGGACCGCCTTGAGCTTCCTTGCGGAGGCGCACGGCCTCTTCAGCCAACCGGTTTTCCAGTGTCGTTGATTGTTTAGAACGACGCCGCACTTCCATGTGTTGCTCCTTGTTTGAGTAAGCAGGAGCGCACCTGGCGTACTCATCACCGAGGTGCGTGCGGTGATGCATACGATAATCAACTAAACGGCTGTACCGTTCCCGGCCGGTTGCCAATTGTTCCCGTGCGCTTGTGTCATAATCGAATCCGGGAACTTCCCGTAGAGTGTTGGATTGCTCTTCCCTTAACAGGAAGAAGAGGAGATGCGGGATGAAACAGGTGTTGTTGATCGCTATGATGACTG
>NZ_JCAMOQ010000182.1:0-942 GCF_059512365.1 Bradyrhizobium sp. Ses1
ACGGTCTCGATCAAATGCTCAAACTCCAGCCCCGGCTGCATGAGGTCGGCCAACCCCGGATAGAGCTCGCGATAGCGTGAGTTGCATAGCACCATGCGATCATCGGATTCGAACAGGAAAAAGCCTTCCGAAATGCTCTCGAGCGCGTCGGTCAGCCGGGTCTGGGCCTGCGTGGCCTTGTCGCGTGCCTCCGACAGCTCTTTCAAGCTCAGCTCGAGTGAGCGCTCCAGTATCGCCCGATCGCCATCGAAATCGGCGTATGCGGCATCGACGGCTGCTACGAAAGCTTGCAGCACAGCCGGTACTGCGTCCTCGATACCGAGGTGCTTTCTGAGCTGGCGTCGTAGCAGCCTGTGCATCGGTGCCCTATGAGGTTCAGTGCTCGGCGAACGTCGTTATGGTCATGGTTTGATTGTGCAGGCGGCACTCGCCACCCTGCACGAAGGGACAGAGCTCGCCGTACGAGTAGAACCCGGAAATCTTCGTATCCGTCCCGAAGACATCCCGGATTGCTTCAATTTCTTCCTCGGTACGCTGCTTCATCACCAGCTTACGACCGACACAGCTCACCAGAATTGCAAGATCTGGTCGCCTGCCGCCCAGCCCACTGAGGCTGGCCTTGGCGGCGGCCGTCGCGCCGTCGACCAGATCGTCAACATGGGTCTTCATCAAGTGCGCCGTTCCGCCCTGTGGGATGTCGCCGGCGAACGTCATTGACTTGTTCTGCTCGTCCACAGCCAGGACGGTCCGGACGACACCCTGGCCGCCCTTTGCTTCGGTAACCAAGATTGGAAAGAGCAGGGCAGAGCTTGGCAACCGGTCGGCGTGTGAGCCCAGGTACGATTTATAGAGATCGAGCGCTGACCGCCTATCCAGCTCGTAGAGGATGTTGCCCTCGGCCCGAGTGATGATGCGCAGCGGCCCGAATGGCTCCCAGCCGCC
>NZ_JCAMOQ010000183.1:0-847 GCF_059512365.1 Bradyrhizobium sp. Ses1
GGACCCCGGATTTTGGACCAGCGGCTTAGGTGGTGCGGATGCCGTTCCGTTTTGATAAACGGAGCGGACCATGAAGAAGACGAGACGGAAAATCGACGCGGCGCTGAAGGCAAAGATCGCCTTGGAGGCGCTGCGAGAACAATCAACGGTGACGGATCTGGCGCAGCGCTACCAGGTGCATGTGAACCAGATTTACGCCTGGAAGAAGCAGCTTCAGGATCAAGCGGTTCGGGCGTTCGACGCGGGCGCTGGTCGGGATGGCGAGGCGGCCCACGAACTGGAGGTCGAGAAGCTCCACGCCAAGATCGGACAATTGACGGTCGAGCGAGATTTCTTAGCCAGGAGGTCCGGAAGATGAGCGCGCCGGATCGCCGAGGATTGCTTCAGCGCGATCATGAGAGTCTGTCGATCCGCCGGCAATGCCAACTGCTGAGCGTTGCGCGATCGAGCGTATATCGGCCGCCGCGGCCGGCCAATGACAACGACCTTGAGCTGATGCGGCGGATCGATCAGCTGTTCACGGCCTGGCCGTTCCTGGGCTCGCGGCGGCTGACGGCAATGCTCAATGGCGAAGGCTGTCGCATCAATCGCAAGCGTGTGCAGCGGTTGATGCGCAAGATGGGCATCGCAGCGCTGGGACCAAAGCCCAGAACCACAAAGCCGGCGCCGGGACACAAGATCTTCCCGTATCTCCTGCGCCATCTGGCGATCGACCGGCCGAATCAAGTGTGGGCGGCCGATATCACCTATGTGCCGATCGGCCAGGGCTTTCTGTATCTGGTGGCGATCATCGATTGGGCGAGCCGTGCGGTGCTGGCCTGGCGCCTGTCGAACACGATGGACACAT
>NZ_JCAMOQ010000184.1:0-845 GCF_059512365.1 Bradyrhizobium sp. Ses1
TCTTTTCTGGTGCCGGCCCGCCTTGAGCAGCAGGCGGTGTAGGCATGAGCAAGCGCGTACTTGTCGTCGAAGACCAGGAGGACAATCGGCAGATTCTGCGCGATCTGCTTGCAAGCGTCGGTTATGAAATGATCGAGGCGCACGACGGCGAAGGAGCGCTCATGGCGGCGCGGACCCATAGCCCGGACCTGATCCTGATGGACATCCAACTGCCTCTTCTCGACGGATATGAGGCGACACGTCGCATAAAAGCGCAGCCGGATCTTCGCGATATTCCAATCATTGTCGTCACCTCCTATGCGCTTAGCGGCGACGAGGAAAAGGCACGCGCGGCTGGCTGCGATGCCTACGTCGCTAAACCCTACAGCGCACGAAAGCTACTTGAGACGATCCATCGATACCTGCCATGAGGGCCCCGTGCGTGGTGATGTGGAGCGGAGATGCATGTCCCACCCCGAATCTTGATCGTGGATGACAACGAAACGAATCGCTGCCTTCTTACCGCGCGCCTCGGTGCCGAGGGTTATCAGACCGTGGAGGCTGAAAACGGCGAGAGGGCGCTCGCGGTCGTGCATGAAGTAGAGCCAGACGTTGTCCTCCTCGACGTCATGATGCCGAAGATCGATGGCTTTGAGGTCTGCCGGCGACTGAAGATCGATACGACGCTGGGATTTGTTCCAATCATCATGGTGACGGCGCGGACCGAATCAGAGGATGTCGTCGCGGGACTCAACGCGGGTGCTGACGAGTATCTGACCAAGCCGGTCGACCATGCAGCCCTCGTTGCGCGTGTGCGCTCCATGCTCCGAATTAAAGAGTTGCATGATCGAGCTGAAGCCCAGGCT
>NZ_JCAMOQ010000185.1:0-818 GCF_059512365.1 Bradyrhizobium sp. Ses1
CACAATATTATTGCTGCATGTTGGCGGGGACTCGTGAATTCGTCCGGAAGAATCCCATTGCAACCAAACGTGTAGTTCGCGCCATGCTCCGAGCTACGGATTTGTGCGTCAGCTCGCCAGCCCTTGTTGCGCGGCGGATGGTGGACGGGGGGTTCACGCCTCGTCAGGACTATGCGGCTCAGACGCTTGCGGATGTGCCGTACAACCGCTGGCGCGAATACGATCCCGAGGACACTATCCGCTTTTACGCGCTTCGTCTGCGCGAAGCGAAGATGCTGAAATCGAATCCAGCCAAAATTATCGCGGATGCAGCCGACTGGCGGTTTCTCAAAGAGGTTCGTCGTGAACTTGGAAGCTGATTCGGCGTCGTTCCTTGGCCAGCGTCCACTCCCTGCAAGATTGCGAGGAAGTGGAGATGGCGCGTCGATAAACGACGTTCTTCTCGGTTTTGCACTACGACCCTCATTGCGCACAAAATTGCTGATGGCGTTCTTCGCCATCGAGGTCTTCTTGGTCTCGGTTGGGGTAATCGGACTCCTCTCGCTGCGCGAGGCGGATCAGCGGGCGAACCAAGTCGTTGGTCTGCAGCAGAAGATCGAGGCATATCGGCAGATGCAGCACAATACGCTCCGGCAGCTTTATGGCGTGTCGACAGCGCTCGCCTTTCCAAATGAAACGACGTTGGCAGTTGTGCTGCGGCAGGTCAATCAGTTTGGGTATGACCTTGATCGCGTCTCGTTCGTCGCAAAGGACGAGGTGGCGTTGCTCAACCAAGTGCGCGAAGAATATGCGCGCTTCATAGCCGTCGTTTCAAACAT
>NZ_JCAMOQ010000186.1:0-796 GCF_059512365.1 Bradyrhizobium sp. Ses1
GAGGATATCGACTACCGCGCTCCCCGTGGGCTCGACCGCCGCTTGTTCGACATGCTGCTCAACGGAGACTGGATCAAGAACCATGAGAATTGCGCCATTGTCGGGCCAACCGGCGTCGGGAAAAGCTGGCTTGGCTGTGCGCTCGGCCACAAGGCCTGCCGGGACGACCACTCTGTACTTTACACCCGGCTGCCGCGGTTGATCGAAGAACTGGACCTTGCCCGGGGCGATGGCCGACTCGCTTCGCGGATGAAGAGCATCGCCGCCATCGAGCTCCTAATTTTGGACGATTGGGGCCTCCAAGCCATCGACGCCAATGCCCGTCATTATCTGCTCGAAATCCTCGAAGACCGCTACGGCCGTCGGTCGACAGTCGTCACCAGCCAGCTTCCAATTGCCAAATGGCATGAGCTCATAAATGACCCAACTTACGCTGATGCCATACTCGATCGCCTGCTTCACAACGCTCACAGGCTCGAACTGAACGGTGACTCCATGCGTCGCCCGCCCGTTCTTCCTCGGCCGTGATCACATCGTCGGCCGATGAAGACCGAGACCGCAGCCCGCAAAGCTGACCAGCCGCTACGGCACTGTTGGGGGTGCGCGTCCGGTCAGCTTCGCTCCGTCGAACGACATCATCAAACACGTGACGTGATCTCCTCGGCAGCCGCTTGACCACGGGCTAACGATAGTGCCAATTGCCTTTAACGATCGGGGGCTTCACCTGCGCGCGATCAGATCGGAACGCTGCGCGGCATCAGATTGGAATACCTGCGCGCGATCATTGGAATCCGCA
>NZ_JCAMOQ010000187.1:0-796 GCF_059512365.1 Bradyrhizobium sp. Ses1
TGTGCCGCCCGTTGCCGCTGCCGCGCATGTGCGCAGCGATTCGCTCGCCCCCCAGGAAGATTTCAACCGTTCGTGCGCTGATCCGCGCTTCTACCTCCCGACGGGCGAAGCGATAGGGCACCGAGTAGTAGTGTCGTTCGATCTCGACGTGATAGTCGAGCCCGACCCGGCATCGGCGCCATTCGGCATGGACCCACGGCTCGCCGGGAAGCGGTTTAAGATTCGGCGCATCAATTTCCTCGAACAGCTGGCGTCGCGTGCGGCCATACTGACGCAGCACCCGTCCGTCATTGAGCTTGGCCAGCCACTCGACGATGGCACCGTTGAGTTCAGCCAGGCTGTAGAAGGTTCGGTTGCGCAGCCGCCCCAGCAGCCAGCGCTCGACGATTCCGACGCAGGCCTCGACCTTCGCCTTATCTCTCGGACGACGCGGCCGTGCCGGCAAAATCGCCGTGCCGTAGTGCTGTGCCATATCGCTATAGCTGCGGTTGACCATGGGGTCATAGAGGCAGGCCTTGATCACCGCGACCTTGGCGTTGTCGGGCACCAGCAGTTGCGTCGCGCCGCCAAAAAAGCTGAAGGCCGCGTTATGTCCCGCGATCCAGTCGCCGAGCTGCTCGGTCCACGTCGCTAGCGCGAACGACAAGCTGGATGCGCCCATGACCGCGACGAAGATGTGCGCGTCACGCACCTCGCCAGTGTTACGGTCAACCACCGGCACCGTGTCGCCGGCATAGTCGACAAACAATTTCTCGCCCCCGCCATGGTGCTGGCGCATCACCAGTGGCAGCCGGCC
>NZ_JCAMOQ010000188.1:0-764 GCF_059512365.1 Bradyrhizobium sp. Ses1
CAGCGCATAGAGGTGCCCAATCGGGACGAGCTCGGGGAGCTTGCGGCGCACGTTAATTCGACCTGCGACGAGCTGCAGCAGCTCTACCGGAGCCTTGAGGAGGCGAGCCGACACAAATCGCAGTTCCTCGCAAACATGAGTCATGAATTGCGGACACCCTTGAACGCGGTACTCGGCTTTTCGGAGCTCATGCTGGACGGCATATACGGCGATCCGCCAGAGAAGATGCGCCCCGCCATCGAAAGGATCCAACGGAACGGCAGACATCTGCTCGGGCTCATCAACGACGTCCTCGACCTCTCCAAGATTGAGGCCGGACAGCTTCGGCTTTCGCTGGCCGACTATTCGGTGGAGGAGCTGGTAAATGTTGTCCATACCTCCGTTGAGTCGCTCGCCGCGGACAAGAACCTGAGTTTGAGAATTGCCGTTCCCGCTGGCTTGCCGCCCGCGCGGGGAGACGAACGCAGGCTCGCTCAGGCCCTGTTCAATCTCGTTGGTAACGCGATCAAATTCACAGACCGGGGAGAGGTCCGAATAGAAGTGGAGGCGAAGGCAGATTCCTATGTCTTTTCTGTTCAGGACACAGGACCTGGCATCGACGAGGCGGACCAAGCCAGAATCTTCCAGGAATTCCAGCAGGTGGATAACTCGATCACCAAGACGAAGGGAGGCGCGGGGTTGGGCCTCGCAATCGTAAAGCGCATTGTGGAAATGCATGGCGGACGAATCTGGATCCAATCTCGCGTCGGCCAGGGCGCTCGGTT
>NZ_JCAMOQ010000189.1:0-747 GCF_059512365.1 Bradyrhizobium sp. Ses1
GTCTGGACCAAGAAAAAGGTCCGTCAACGCCGCTTCACAGGGCGCCGTATCACTCAGCTCTGATTCCGGGTACTAGTCGAACCATTTCTGGCAAAGCACCGAAAGCCCCGATCTCCAGGCGCTGTGGATCTCAAAGCCGATCGCGTCGAGTGCAGAGCTCGTCCAATATTGCTCGAAGCTGCCGTCGAATATTGAGGTCGCAGAGGCCAGACCTCGTCTCGGACGCTGCTGTCTTCGCCTCGATCTCAGGCTAGCGACCAACAGGCTAGCCTGGGTTTGCAGCTTCACACTTCCCAGAACAAAGGTTCACCCAATCTATGAAAACGCTTGACGACGTTAGGGGCTGCCATCGGCGCAGCTTTGGCACACGCGATCAGCTGTTCGTCGTCACTTCGGCCCCAAATTAATCTTCGCAACAGAGAAAGCCGTATACCCATCATAAGCGCCAGTGTCAGGACCAATAATCAGAGCGGCGTGTTCGAGGCCGAGATTGTTAACCCGGAAAAGCCTATTATTTTCGGCGCGCGAGCCATCCATGGAATCTCCCATTCGCTGGACAAAGTCTAGCGTTAGCCGCGCTGGTGCCGCGCGGCAAACAGGATGGAAGTGCGCATTGCGTCGTCAGAAATGCTCCTGAATCCTGAGCTGTTGCCTCGCGTAGATTGGCAAGGGAGCGCAGGGGCAACGATGGGGCGATTGAGCATGGCGACGCGCAAGGAACTGAAGTCTGCTTTGACGCGGCGCTAC
>NZ_JCAMOQ010000190.1:0-744 GCF_059512365.1 Bradyrhizobium sp. Ses1
TTGATCCAGTCTCCGTTGAGCAGCATGTCGAACAAGCGGCGGTCGAGCCCACGGGGAGCGCGGTAGTCGATATCCTCGGGCACGGCATGATGACGCAGCTTTGCCTTGCGAAGTCGAAGCGCCAGGCGCCGGTTGTTACGCCAAGTCGCTTCATGGTCCAGCAGCAACGCCAGCCATTCGGCGTGAGCGAGACCCTGGACCTCCTCGTTGTCGGCGAGGCGCGTGAAGGCCTCGGCCATGCCGGTAAGGCCGAGCCGGGTAAGCAAGTGGAGTGTGGGGTGTGTCAGCATTTTCTTCCCTTTTTAGTGGTAATAGTCCGAGCCTCTGATGTTGGTGTGTATGATCGGCTCGCGCTCGGGGGACGCGGGCGTCGGAACGCGATCGAGCCCCTTTTCGAGGATCGATTTGACGCTTGGGTAGTTGCGAGCCTCGATCTCAAGCGCGCGCAGCGCGGCCGCCTCGAGGCGCTCGGTGCCAAAGCGCTTCTCGAGCCGGAGGATACCCAGGCACGAACGATAGCCCTGTTCGGGATGCGGCCGATCCTCGATGATCCGGTCGACCAGCAGGCGCAGCATCGGGCCGATCCGGCTCGCCTCGCTGCGGATCTTTGCCGGCGTCCACTCGCCATAGCGCCGGTGGCTGGAAGGCATGTGGGCGCTGATCGTCCTGTGCCGCCCGTTGCCGCTGCCGCGCATGTGCGCAGCGATTCGCTCGCCCCCCAGGAAGATTTCAACCGTTCGTGCG
>NZ_JCAMOQ010000191.1:0-733 GCF_059512365.1 Bradyrhizobium sp. Ses1
ATTGCCGCACTCGCCGACCTACGCTTCACGCGCCACGGTACAATAGTGCACTGACTTCACAGCATCGAGGTGCTTGTCTTAGCGAGCGACCTCTCGCGCTGGTCGTCGGCTCCTCTGCCCAATGGCGAGCCGAGAGGGAGCGACGCCCCGGCGCGATCCCCTGCGATTTGACGCCGGGGCCGTCCGCTCGGGAAGGTGCGCGAGCACTCTTGCAGCAGGCGCGACAGTTTGTGGTCTCGTACATCCGCATTTCACCCGAGCCGCAGTACCGAGCATTGGAAGCTCATGGAAACCAAACGCAAGCGCAACCGAGCCAAGCAGACCACTTCACTCCAGGCGCGGCTGGTCGCCTCAGCTCGCCAGGCTCGCACGCAGGCATGCGGCCTACCTCCCGGCGCCGAGCGGCAGAAACTGCTCCGGCAGGCGCGGCAAGCCGAGCAGGCTGCCGACATGAACGAGTTTCTTAGTCTGGGCACGCCGAAATGAAGTTTCCAGTGAGGTCTCAAGACGGTAGCGACATTTGTCTAGACAGCCACGGAGCAGCTTATGGTCGGAGACCAGAACACCACCGAAACCGACGTTGACCTACAGCGGCGCATTGAGAAGGCAATAGAGCACACATTGTGAGGGCGGTTTGCGACAATTTGGTGCTCCACCGCTCGCGCAGCTCGGCAGCGACCTCGAAGCTATAGGCGATCAGGCCCTGACATTGCGGAAAGGCCCCGATTGTGAA
>NZ_JCAMOQ010000192.1:0-723 GCF_059512365.1 Bradyrhizobium sp. Ses1
GTCAGCATGGTCTCGGCCGAGACCTTGAACAGCAGGTCGTAGAGGACGGCCTTGTTCTGGTAGGCGATGTCGGCGATCGCTCCTGGGAGTGTGAACACCACGTGGTAGTACGGCACGGGCAACAGCTCGGCCTCGCGGTCGGCAAGCCAGTCCTTCGCGGCGGCGCCCTGGCACTTCGGGCAGTGCCGGTTGCGGCAGGAGTTGTAGGCGATGGTCGTATAGGCGCAGTCCTCACAGCGCGCGACATGGCCGCCGAGGGCTGCCCTGCGGCAGCGCTCGATCGCCGACATCACCTTGAGCTGGTGGAGGCTGACATGGCCGGCATGGGCCTTGCGCCATGCCGGGCCATGGTCACGGAAGATATCCGCAACCTCCAAAGCCGGGCGTGACATGCGTGCGTCAGCCGGGCGGCCGGATCTCCCTGAGCTTGAGCGCGATGTGCTCCAGCGGGCTCATGACCTCGCTGATCGTCTTGGTCGCGACGCGGGTATAGAGCGCCGTGGTGTCGAGCTTGGCGTGACCGAGCAGCACCTGGATGATGCGGACGTCGATGTTCTGCTCCAAGAGGTGGGTGGCGAAGCTGTGCCGCAAGGTGTGCAACGAGACCCGCTTGTTGATCTCCGCCATCTGCGCAGCGGCATGACACGCGCGATTGAGCTGGCGTGTGGTCATCGGCTGGGCCGGATCGCGGCCCGGGAACAGCCAGCCCTGCGGCCGCGCCGC
>NZ_JCAMOQ010000193.1:0-717 GCF_059512365.1 Bradyrhizobium sp. Ses1
GTTTCTGCGCCTGGAACATGGGATTCCCAGCCACGACACTTTCAGTCGCGTGTTCCGTTTGCTCGAGCCGGAAGCCTTCGAGGCAGCGTTCCGGCGCTTCATGGCGGCGTTTGCCAAGGCCAACCGGCTCAATCTCAGCGGGGTGGTCGCGATCGACGGCAAAGCGCTGCGAGGCGCCTTCGAGCGCGGTTCGCGCTACGAGCCTCTGCATCTGGTCAACGTCTTTGCGGTGGAAGCGCGCATGTCGCTGGCCCAGCAGAAGGCTCCCGGCCGCAACGAGACCAAGGGGGCGTTGGAGGTATTGGCGCTGCTGTCGCTCGAAGGCTGCGTCGTCACGGCCGATGCGCTGCATTGCCATCGTGCAATGGCCAAGACGGTGCTCGATCGCGGTGGCGACTACGTGCTGGCGATCAAGGCCAACCGTGGACCTCTGTTCAAGACTGTGGTCGCGCAGTTTGCCCGGTCCGGCGAGCGCAGGGCCGTCAAGACGGTCGAACCGTCCACCCACGACCGGCGCGAAGCGCGCCGGGCAACCATCATGCGCAATACCAGCCTGGCTGCCGTCCATGGCTTCCCGGGCGTCGTTGCGATCGGCCGCGTCACCTCGCGCAGGCAATTGCAGGGCAATCGCGCCGAGCCGCCGGTCGTGCGCTATTACGTGCTCTCCAAGTCCATGTCCGCCAGGCGGCTGCTGCAGGTCACGCGCAGTCATTGGAC
>NZ_JCAMOQ010000194.1:0-713 GCF_059512365.1 Bradyrhizobium sp. Ses1
TGGAAGAGCCAAGCACTGCGGGCCTATCAGCGGCGCACGCTTGCCGCCGACGCGCTGATCGCGAGCAGCTATCTCGCTGGCACCAATACGCGGCGGGTACGTCGCGCGCTGGCGGCGCTGTTCGGCGGGACGGTCGGCAAGGACACGGTGAGCCGGACCTGGCGCAAGGTCAAAAGCGACTGGGACGCCTGGAATAGCCGCTCGCTGGCCGAGGAGCCGATCGTGCGGCTGATCCTCGACGGCACCGTCGTTCGCGTGCGGCTCGACCGCAAGGCGACCACGATCTCGCTGCTCGTTGTCCTCGGGGTACGCGCCGACGGCCAGAAAGTGCTGCTCGCGATCAGAAGCATGGGCGGCGAGAGCGCCGAGGCCTGGCGCACGGTGCTCGGCGATCTCATCAAGCGTGGGCTCAGGCGTCCCGAGTTCCTGATCGTCGATGGCGCGCCGGGGCTCGACAAAGCCATTGCCGCCGTCTGGGACGGCGTGCCGGTGCAACGCTGTACGGTTCACAAGCACAGAAACCTGCTCGCGCATGCCCCGGAGCGCCTGCACGAGGAGATCACCTCCGATTACAACGACATGATCTATGCGACGACGCCGGAGGAAATCGCGGTTCGCCGCAAGGCCTTCATCCGCAAATGGCGGTTGAAGCATCGCGCCATCGCCGACAGTCTGGAGGAAGCAGGCGAGCGCCTGTTCACCTTCACACGCCT
>NZ_JCAMOQ010000195.1:0-700 GCF_059512365.1 Bradyrhizobium sp. Ses1
CAAGCCGGCGCCGGGCCACAAGATCTATCCCTATCTGTTGCGCAACATGACGATCGACCGACCAAACCAGGTATGGGCGGCCGACATCACGTATCTGCCCATCGGCCGCGGCTTTCTTTATCTCGTCGCCATCATCGACTGGGCGAGCCGTGCGGTTCTGGCGTGGCGGTTGTCGAACACGATGGACGTCTCGTTCTGCGTGGCGGCGCTGGAAGAGGCGCTGGCGAAGTACGGCACGCCGGAGATTTTCAACACCGACCAGGGCAGTCAGTTCACCAGTGCGGCCTTCACCGGCGCGTTGGCGGGTGCAGGGATCAAGATCTCCATGGATGGCCGCGGTCGTTGGATGGACAACGTCTTCATCGAGCGGCTGTGGCGGTCGCTCAAGCATGAGGACATCTATCTCAGAGGCTATGCCGACGGCCGCGAGGCCAAGGCAGGGGTCGCAAGCTGGATCGCCTTCTACAACGATCGTCGCCTTCATCAGGCGCACGGCTATCGCACCCCGATGGCGGTCTGGCGCGAACGGATGCAGGCCGCGAAGGCTGTGGACATGGTGGACAACGCTGCCGCGTTGACCACATGCCCACAGCAACTGCAGCAGACAGCGTCTCTGGCTGCGTGATAGAAAGGGATCAGGAGCGGTCAGTTTCCAACTAACAAACCGGTTCAAGCGGTCCCGCTCCGCGGGTCCATTTCA
>NZ_JCAMOQ010000196.1:0-691 GCF_059512365.1 Bradyrhizobium sp. Ses1
GCTGGTCCCTCCTGAACAGCTCCCCGTCTTGGAAATCCCAAACCAATCAGTCAAAACCTCTGTGTAGAGGTACTAGTAAGGCGCCGCGCGGTTGACTCAATGACTGTTAACCGGCCGGCCCGCGGCGACCACAACCAGCAGGTTGCGTCGGGGCGCCGGCGGTTGCCGGCTATGAGCACCAGAAGCGCGAGGTCATCTGGGGTGGCAGGATCATGGGGCCGATATGCGCACTCAGGCCGCCCGAAAACCGCTCGGAAGGCCACATTCGCTCCGAAGTCCGCCGACTCGAGAAGGCGGTGAAAAGGCCTGGAATGCGGCCGACGCCATCTCGGACGCTCGCGACCAGCTTGATGGCGGCCAGGATAAAGACCCGCGCATTCGGATAAACGGGAAGGCCAACGTCGTCCCGTCAACGGCCGACGCCATCGCCTTCCGCCGGCCCCCTCCGGGAGGTGCTGCATATCGCATACCTGACTGAGAAAATGGGCGTCAGCAAAGGGGCTCTATCCAAACGGAATGAACGGCGCGCTCAAGTCAACCTGAGCATCTCCCGTCGAACTCGGACCAGGCCGGCTGCGCGAGCGGCCGGTCATTGAGGGAACGCAGGCAGTTGAGCTAGTACCCGGAATCAGAGCTGAGTGATACGGCGCCCTGTGAAGCGGCGTTGACGGACCTTTTTCTTGGTCCAGAC
>NZ_JCAMOQ010000197.1:0-690 GCF_059512365.1 Bradyrhizobium sp. Ses1
GTCTGGACCAAGAAAAAGGTCCGTCAACGCCGCTTCAAAGGCCGCCGTATCACTCAGCTCTGATTCCGGGTACTAGGACTGATTTGTACATTCACGGTCATCTCTACACGGCGCTGTTGACCAAACGGGCAAGGGAGCCGACCCCAAACAATCCGCTAGGAGATGACATTATTCTCATCCCTCGACTTAAAGGAGGCTGAACCGCGCTTGGGCTAGAAACCGCGCATCAGCGTGTTCGCCCTCCGAAGGCACTCCAGCCCGCGGCGTGGGCTCGGCCACCAACGGACCTTCGTGGCTCGCCATCGGCCCCAGAGCTGACGTCTATCGAGTTCTGCCGCTTATGCGAGTGGCTGAACAAGTTGATCATCGGTGCCGTTTATTGTCCAGGGAGGACGGTCATACCAGCCGCTCTCATGACGGGAATCCGCGATTTGCTGGGGCAGAATACCTGGCGGGTGATTTAGCAAAGTTGCAGCGAGGCATTTCGGCCAGGGAGAGTCACGGCCTTGCGCGGCGTCAACGATCCTGAACAGGCTGGATCAAGCGCCTAAGCAATATGCCCCAATAAATTTTGAAGCTGATCGTGCTGGCAAAGAAGGAAACGAATGAAATCGGAGCTATGCGGAATTTTGGGTGATGAGGTGATCAGGCGGCGTGGTTTGCCGGCATTTGGATGACCTCGATGCCGTC
>NZ_JCAMOQ010000198.1:0-681 GCF_059512365.1 Bradyrhizobium sp. Ses1
TGCCAGCAACGAGAGCCGGCCCATCAACAACGGCGATGATCAGCGTGCAACAAACCGCGCTCGCGTCGCCTCCGCAACCCCGGCCAGCTCCGACGACGCGAGCGCTCGCACCGAGACCTTGATTGCCGATCAACTCAGCCTTTCAACCTCCACCGGAGCTCCTTCCGAATGACCATGACCTTGACGGAAATCGATCGCTGCCTACGACAATTGCGGCTGTCGGGCATACGCGACACGCTCGAGACCCGGGTCCTGCAGGCCCAGGGCGCCAGCCAACCGTTCCTCGAGACGTTCTGCCTGCTCCTGCAGGACGAACTCGATCGTCGTCAGTCCCGTCTCATCGCTCGCCGCTACCAGCAATCCGGGCTCGAAGAGAAGCTCACGCTCGCGGAGTTCGACTGGTCCTTCAATCCCAAACTGCCGCGTCAGGCCTGCTTCCAGCTGCACACGCTGAAGTTTGTCGCCGCCGGTGAAAACGCACTGCTCATTGGCAAGCCCGGCACCGGAAAGTCGCACGTGGCCAAGGCCGTCGCCTACCAGGCCATCCTGCAAGGCCACAAGGTCCAGTATCTCGAGGCCGATGACTTCTTCAACCGTTACGCCCTCAGCCCGGCCGCTCAGCGCGAAGCTCGGCTGCGGAGCATCTTTGACTGCGATCTGCTTGTGCTTGACGACCTGTTC
>NZ_JCAMOQ010000199.1:0-668 GCF_059512365.1 Bradyrhizobium sp. Ses1
GGCTTGGTCGTGTTCGGCCTTGGTCCCAGCGCCGCGATGCCCATCTTGCGCATCAACCGCTGCACGCGCTTGCGATTGACCTGAAGCCCCTCAGCCTTCAGCATCGCGGTCATTCGCCGTGAGCCGAGGAACGGCCAGGCGGTGAACAGCTCGTCGAGGCGCCGCATCAGGGCAAGGTCGTTGTCGTTGGCCGGCCGTGGCGGCCGGTAGACCCCAGAGCGCGCGATGCCAAGCAACATGCATTGCCGGCGGATCGACAGCGCCATGTCGGCGCGATCGAGCATTCCTCGACGGTCCGGCGTGCTCATCTTCCGGACCTCCGCGCTAAAAAATCGCGCTCGACTGTCAGTTGTCCAATCTTGGCATGCAGCTTCTCGATCTCGCGTTCGCGCGCGTCCTCGCTCTCCCGCCCGACACCCGCGTCAAAGGCCCGGGCCGCCTGGTCCAGCAGTTGCTTCTTCCAGGCATAGATCTGGTTCGGGTGAACCTCATAGCGCTGGGCCAGATCGGCCACCGTCGCCTGCTCCCGCACCGCTTCCAGCGCGATCTTTGCCTTTAGTGCCGCGTCGATCTTGCGTCTCGTCTTTGTCGTCATCATGCGCTCCGTCTATCAAACGGAGCAGCCCCTTCCAACTAAGCACGTGGTCCCACAATCGGGGTCCATTTCA
>NZ_JCAMOQ010000200.1:0-658 GCF_059512365.1 Bradyrhizobium sp. Ses1
TAGGGTCTGTACCTAATTAGCGCACTCTGATTCCCTTGGACCGAACTGATTCGGCACGGGGGACTTCGATGCGCAAAGGATTGTTCTGGCTCAACGACAAGCAGTGGGCTCGGATAAAGCCGCATCTGCCAACGAACCAGACCGGCCCGGAGCGCGAAGACGATCGACGCATCATCAGCGGTATCATTCACATGCTTCAGTGTGGTGCGCGCTGGCGCGATTGCCCGCCCGACTTTGGTCCTTACACGACGATCTACAATCGGTTCAATCGCTGGGCCAAGCGTGGACATTGGCAAGCGATCTTTGAAGCGCTCGCCCGCGGCGGCAAGGACGGCGTGACTTTGTCCATCGACTCCACCTCGATCAAGGCGCATCGCTCGGCGAGCGGCGGAAAAGGGGGGAGCATGAACAGGCGATTGGCCGCTCGCGCGGCGGGCGGACCACGAAAATCCACGCGCTGAGCGACCCTGATTGCAAACCTTGCGCATTTCATCTCACTCCGGGCCAAGATGCAGATATTGCCGCAGCGCCGGCCCTTTTGGACCTCGCGCCGCCAATGTCTGCCCTCATTGGGGACAAAGGCTACGACGGCGACGGCTTTCGCGCCGAAATCGTCAATCGTGGTGCGAAGCCCGTCATTCCAAACAAATCCAACAGG
>NZ_JCAMOQ010000201.1:0-652 GCF_059512365.1 Bradyrhizobium sp. Ses1
GCTCTGAACATCAGCCGGGGCAGCGTCTATTACCTGCCGCGGCCGGTGTCGGCGGCCGACCTCGCGCTCATGCGGCGTCTCGACCGGTTGCATCTGGAGTTCCCCTTCGCCGGCTCGAGAATGTTGCGCGGCCTGCTGGCTGCCGAGGGGTGCAAGATCGACCGCCGGCATGTCAAAACGCTGATGCGGCGGATGGGGATAGAGGCGCTCTATCGCCGTCCGCGCACGACGAAGCCCGAGCCCGGTCACAAAATCTATCCGTATCTGCTGCGTAGTCTCGAAGTCACGCGGCCGAACCAGGTGTGGGCGATGGACATCACCTACATTCCGATGGCGCGCGGCTTCGTCTATCTGGCCGTGGTGCTCGACTGGTTCAGCCGCCGCGTGCTGTCGTGGCGCGTATCGATCACGATGGAGGCGGCGTTCTGCGTCGCAACGCTGGAGGATGCCCTGGCGCGTCACGGCACGCCGGAAATCTTCAACACCGATCAAGGCAGCCAGTTCACCGGAGCGGCCTTCACCGGCGTGCTCGCCGACAACGGCATCGCGATCAGCATGGACGGCAAGGGGGCCTGGCGCGACAACGTGTTCGTCGAGCGGCTGTGGCGCAGCGTCAAATACGAGGAGGTCTATCTGCGATCCTACGACAGCG
>NZ_JCAMOQ010000202.1:0-629 GCF_059512365.1 Bradyrhizobium sp. Ses1
GTCGCGCGTCAATATTGTGGCCAACTTGGCAAGCAAGACAATTGTCAGGTGGCGGTTTCACTGTCGATTGCCAATCAGCACGCGAGCTTGCCGATCGCCTATCGTTTGTATTTGCCCCAGAGCTGGGCCGAGGAGGAGGAACGTCGAGAGAAGGCCGGTGTGCCCAAGGATGTTGTCTTCCAGACCAAGCCTGAGATCGCGCTGGAGCAAATCCGATCGGCCTGTGAAGCGGACATTGAGCGTGGCGTGGTACTGATGGATGCCGGATATGGCGCGGATACGACGCTGCGCAAAGAAGTGACGGCGTTGGGTTTGCGCTATGTTGCGGGCATCTTGCCGAGCACATCCGCGTGGCCGACCGGCATGGGACCACTGCCGCCCAAGAAATGGTCGGGGAATGGGCGGCCGACGAAATTGATGCGGCGGGATGATAAACACAAGCCTTGCTCGGTCAAGGAACTTGCTCTCAGTCTACCGAACCAAGCTTGGCGGAATGTCAAATGGCGCGAAGGCAGCGCTGACTTCTTGACCTCGCGCTTTGCGCGGCTCCGGGTCCGTCCCGCTCATCGCGATTACTGGCTGAGCGAGCCGCATGCCGAAGAATGGCTATTGATCGAATGGCCCGATGA
>NZ_JCAMOQ010000203.1:0-589 GCF_059512365.1 Bradyrhizobium sp. Ses1
GTGAAGTCGGACGACAAAGTGTCGTGTTCGTTTTTGGCGCGAGATCGCTGATGCAGGCAGGCGCCCCCGTGGGCGAGTTGCGCGACCATTTCAAAGGGGCCGCCATGCTCGGTTGCTCGACTTCCGGCGAGATCGTCGGCGACATGGTCGTCGACGACTCGGTGATTGCCACCCTTGCGGACTTCGAACATACGCGGCTCCGGTTCGCCTCCGCTGCGATTGGCGAGGCGAAGGCAAGCTATGACGTCGGCAAGGAGCTCGCACGGCAGCTCAACGACGCCTCGTTGCGCCACGTGTTCGTGCTTTCTGATGGCTTACACGTCAATGGCTCCGACCTGGCGCGCGGTCTCGCGGGCGGCGTCTCGGAAGGCGTGTCGATCACCGGCGGCCTTTCCGGAGATGGAACCAACTTCGCCGAGACTTGGGTGATTGCCGACGGTGGCGCGGGCCCCCAGCGCGTGGCAGCGGTCGGCCTGTATGGCAACGATTTGCGTATTGGCTACGCATCGATGGGCGGCTGGGAGCCATTCGGGCCGCTGCGCATCATCACTCGGGCCGAGGGCAACATCCTCTACGAGCTGGATAGGCG
>NZ_JCAMOQ010000204.1:0-586 GCF_059512365.1 Bradyrhizobium sp. Ses1
TCGACGTCCGCGAGGCGCTGTTCGCGTTGCTGGGAAAAGACATCACCACGATCGACGGCCTCGGTCCTTACCTCTCGCTGAAGCTGATCGCTGAATGCGGTGACGACCTCTCCTCGTGGCCAAGTGCAAAGCATTTTACCTCCTGGCTGGGACTGGCGCCGAGCAACAAGGTCTCCGGCGGCAAAAGGCTCTCGTCCCGAACGCGCCGATCCGGCGGCCGGGCGGCGGCGCTTCTGCGCCTTGCTGCCGCCACCGTAGGACGCACCGATACCGCGCTCGGCGCCTTTTACAGGCGACTTTCATCGCGCATCGGTAAGGCCAAGGCAGTGACCGCCACGGCCCGCAAGATCGCAGTTCTGTTCTACAATGCTGTGCGATACGGAATGGACTATGTCGATCCCGGGGCCTCGTCCTACGAGACGCGCTACCGGACGCGAGTGGTCAACAATTTGCATCGGCGTGCCAAGGCATTCGGCTTCGTTCTCCAGCCCTTGGAGCCGAAAGTCGGCAATGCCGTTTCTTAGGAATCGTTCTCCAGCGTCAGCTCGCCGATCTTGGCATGCAGCGACTTCACGTCGACGGCGGG
>NZ_JCAMOQ010000205.1:0-567 GCF_059512365.1 Bradyrhizobium sp. Ses1
TCCCAGTTGCGGAACAAGTCACAAAAACGGCTATACCGGTACCCGTCCGGATGGTCCGCAATGTACTCGTCCCACAGCACCTGCAAGGTCACGTGCTTGCGCTTGAGCTCGCGGGCAACAACGGACCAGTCAGGCTCGGCCACCTTGCGGCGACCCGGCTTCACGCCGGGCACCCCGTACAGCAGCTGCTCCAGCTCGGCGTCGCTTATCGCTTCCGGGACGGGCCACGCCAGACCCGCGCGCGCAAACCGCTTCAGCGTGTCACGTACCGTCGTCGGCCCGACGCCGACACGCTCGCCAACCACGCGCGTCGAGAGCCCAGCCTCAAGGCTCAACCTCACAATCTCGCGCACCTGGCGCATGATAACCCTCCTCGTCGGCATCCAATTCTCCAAGCTGTTTCCAGCCGGAGAAATGGCCCAACGATCAGGCCTCACACCATCCGAAACTGCGCGCGATCAAATCGGAATCCTGCGCGGAGAATGCTCGGAATGCTGCGCGCGATCATTTCGGAACCCTGCGCGCCATCAACTCGGTACGGTGCGCACCATCATCTCGGAATCCGCA
>NZ_JCAMOQ010000206.1:0-554 GCF_059512365.1 Bradyrhizobium sp. Ses1
TGGGTGCGCCGGCAGCGCGAGACCGGCAGCATCGCGCCCGGCAAGATGGGTGGGCACCGGCCGAAAGCGATTTCTGGCGAACACCGTGTCTGGGTGTTGGAGCGGATCAAGGCGGGCGATTTCACCTTGCGCGGGCTGGTTGCCGAGCTCGCCGAACGCGGGCTGAAGGTCGACTACCGCTCGGTGTGGGAGTTCGTCCATGCCGAGAAACTCAGCTTCAAAAAAAAGCGTGGTGGCTGGCGAACGCGATCGTCCCGACGTGGCAAGGCGGCGGGCCCAGTGGATCAAATATCAAGATCGCGTCGAGCCTGAGCGCCTGGTCTTCATCGACGAGACCTGGACCAGAACCGATATGGCGGCTTTGCGGGGATGGGCGCCGCGTGGCCAGAGGCTTCCCACCAAGGTTCCACACGGCCGCTGGAAGACCATGACCTTCCTGGCCGCCTTGCGCCATGACCGGATCGAGGCGCCATGGTTTATCGAGGGCCCGATCGACGGCGACAGCTTTCGCCTCTACGTGGAAAAGGTCCTCCTCCCGACACTTCGTCCCGGCG
>NZ_JCAMOQ010000207.1:0-553 GCF_059512365.1 Bradyrhizobium sp. Ses1
CAACGCTCGTACTCACCTTGCCACTCCGCGGTCAGCCGGGAAATCACCGCAGGCGACAGGTTGGGCGCGTCCTTGCCCAGCAAGGCCGTCAGCGCCTCCTGGAAATCGCCGGTCGAGATGCCGCGCAGATACAGCAAAGGCAACAGCGCATCCAGACTTCTGGTCCGCCGCGCCCACAGCGGCAGGATCGCCGAGCTGAACCGGATCCGCTCACTATCGCCGGCCGCCCCACGGTCGCGAATCTTCGCCCGCGCGACCTCGACCGGGCCGATGCCGGTCGCAATCGTTCGCGCCGGGCCATAACCATGCCGCACGACACGGGCGCGTCCGTCGGCAAGCTTCAAGTCCTTCACCGTGGCAAGAAATGTCTCGACTTCGGCCTCGACCGCTTGCGCCAAAAGTTGCCGCGCACCAGCGCGCAAAATATTGGTCAGTGGATCGTCGATCTCGTCGGGCTGACGAAGCGGGACAATGTTGCTAGTCTCATTCATGGCGTATTGCTCTCCTTGAGAGAGGTTCTGGCAGGCTTCGACACCCGCCTCGATCCGCCGCC
>NZ_JCAMOQ010000208.1:0-536 GCF_059512365.1 Bradyrhizobium sp. Ses1
ACCGCCAATAGCGCACCGGCGATCCGCTCAAGATGCGGATGGCCGGCGACGAGTGCCTGGATCCGTCCGGCAAACTCGCGCTTCGTCGGCGTGCCGACCTTGAGACCGAAGCCGCGCAGGATCCCGCGCAGGCTGTTCTCGACGTCGAGCAGCTTCGATTGCACCAGCTTGCGGGCGGTCAGCGTCGCCCGCGTCTCCTGCGCGCTTAGCGACTTGCAGTGCACCGGCCGGAACCAGCCCAACCGGATCAGCTGCGCGATCCCCCGGGCGTCGTTGCGATCCGACTTCACCGGCATGGCCTTGAACGCATCCCGCACGTGCCGCGTCTCCAGCAGCTCCACGGCGAGCCCGGCCGCCTTCATCTTTGCAAACAGCCATTGCGACAGCGGGCCGGCCTCCAGCCCGATCCGCTCAAGACCGTAGCCGAGCGCGCGGAACCAGGCGATCAGCGCCTCCGGCTCGCTCGCCACCTTGGCTTCCCGCACGATCTTGCCGTTGGCGTCAACCACACACACGCTCGAGCATTCCAATGACAC
>NZ_JCAMOQ010000209.1:0-529 GCF_059512365.1 Bradyrhizobium sp. Ses1
GCAAAGCGGCCGTTCGGCGGGCCTGAGGCAGTGCTGGCCTATCTGTCGCGCTACACCCACCGCCTCGCCATCGCCAACAGCCGCTTGATCGCCTTCGACAAGCAGGGTGTTACCTTCAGGTGGAAGGACTACCGCGTCGCGGGCCGCGATCGATACAAGCAGATGACGCTTGCCACAGACGAGTTCATCCGCCGCTTCCTCATCCACCTGCTGCCCAAGGGCCTGCACCGCATCCGCCACTACGGCCTGTTCGCCAAGAGCGCCTGCGCCGACAACATCGCCCGCGCGCGTGAACTGCTCGCCGTTCCAAAAGCCAAGAGCGAACCCAACGGTCCCGTTGTCGATGACAGCAAACCGGCTTGTCCTTGCTGCGGCGGTCGCATGATCATCATCGAGGTCTTCGCGCGCGGTGCAACTCCGCGGAATCCGCCGACAGCTCCGACGACCATCATCAGGGTCGACACCTCATGACCGCGTCACAATCCTGCAAGTCTGCTCATCGCGCTCGCTGGCTCTCGACCGGCCACGG
>NZ_JCAMOQ010000210.1:0-527 GCF_059512365.1 Bradyrhizobium sp. Ses1
GAGGGACGATTTGCGAGCCGGTGTGTCGGCGCGAGAACCGCGACGTAGCGCTCCTCGAACAGCGACCAGTCGTCGATGCGGGCGGGCACGTCCCGCACGTCCCCGACCATTGCGGCGTTGATCTCCCCTTCAAGCAAGAGGTCAACGAGCTTCTCCGCCACGCCCTCGCGCAGCTCGACGTGAAGTCCAGGGACGAACTTTGCGATCTCCGCAATCGGATCGAGCACGAGCGACGCCGAGATGGAAGGGGCGAGGCCAATCTTCAGTGGCGCGACGTCCTTGCGTTGGAACTCCTGGGCTCGGCGACGCACCGCGTCTGCCGAGGCGAGTGTGCGCTCCAGCATCGGAAGGACTTCCTTGCCAAGATCGGTGAGTTGGGTCAGCTGGCGTTCGCGGTAGATCAACTGGCCGCCGAGTTCCTGCTCGAGCTTCTGCACCCCTTTGGTCAGGGCGGGCTGCGTGACATTGCACTGCTCGGCCGCGCGGGTGAAGTTGAGCGCGGATGCGACGGCGAGGAAGTAGCGAAC
>NZ_JCAMOQ010000211.1:0-526 GCF_059512365.1 Bradyrhizobium sp. Ses1
CTGCGACCGGGGCGGTAGAGAAGCGTTCTCTGGATCTGCAGGTCGCGGAGCCCGAGCATGCGCCCATCGTTCTCGTGGTTGACGATGATCCCAACGCGCGGGAGCTGCTGCGTCGACACCTGCAGCGCTGTGGCTACGCCGTTCGCATGGCTGCCAATGGCGAGGAGGCGATGCAGCTTGCCCGCACGCTGAAACCCGACGTGGTCACGCTCGACGTTCTGATGCCGCAGATGGATGGCTGGGCCGTGCTCAGTGCCATGAAGGAAGATGCGGCACTCGCCGAAATTCCCGTGATCATGGTCACGATCGTCGACAACCAGAGCATCGGCTTCTCGCTCGGCGCCGCCGATTACCTGATCAAGCCGATCAATCGCGACCAACTGGTCCGTGCGGTGGAAAAGTGCTGCCCGCGGGGCGAGCCACGGCACGTGCTGATCGTCGAGGACGACGCTCCGACCAGCGAGCTGATGGCGCGCGCCTTGCGGGAGATCGAGTGCACGGTCACACAAGCGGAGAATGGTCGGGT
>NZ_JCAMOQ010000212.1:0-518 GCF_059512365.1 Bradyrhizobium sp. Ses1
CGCTGCGCGCAGGCGAGAAATTGGAAGACCGAGTCCGCACCCAGCTCGCCGACATCGGCAACAGACCAGCTTTGGTGTGTTCCTTCTTCAAGCATCCAGATGTCGCCTATATTGCTGACCTATGAGTAAGCAGTCTTTTAAGGGAAAGCGCCGTCATTCGCATGAACATCGGCGCAAGTCTGTCGCGTATCGCTGCGTTCGGATTTGTTAGGATCAAGGGCCGGGCAGGCCGGCGGGTTATCCTGTAGCCCAGCATGAATGGTACGGCGATACTCGAACAGCGAGACGCGCATCCATTCGATGTTCGCGTGCGTTGGTGGCTTTGCGAGGATAAAACGCCCGGTCGCCAGCTCTTATCGCGCATGGACGCATTACCCTGAAACGGAGATCATTCGCGCCCGCATCCGACTGATCTCGGCGGCCCAAGGAGGTGTTCAAGTGCTAGTACCCACTTTTCTTGGATCGTGAGTCGTGATTCAAGATCTGGATGATCCCCGAAGCAAGAGCAGTCCACCTTT
>NZ_JCAMOQ010000213.1:0-512 GCF_059512365.1 Bradyrhizobium sp. Ses1
TGATTGGCAATCGACAGTGAAACCGCCACCTGACAATTGTCTTGCTTGCCAAGTTGGCCACAATATTGACGCGCGACGCCGACCGAATGCCGCCCTTTCTTGGGAAAGCCAGTGTCATCGATGATCCAAGCTTCAATCGGGCCGTGCCGCTCAATCTTCGGCTGCACCATCTCCCGAACCTTGGCCAAGACCTTCTCGTCCGACCATCCGCCCGTACCCACGAAATGAAGCAGCGATTGATGCTGGGCTGCTGTGCGCTCCGGCGACGTGATCGCCGCCATCGGCTCTACGCTCTTGCGCTCACCAGGCAGCATCAGGCCAACACAGTAATCGCGCAGCGGCTTCGCCCGATCCGCATGTCCGATGACGCTCACCAAGCCGTCCACATAAGCCGCAAATCGCGCTTCACTTCCATCCTTGCTTCGGCTACCCATTTCAAAGTCCTCTCACCTGAGTCCTCTGGGTAGCTGATTCACCCTCAAATACGCCCGCGACTTTCTGACTCAGTAAGA
>NZ_JCAMOQ010000214.1:0-512 GCF_059512365.1 Bradyrhizobium sp. Ses1
GCGTCGCGGATCTCGCCGCTCGCGGCCGCATTGCGGAGGATCGTTTCGAACGATACGCCCTGATTCACGACATCGATGCTGCCGGTGCCGTGCATGTCCCGGTACCGCCGGTTGTATGTCACCAGCTTGTCGTCGGCATCGTAGAGCGAGAAACCCTCCGAGATGCTCTCGATCGCGTCGGCCAGCCGGCGCTGGGCCTCCGTTGCCGTGTCGCGCGCAACTGCCAACTCCTCCTCTCGCCGTTTGAGTTCGGTCACGTCCGTGAACACGGCAACGGTACCACCATCCTGTGTTTTGCGCTCACTGATCTGGATCCAGCGACCGTCCCACTGGTGCTGTAGAAACGGCCCACTGGGGTTGCGATGCCGGGCAAGTCTTTGCTCCACCCATTCTTGAGGTCGTGTAGCTGCATCGGCCACGATCCCGCGCTCGACCACGGTCTCGATCAAATGCTCAAACTCCAGCCCCGGCTGCATGAGGTCGGCCAACCCCGGATAGAGCTCGCGATAGCG
>NZ_JCAMOQ010000215.1:0-493 GCF_059512365.1 Bradyrhizobium sp. Ses1
GCGGCGTTCGAGAAGCAGACCCGCAGCATGGCGCGAGCCGACATGCAGGCCCGGCTGCTGACGTCGGTCCCCGCGGTCGGCCCGATCGTGGCGCTGACCTATGCCAGCGCCATCGACGATCCGCACCGCTTCAAATCATCCAAGCAGGTGGGGGCGCATTTCGGCTTGACGCCGAAGAAGCACCAGTCCGGCGAGACCGACTACACCGGCCGGATCAGCAAGATCGGCGACGGCGCGGTGCGCACGGCGCTCTACGAGGCCGCCCACGTCATGCTGACCAAGCCGGTCAAGGGCTGTTCGCAATTGAAGAGCTGGGCGATGCGGATCGCCCGCCGCGCCGGCATCAGCAAGGCCAAGGTGGCGCTCGCCCGCCGCCTGGCGGTGATCATGCACCGCATGCTGGTCGATCAAACCCCGTTCAACGCCGCCGCGGCGGCAGCCTGACAGGAGGCGCACACCAGGTTTTCGGGCGGGTCACCACACCAGGCCTTCT
>NZ_JCAMOQ010000216.1:0-492 GCF_059512365.1 Bradyrhizobium sp. Ses1
TCGGCGCGGGGCAGTTTCGTCCAGACGCTCGTTCTCACGGACATCGCCACCGGCTGGACGGAATGCGCGCCACTTCTGGTGCGCGAACAGAGGTTGCTGAGCACGGTTCTGACTGAACTTCGAAAACAGCTACCGTTTGCGCTCCTGGGCCTGGACACCGACAACGACTCTGTGTTCATGAATGAGACCTTGAAAGGGTATTGCGAACAGGCTGGTATCGTCTTCACGCGTTGTCGCCCGTATCGCAAGAACGACCAGGCCTTTGTCGAGCAGAAGAACGGCGCGGTGGTCCGACGAATGGTCGGCTACCGTCGATTCGAGGGGCTCGAAGCGGCTGCTCTGCTGGCTCGGCTTTACCGTTCGGCCCGCTTGTTCGTGAACTTTTTCCAGCCGTCGTTCAAATTGATACGAAAGGAGCGCGACGGAGCGCGTGTCCACAAAACGTACAGCGCTCCCGCGACGCCGCATCAGCGGCTGGTTGCGGAAGCAAGA
>NZ_JCAMOQ010000217.1:0-492 GCF_059512365.1 Bradyrhizobium sp. Ses1
GAGGTTTGGCTTATCTACGGCAAGTGTTTTAGAGGCCAGCTGCTCATCCAGCGCGCCGATGTAGACGCTGGATTGCGGCTTCTCGGCGCCGCTGTTGATGACCTTCGCAAGGCGGGCTTTGCCCAGTACCTCACTGCATTTCTCGTGGCCTTCGCGGAAGGCTTAGCTCGTAGCGGGCAAGTCGCACAAGGACTTGCTGCAATCGAAGAGGCTCTCACGCGATCCCAGCGGAATCAGGAGCGATGGTGCTTTGCCGAAATTCTGCGCGTCAAGGGCGAGCTCATTCTTCGGACCCGCCACCCTGCGGCTGCCACAGAGGCTGAGGGGCACTTCTTGCAGTCAATCGATTCAGCGCGCCGGCAGCAAACGCCGTCTTGGCAATTGCGCACGGCGATGAGTTTAGCTGAGTTGTGGCGTGGTCGGGACAAGCCTGCCGCGGCGGAACAGCTTCTATCATCGGTCTACAACAAATTCAGTGAAGGTTTCGCGACC
>NZ_JCAMOQ010000218.1:0-478 GCF_059512365.1 Bradyrhizobium sp. Ses1
ATTATCGCACAAGAAAAGACCGCGCGGCAGATTTTAGCCACGGATGACATAGCTTAACCCTTGGCTCTTGATGTCCCGCACTTTTGGTAACAGGACATCCCGACGCAGCGCAGGTCTCGCGATGCAACGACGTCCGGTTTGGGGCCACAACCGGACTCATGCACATTACTCGATGATCTCGTCGCTGCCGATCGGTCAAAAGCGGCACTTTCGGATCGAGTTTCCATTTCCGTTTTACCTCCGAAATCCGACATACAGGGTATTCGGCTGAGCCTTCGAAACCGGCTCCCTGCTTTCACTACGGCCTGCTTCGCTTTGCGCACAACGACGATTTCGATGCTTGGCCGCGACACGACGACCCGACGGGCAAATCAGTCCAAAGTCTGTCCAGCCCTCGCGGAAAAAACATTCCGCTTTCGCCGTCGGGCAAATCAGTGATTTAACTCCGCGCGTCTCACGGCGGATGAGGGGCGGCTCG
>NZ_JCAMOQ010000219.1:0-476 GCF_059512365.1 Bradyrhizobium sp. Ses1
GATGCTGCGTCGCAGAGCACTTGCTACCGAGCGACGACGCGGCCGACCGCTTTGTTCACGAACGCATCGAAGTGCCCGGTCGATCGTCGCCGCACTCATCGTCAACAATTTAGCGCGAATCTCTGGCGCCAGGTCGATATGGCCGTGCCGCTCCATCGATTCAATCAAGATCGGCAACAGGGCCTTCAGACGCTTGCCGCACACCCGGTCTGCGGCCTCCCAAAGCAGTATCAGCGCAGTTCTCTCCGCATCTTGGTAGAGCCGCGGACGATTGCGGCGACCCGCTGTCTGGCCCTCAGAATCGCAGCGCAGCAACCGCATCGCATGCTTCCGATGGAAGCCCGTGATCGCAACGAACTCGTCGAGGATGCGGCCCTTTTCGACACGGCTCGACATCCTGTAGCGCCGCGTCAAAGCAGACTTCAGTTCCTTGCGCGTCGCCATGCTCAATCGCCCCATCGTTGCCCCTGCGCTCC
>NZ_JCAMOQ010000220.1:0-476 GCF_059512365.1 Bradyrhizobium sp. Ses1
TCGATTCCGACGCAGCGAGGCCCGCGGTGCTGGTCCATGGCCACGACCGCGATGGTTGCTCAGTTGCTTCAACACGGCTTCGATCCGGGCGTCGCAGGCAGATGCCTTCTCGTGGTAGGTGTCGTAAAGCGCAAGTGCCTGCTCGAGCGCAAACAGATGTTCGGCGCGGTAGCTCCCGGTGAGCGCCTTCGCAATCGTCTCGGCACTGGAGTGGCAACTGTAGTGGCGCAAGCACGCCAGCGCCTCGGGATCGCGCTCGCCGGCAAGGATCGCGCGTATGATACGCAGGCCGGTCGCGCCGGTGATGTCGGCGACGACGTGGTGGAGCTGAAGATTCATCTCCGTCAAGGCCTTCTGCATATGCTGGATGTGTGAGGCCGCGTACTCCAGCAGACGCTCGCGCTGACGCACGTAGGCTCGCAGTTCGGCAATCTGCCCTTTGGGCTGAAAGCTGGCCCGCAGCAACCCGAATGAAT
>NZ_JCAMOQ010000221.1:0-461 GCF_059512365.1 Bradyrhizobium sp. Ses1
GTCGCAAAGGACGAGGTGGCGTTGCTCAACCAAGTGCGCGAAGAATATGCGCGCTTCATAGCCGTCGTTTCAAACATCGCGGAGCTCATCCGCGGTGGACGAGCGGCTGAGGCCAAACAGAGAGAACTCGCGGAGCTCGGACCTCTCGCGGACAAGCTCGAACGACTGACTAATCAATTGGTCAATCGGGCTGAAGCAGACATGGTGGCCGGCATAGATGCGAGCCGACAAACCTACACCAAATCACAGATGCTCGTCACTGTGGTCGCTCTCGCAAGTTTTGTCCTTACGCTGGTCTTAGGACATGCGATCTCCCGCTCGGTGATCGAGCCAGTCCGCATTATTCACGACGGCTTGAACCGGATAGCCGCTGGCGATTTTGCCCAGCGCATAGAGGTGCCCAATCGGGACGAGCTCGGGGAGCTTGCGGCGCACGTTAATTCGACCTGCGACGAGCTGCA
>NZ_JCAMOQ010000222.1:0-450 GCF_059512365.1 Bradyrhizobium sp. Ses1
CGTGCAACAAAAAGCACGGGGGTAGGACCACAGGTTCAACCGAAGCATTCCGGCTTTCCCTGCGCGATGGTTTACGGATTACTTCGTGCTCTCCTTGGTGACCGAGCTTTCTTGCCACCAACACTCCAGATCATCTCTGCGAACTTAGCGCCAGCGTCGGGGCGTCAGGACCACACGACTTCGCCGTCCGTGATGCGCGTGCTCGTCAGTCATACGCTTCACGTCCACCGCATCTCACCGCAACGTTCGTGACGATCGCGACGCGCCCCTCATCCGCCGTGAGACGCGCGGAGTTAAATCACTGATTTGCCCGACGGCGAAAGCGGATTATTTTTCGTGCGAGGGATGGACAGACTTTCGGTGATTTGCCCGTCGAGGCTGGGCAAGAACTCGGCTTTTCCTGGAGTTGATGTACGATTTGGCTGATGACGAATCGCGCATTCAAAGCCG
>NZ_JCAMOQ010000223.1:0-432 GCF_059512365.1 Bradyrhizobium sp. Ses1
ACCATGCGGCGCATCGACGTCGTCCCGCGAGCCTGCGCGCGCGACCATCCGTTTCGTTGTGACACGTCATGACCAGCGCCTGCACCATTCACCCCGTCCGTGATCACCTTCTCGGTGGCGACGTCCGAGGTCGCCGTGGCCGCGTTCGTCACCGAACATCCTGCCAATCGTTCGGCCGCGCATCCCAGCACAGCAAATCGCTCGCGGCATCGCGCCCTTGGCCCGATCAATCGGGCCCCTCACATCCGAGGAACGTCGCGCCGACGCGCGGCGACCACAGGCGCGCCTTCCCCGCAGGCGCACCAGCTGCACTATCGCCATAGCGCCCACAACTCCGCGGCTTCGTTCAATCCGGCTTCTATGAGGTCGCACGCGCCACCGCGCGCGCGGCTGGCTTTTGCCCCGCGACCTCACAGAACCCTCAAGATTCCC
>NZ_JCAMOQ010000224.1:0-428 GCF_059512365.1 Bradyrhizobium sp. Ses1
GATGGCCTGATTTTGAGCCCCCCTTTTGCGCCGCTGGCGTGCTGGTGGGCGCGGACGATGGTGGAGTCAACGATCAGATATTCGAAGTCCGGATCATCCGCGAGCGCTTCGAACATACGTAGCCAGACCCCCTTGGCGCTCCACCGGCTGAAGCGCCGGAAGACGCTGTTCCATTCGCCAAACGCTTCGGGCAGATCACGCCACGGCGAACCGGTTCGCACGATCCATAACACGCCCTCGACAAACATCCGGTTGTCGCGGCCTGTCGAACCACGCTGGTCCGGCCGACCGATGATCAAGCCGGAGATACGGTCCCATTGCGTGTCGTTCAGAACGAGCCGATCCAGAACCCCCAAGGCTTCCTCCTAAAAGAAAGCCTTGAATCACGTTCCGTCTGATTTGAGAATCCCAAGAGTCCACACAGCCTA
>NZ_JCAMOQ010000225.1:0-424 GCF_059512365.1 Bradyrhizobium sp. Ses1
ATCGGGGGGATGCTGGCGCGCTTGGGATTGAGCGCGCAGAAGCCATTGCAACGCGCCTATCAGCGTGACCCGGAGGCGATCGAGCGTTGGCAGCGGGAAACCTATCCGGCCATTGCGCGGCGTGCCAAGCGGGAGAAAGCGGATGTCTATTTCTGGGATGAATCCGGCTTCCGGGCGGATGCGGTGCAAGGCACGACGTGGGGCGTGAAGGGAGAAACGCCGGTGGTGCAAACGCCGGGGCAACGGCAAAGCATCGGCGCGGCGTCGGCGGTGAGCGCCAAGGGCGCGTTCTGGTTCGCGACGTACAAGGGCGCACTGTCTGGCGAGCTGTTCGTGGACCTGCTCAAGAAGCTGATGTATCGCCGCAAGAAAGCGCTGCATCTGATTGTGGACGGGCTACCCGCGCACAAGAAGGCGGTGGTCA
>NZ_JCAMOQ010000226.1:0-422 GCF_059512365.1 Bradyrhizobium sp. Ses1
ATGGTGCCCGTGTGGTTTCTCCGACCAGAGGGTATGAAGCCGCCGCCAGAGGATCATCGCTCCGGTCAGGAAGCGCCGCCAAAGCCCGAGCCTTCCCGCTTGCAGGAGGCGCGCCGAGCCGTCCAAGAATACGCGGACAATCTGCGGGAAATCATCAAGAAGCTCCGGAGTCGTCTCGAGCACTAAGGCTGCCGCAGCGCACTGCGATCCTCCTTATCCAGATGCACCCACTTGTAGGGCGCTGCCCCATGAGTCTAATCGCGCACCCTTGTTCTCGTGTTATGATTTCTGCCATGCTTTGCCTACGTAAGGAGTGCGGACGGTGAGGCAATCCAAGCAATACCGGAAACAAGCAAAGAGCGCAGAGCGCATCGCGCTCGCACTCGCCGATGCTGAAATCTCAGAAACCTTCCTCAATCTGG
>NZ_JCAMOQ010000227.1:0-411 GCF_059512365.1 Bradyrhizobium sp. Ses1
CAATCGATATTGCACAACAGCGCCACCAACGTCTGCCGCCACGAGCGACTTCGCGACCAAATTGGCCAGATCATTCGACACGTCGGAATTTGCAACCGAAGCCACTGCGCTTGCAGACTCCAACGTGAAGGCGCCGCGAAAGACCGACAGGCGGCGCAACAGTGCACGTTCGACTTCGGGCAGAAACTCGTAACTCCAGTCAAGCGCAGAAGTTAGCGTTCGATGTCGTGGCCGCGCGGAACGCTTACCGTAGTTCAGGAGGTTAAGTTGACTGCTTAGCAGCAACGACAATTGTCGAACACCAAAGGCCTCAACACGACTCGCAGCCAGCTCGATAGCGAGCGGCAGCCCTCCGAGCTTTCGACAGATTTCGGCAACGGCAGGCGCCTCAGCCTCTTCCAGCTCGAAACC
>NZ_JCAMOQ010000228.1:0-408 GCF_059512365.1 Bradyrhizobium sp. Ses1
TAGAGCCGGCCTCAAGAATCTGAACAAGGCGATAAGTGGAGTTTCTGCCTGACAGCGGGCACGCTGTGTCCCGCGAATCAGGAGAGACAATGAGCAGACGAACTCGTCGGAACCACTCACCGGCCTTCAAGGCAAAGGTGGCGCTCGCCGCCGTCAAGGGCGATCGGACCCTGGCTCAACTGGCGGAGCAGTTCGACGTCGATCCCAATCAGATCACGTCGTGGAAAGCGCAACTCGAAGGTGGCGCTGCCGACGTGTTCGGCCCTGGTGGCGGCCACGGGGCAGCGCCACCCGCCGTCGACGTGAAGTCGCTGCATGCCAAGATCGGCAATTTTTTAGAAGGAGCGCTCAGCAAGGCCGGCCTGCTGAGCGCAAAGCGATGATCGACCGTGCACACGAACTGCCGAT
>NZ_JCAMOQ010000229.1:0-407 GCF_059512365.1 Bradyrhizobium sp. Ses1
CGTCAGCATGGTCTCGGCCGAGACCTTGAACAGCAGGTCGTAGAGGACGGCCTTGTTCTGGTAGGCGATGTCGGCGAGGGCCGCAGGCAGCGTGAACACGACATGATAGTACGGCACCGGCAACAACTCGGCCTCGCGGTCGGCAAGCCATTCCTTCGCGGCGGCGCCTTGGCACTTCGGACAGTGCCGGTTGCGGCAGGAGTTGTAGGCGATGGTCGTGTAGGCACAGTCCTCACAGCGCGCGACATGGCCGCCGAGGGCTGCCGTGCGGCAGCGCTCGATCGCCGACATCACCTTCATCTGGTCGAGGCTGACATGGCCGGCGCGGGCTTGACGCCATGCCGGGCCATGGTTGCGGAAGATGTCCGCAACCTCCAAGGCTGGGCGCGACACGCGTGCGTCAGCCG
>NZ_JCAMOQ010000230.1:0-393 GCF_059512365.1 Bradyrhizobium sp. Ses1
GGCGCCTTGCAGATTCGTGTCTTGTCCTCGTTGACCGTCAGCTTCAACTTTCCCATGATCTCGCGCAGTCGCGACAAAGGCCTCTTCGGCTTTGCCCCGCCGGCATAGGATCACGAGATCGTCGGCGTAGGTCACGATGCGAGTGCCGAGGCTTCGCTCGAGACCGAGCATCTTCCATCCCAGCACGAACCGGCGCATGTAGAGATTCGCCAGCAATGGGGAGATGGGTGAACCTTGCGGGATGCCGCGCCGCTTGTCTCGGGCTTCGGTCGTACGTGTCTTCCTTCCTCGATCGTCGGTTTCCTCCACGGGACACTCCAGCCACATCTTGATCAGATGCAGCACGCGCCGATCGACAATTCGGCGTGCTACCGACTTCAGAAGTTCGGCATG
>NZ_JCAMOQ010000231.1:0-389 GCF_059512365.1 Bradyrhizobium sp. Ses1
ACCGCAAGCCGGTGCTGGAACCGCATCGCGCCTTCATCAAGGAGCGGATCAGCCAAACGCCGCATCTGACGCTGCACAAGCTGAAGGATGAACTTGCTGCCCGTGGGGTCGAGGTCTCGCACAATGCGGTCTGGACGTTCCTGCGGCGCGAAGGCCTGCGGTTCAAAAAAAAACGCTGTTCGCCCTTGAGCAGGCCCGCTCGGACGTCGCGCGCCGGCGGCGCCGCTGGCAGTCGTGGCAGGCGAGCCTCGATCCTCAGCGCCTGGTCTTCATCGACGAGACCTGGATCAAGACCAGTATGGCCCCCTTGCGCGGCAGGGCTATCGCATATGGCCGAGCAAGGTGAGGAGGAAGCTGTCGTCCCAGCCGGCGCGCTTGATTTTTCGACG
>NZ_JCAMOQ010000232.1:0-379 GCF_059512365.1 Bradyrhizobium sp. Ses1
GGTGCGAATCTTCCCCAATGCCGAGAGCTGCCTAAGGCTGGTGCGGGCGCTGACCGTCGAGCGCCACGAGGCCTGGCTCGAGGACCATCGCTATCTGAACATGGATCTCTTGAAGGAGCACAAGAAGGAGACACTACGCCGGGCGGCCTGACGATGCCCAGGCCCACCAAGGGGATGGGCCACCCCTCTCCGCCGCCGTCGCTCGCCAGCGCTGCGCTCGGGGCGAGCGAGCGACGGCGGCTCCGAGGGGATGGCTTGGCCGTACCCCATGATCAATTTTGCTGAACTTGACGCACAGAACTCGTCCGAGGGGGAAAAAGCTTCAATGACCCTTCCAATTGAGCCACCACGCGGACATGACGGGCAGTCGTTGGCGTGG
>NZ_JCAMOQ010000233.1:0-369 GCF_059512365.1 Bradyrhizobium sp. Ses1
AACCACTCACCGGCCTTCAAGGCAAAGGTGGCGCTCGCCGCCGTCAAGGGCGATCGGACCCTGGCTCAACTGGCGGATCAGTTCGACGTCGATCCCAATCAGATCACGTCGTGGAAGGCGCAACTCGAAGGTGGCGCTGCCGACGTGTTCGGCCCTGGTGGCGGCCATGGGGCAGCGCCACCCGCCGTCGACGTGAAGTCGCTGCATGCCAAGATCGGCGAGCTGACGCTGGAGGATGCCCTGGCGCGTCACGGCACGCCGGAAATCTTCAACACCGATCAAGGCAGCCAGCTCACCGGAGCGGCCTTCACCGGCGTGCTCGCCGACAACGGCATCGCGATCAGCATGGACGGCAAGGGGGCCTGGCGC
>NZ_JCAMOQ010000234.1:0-356 GCF_059512365.1 Bradyrhizobium sp. Ses1
GATGAAGTTAGGTTCGTGCATATCCTGAGTTTGCCAAGTAGCTTGCGCATTCTTTGGGCGTGAAGAGCTGCAGAACCTGGCCGATGGCGAGGCAGACAGCGTCGACGGTTCGGGCGGCCGCTTTTCGGAGAAAGTGCTTGAGCTTGGCAAAGACCTGTTCGATCGGATTCAGGTCGGGTGAGTATTTCGGCAGGAAGAAGAGCTTGGCTCCCGCGGAGCGGATGAGCTGACGCACGATTTTGCCTCGGTGGCTGCCGAGATTGTCCATCACGACGACGCCGCCGGGACGAAGTGTCGGGAGGAGGACCTTTTCCACGTAGAGGCGAAAGCTGTCGCCGTCGATCGGGCCCTCGATA
>NZ_JCAMOQ010000235.1:0-336 GCF_059512365.1 Bradyrhizobium sp. Ses1
GGATCGCGGCCCGGGAACAGCCAGCCCTGCGGCCGCGCCGCCTTCCACCAGGCCCGCAGCAACTCAAGCAGGTGTGGGGACAGCATAACGTTCCGGTCCTTGCCGCCCTTGCCCTGCTCGACGCGGATGATCATGCGCTTGCTGTCGATGTCGGCAACCTTGAGCGAGACCACCTCAGTGGCGCGCAGGCCGGCGCCGTAGGCCACGCTCAACGCGGCCTTGTACTTGAGCCCCGGCGCGGCAGCGAGCAGCCGCGCCACTTCCTCGACGCTCAGCACCATCGGCAGCTTGCGGGGCTCGTGGATGACATGCGTGTGCTCGACGATCTCGTGGCGC
>NZ_JCAMOQ010000236.1:0-328 GCF_059512365.1 Bradyrhizobium sp. Ses1
ATTGCGCATCGGCCAGATGGATGTCGTCACCGAAGAAGCTCAGGCGGCCGGCCCGGTGGGCGGCGACGAGCTTCTCCAGGAACAATCGCCGGAACAGGCGGGAGAGCACGCGCACGGGCAGGAAGAACCCGGGCCGGCAGGACACCCAGCGCTGCCCGTCGGGCGAGAGACCGCCGCCCGGCACGATCATGTGGACATGCGGGTGGTGGGTGAGCGCCGAGCCCCAGGTGTGCAGCACGGAGGTGATGCCAATCCTGGCCCCCAGATGCTTCGGATCGGCGGCGATCGTCAGCATGGTCTCGGCCGAGACCTTGAACAGCAGGTCGTA
>NZ_JCAMOQ010000237.1:0-322 GCF_059512365.1 Bradyrhizobium sp. Ses1
GCGATTCGTCATCAGCCAAATCGTACATCAACTCCAGGAAAAGCCGAGTTCTTGCCCAGCCTCGTCGGGCAAATCAGCAAAAGTCTGTCCATCCCTCTCGCGAAAAATAAATCGCTTAACCCGTCGGGCAAATCAGCACTATGACTCCGCGCGTCTCACGCGAATGAGGGGCGGGTCGCGATCGTCACGAACGTTGCGGTGAGATGCGGTGGACGCGGCTGTTGCGAAAGACGAACGCAACATCAGCGGACGGCGAAGTCGTGTGGTCCTGGCGCCCCGACGCTGGCGCTAAGCTTCTATGAAGTGACGGTGGCAAAAGAGC
>NZ_JCAMOQ010000238.1:0-322 GCF_059512365.1 Bradyrhizobium sp. Ses1
CCGACCTACGCTTCACGCGCCACGGTACAATAGTGCACTGACTTCACAGCATCGAGGTGCTTGTCTTAGCGAGCGACGCCTCGCGCTGGTTGTCGCTCCTCTGCCCAATGGCGAGCCGAGAGGGAGCGACGCCCCGGCGCAATCCCCTGCGATTTGACGCCGGGGCCGTCCGCTCAGCGCCCGCTCGGGAAGGTGCGCGAGCACTCTTGCAGCAGGCGCGACAGTTTGGGTCTCGTACACCCGCGTTCACCCGAGCCGCAGTACCGAGCATTGGAAGCTCATGGAAACCAAACGCAAGCGCAACCGAGCCAAGCAGACCACT
>NZ_JCAMOQ010000239.1:0-321 GCF_059512365.1 Bradyrhizobium sp. Ses1
TGCCCGGTCCGCTTCTTCCTAACGGCAGGTCAAGCCGGCGATGCGCCTCAGGCCCAGCCGCTCATCGAGGGGCTCCCGGCGGAGGTCGTGATGGGCGATGCCGCCTACGATTCCGATGCCTTGCGATCCGCGATCGCCGCAAAAGGCGCTCAAGCCGTCATTCCGAACAACCCCTCACGGGCAATCAAATATCCGCTCAACAAACCCCTCTATGCCGAGCGTCATCTAATCGAATGCTGCTTCTCGAAACTGAAGCGTTTCAGGCGCGTTGCTACGCGCTACGAAAAAACCGCACGAAATTACTTCGCTGTCGTCGCTATC
>NZ_JCAMOQ010000240.1:0-318 GCF_059512365.1 Bradyrhizobium sp. Ses1
GTCGCTTCAGCGCCCATTCGCCAAGTGCCGTGCGAGGGCAGCGGACATGGGCACCAATCATGAGCTATGCGTCGAGGATCATTCTTCACCTGCCACTATCGAACGAAGACCTATTGAGCGCCTTCGTCGAGCAGTGCCCTCGCGATAAAGTTGCTCTTATTGCGGTCGTCGGAGAAGGCGCGGCGCGGATAGAGGATATCATCGACGAACTCGTGATGGGCGACGCGTCGGATATACGCACTTGTTACCACCACCTCGCACTCGAATGAGTCGGTGGAGGAGGTGTTGGAGTTCGCTGGTTGGTGGAACGACGAGCGA
>NZ_JCAMOQ010000241.1:0-317 GCF_059512365.1 Bradyrhizobium sp. Ses1
TCGGCGCAGTTCACCACGAGGACGTTGCCAGTCTTCTTGGCCAGCGCGGTGACGGTCGCCGCCACACTATCGATCATAGGCCGCAGCTCGAAAGTCTCGAGATAGAGCGTCATCTTGCCCGCCTCGATCTTGGAAAGATCGAGGACGTTGTCGATCAGGCCGAGCAGATGCTTGCCGGCATCCTGGATCTTGCGCAAGTCCGCCATCTCCGATTCGCGCCCGGAACTCTGGGCGTCCTCGAACAGGATCTCGCTGTAACCGATGATCGCGTTCAAGGGCGTGCGCAGCTCATGGCTCATGCTGGCGACGAAATCCGA
>NZ_JCAMOQ010000242.1:0-314 GCF_059512365.1 Bradyrhizobium sp. Ses1
GGCCGACAACTTGACCATCGAACCCTGGAAGAAATCCGCATGATGGCGTTGGAGCGAGTGCGCGAAGGTGAAAAGCCGAGCGCCGTCGTCGAGAGCTATGGATTTCACCGCAGCGTGATTTACCGCTGGATGAGAACGGCGAAAGGTCGTGGGAAGGGTCTGCGGGCGCTGGCGTCGCGCAAAGGAACGGGACGTCCGAAGAAGTTGACGCCGGCGCAAGAGCGGCAAGTGTTTCGCTGGATCAACGGCAAGAACCCGCTGCAATACGGTTTCGATTTTGGCTTGTGGACGCGGCAAATCGTGCGCGAACTGGT
>NZ_JCAMOQ010000243.1:0-313 GCF_059512365.1 Bradyrhizobium sp. Ses1
GGCGCTGAAGCGACCGGACCAGGTGCAACGCGGACGTCATTGTAGGCCGAGGTGGTTTGCTTGGCTCGATTGCGTTTCATGCCCCGGTCCCACGGCCACCAAGCTTCATTGATCTACGTTAGTCTATGCTGGCTAGTCCCAAAGGCGAGGTCGAGTAGCGCTGTAACGGCTCAACGAAACGGCCCCAGCCTGTCACCGCTGGGGCCGCCAACCACACGGCTGATTTTCCTCCGGCCGGGGGCTGAGGGTGCAGTCGCAACCGGGACCGGAGGCGCAGAATCGACCATCGTCGATCAATTTTGTTCCTTGCTCA
>NZ_JCAMOQ010000244.1:0-312 GCF_059512365.1 Bradyrhizobium sp. Ses1
GTTGGATTGCTCTTCCCTTAACAGGAAGAAGAGGAGATGCGGGATGAAACAGGTGTTGTTGATCGCTATGATGACTGCCCTCGTCACGCCTGCGTTCGCGGAAGATGTTGGTGTCGGCGTTGGTGTCGGCCCGAGTGGCGCTGGCGTGACCGTCGGTCAGGACCGCGATCACGATCGCTACCGGGAGCGAGAGCGTGAAACGGTGGTCAAGGAACACGAGCCAAGCGACCGCACCACGACTATCAACAAAGAACATGATGACGGTACGCGCAGCAAGACCATCATAAAAGAGCGCGACTAATCTACCATTGT
>NZ_JCAMOQ010000245.1:0-311 GCF_059512365.1 Bradyrhizobium sp. Ses1
TTACGGTCCTTGCCGCCCTTGCCCTGCTCGACGCGGATGATCATGCGCTTGCTGTCGATGTCGGCGACCTTGAGCGAAACCACCTCGGCAGCGCGCAGGCCGGCGCCATAGGCCACGCTCAGCGCCGCCTTGTACTTCAGCCCCGGCGCGGCAGCGAGCAGCCGCGCCACCTCCTCGACGCTGAGCACCACCGGCAGCCTGCGCGGCTCGTGAACGACATGGGTGTGCTCGACAATCTCGTGGCGCTTCAGCGTGACCTTGAAAAAGAACCGCAGGGTCGAGACGGTCTGATTGATGGTCGGCACGCCAAC
>NZ_JCAMOQ010000246.1:0-309 GCF_059512365.1 Bradyrhizobium sp. Ses1
GCCGGCGTGTTCTGGCAGCGCTGTTATGTGCACTTCCTGCGCAATGCGCTCGATTATGTGCCGCGCAAGGTCGACGACGATTGCCTGCTCGAGCTCCGCTGGATGTACGACCGGCGCGATCTTGGCGAGGTGCGGCGCGATCTGGCGGCCTGGCTTGCCAAATGGGGCGGCAAATACCCCAAGCTCACCGGCTGGGTGGAGGACAACATCGAGGAGACGCTCGCCTACTTCCGTCTGCCGCTGGTGCACCGCAAGCACATGAAGTCGACCAACATGCTGGAGCGCCTCAACGAGGAGATCCGGCGGCGC
>NZ_JCAMOQ010000247.1:0-307 GCF_059512365.1 Bradyrhizobium sp. Ses1
CGCCGACGCATGATCGAAGACATGACGATCCGCAAGTTAGCGCCGAAGACCCAACATGACTACGTGCAAAGGATCAAAAACTTCACGGCATTTCTTGGCCGATCACCCGACACCGCAAGCTTCGAGGACGTGCGCCGCTACCAGTTGCATCTGGCCGCGAGCGGCGTCGGAGTTCCGACCATCAACCAGACCGTCTCGACGCTGCGGTTCTTCTTTCGGGTCACGCTCAGGCGCCACGAGATCGTCGAGCACACGCATGTCATCCACGAGCCCCGCAAGCTGCCGATGGTGCTGAGCGTCGAGGAAG
>NZ_JCAMOQ010000248.1:0-306 GCF_059512365.1 Bradyrhizobium sp. Ses1
CTCACCGGCAAGGAGGAAGCCCTTTTGGTGGCAACCGCCTGCTCAAGCCCTCCGGCAGGCCGCGCCCGTTGGACCCTGGAACTGTTGGCCGAAGCGATCGTCAAGCTGACACCACACGAGAGCCTGTCGCGCGAGACGGTGCGCCGACGCTTGGCCGAGAGCGATCTCAAGCCGTGGCGCAAGGACATGTGGTGCATCCCTCAGATCGATGCCGACTACGTCGCCCGCATGGAGGACGTGCTCGATCTCTATGCCGAGGCGCCTGATCCGAAGCGGCCGGTGGTCTGCTTCGACGAGAGCCCAATC
>NZ_JCAMOQ010000249.1:0-305 GCF_059512365.1 Bradyrhizobium sp. Ses1
TCGAGCGGCTCTCTTGTAAGCAACTTTGTCCAGTGCCGAATCGATTGGCGTGAAGGTCCCCGCCAGAACGGCGGCGGCATCACGAATATGGACCAGTGCTTCTTTAATTGTGTCGCTAAGGTCGGCGATCACTCTGACGCATTCCAAGCGTACCCGTACCTGGGAGACAACGCGACGGTCAACTTCACCAATTGTAGCTTCAAGTGCTACAATGATAACGAGCCTCAGCCTGGCTTTGTCAGTTCAGATTGTATGCAGTGGGCTGATAATTTCTCGGGAACTGTAACTTACAACAACTGCATTTT
>NZ_JCAMOQ010000250.1:0-300 GCF_059512365.1 Bradyrhizobium sp. Ses1
GTGCCAACGCACGACCGTCTCGGGCCGGATGATCGTGAGGACCTGCAAAATCGATGGAAACCAGCGATACAGCTGAACGAAGAACCAGCGATCATCGTTGGTGAGCCGGACGCGACTCCGCAGCCTACGCCTCAAGACAATCAACTGATGTCTGAGCGCCGCATTCTCTGCTTCAAGTCGGCTCTTCGACTTGAGCGGCGAGGCCAAGACGGCCAGTACGAAACAAAGCAGCCCGATCATTCCGCCAGCTTAGGCGATTCCATTACATCATCAACTCGGATGAGGTTTTCGGTACACACA
>NZ_JCAMOQ010000251.1:0-294 GCF_059512365.1 Bradyrhizobium sp. Ses1
GCTGATCGTCTTGGTGGCGACGCGGGTATAGAGCGCCGTGGTGTCGAGCTTGGCGTGACCGAGCAGCACCTGGATGATGCGGACATCGATGTGCTGCTCCAAGAGGTGGGTGGCGAAGCTGTGCCGCAAGGTGTGCAACGAAACGCGCTTGTTGATCTCCGCCATCTGGGCGGCGGCATGACAGCCGCGATTGAGCTGGCGTGTGGTCATCGGCTGCGCCGGATCGCGGCCCGGGAACAGCCAGCCCTGCGGCCGCGCCGCCTTCCACCAGGCCCGCAGCAACTCAAGCAGGTG
>NZ_JCAMOQ010000252.1:0-292 GCF_059512365.1 Bradyrhizobium sp. Ses1
TTCCGTGGGTGTCAGGCGGTCGAGTGATCCTTATGCCGCAGAATGCTTCATCCGGGCCGTTCCGGCTTGCTCCTTACTAGCGGCTGCCAAACGGCCAGATTGGCGTAGACCTTGATTGTTTCACGCCGATCGCTGCACTGTTTTACCTTCTCGCAATCGTAGGCTTGTGCTGTCTCTTTCTGTGACACTTCCCGATCCGCGATTACATCGCTAGTTACGTGACGTGGTTGGTTGCACTTTGCCGGAAGTCCGGTTGGGGTCATTCGCGTCGGTTTGGCCGCGTACCCACGAC
>NZ_JCAMOQ010000253.1:0-282 GCF_059512365.1 Bradyrhizobium sp. Ses1
GGCGTCGCGATCCTTGACCAGGCATTCGACCGCCCGGCCGTATTTGGCGCGGTATTTTTCGGCAAAGACGTCGATCGCCGCTTCGGCGGACGTCCGGTTCGGCGCCCAATAGACCTCGCGCAGATCCTTCTTCATGGCGGCCTGCACCGAGAGCGGGACCTTGTCCAGGACATTGACGGCCTTGTGCACCCAGCATCGCTGGTGCCGCGTGCCGGGACAGACCTCCTCGAGCGCCTTCCAGAAGCCGAGCGCGCCGTCGCCGACGGCAATTTCCGGGGCGAT
>NZ_JCAMOQ010000254.1:0-282 GCF_059512365.1 Bradyrhizobium sp. Ses1
AAAGTCCTTCTCGCAAAAGAACTTTCGCTGATTCGCGCCCCGATGCGCCTCAACACCGTGAGAAATGCGGGCTAGCAGCGCTGTGAACCAACCGCCGAAGAGCGTAGTGCGGTAAATCCGCACGCTACGTTCTGTGGGAACCGGAGGCGGGCGACCGCCTCCGGTGACCCGGTGGGCGCTCAGCAATGAGCGTCCCTACCGCGAACAATTGATTGAGGATTCTGAATCCATGGGTGACCATGATTCGGGATCTGATGATTGGTGGTGCGTCGGTTGAAGATA
>NZ_JCAMOQ010000255.1:0-280 GCF_059512365.1 Bradyrhizobium sp. Ses1
GACCACAGGTTCAACCGAAGCATTCCGGCTTTCCCTGCGCGATGGTGTTACGGTTTCCTTCGTGCTCTCCTCGGTGACCGGGCTTTCTTGCCACCGTCGTCCGCGGCAGCTCTTGCTGCTCGCGCACTTAGCGCCAGCGTCGGGGCGCCAGGACCACACGACTTCGCCGTCCGCTGAAGTCACGCTCGTCAGTCGTGATATCAGCGTCCACCGCATCTCACCGCAACGTTCGTGACGATCGCGACCCGCCCCTCATCCGCCGTGAGACGCGCGGAGTTAA
>NZ_JCAMOQ010000256.1:0-279 GCF_059512365.1 Bradyrhizobium sp. Ses1
GAACGTGATTTGGCTTGATCTCGTCGCTTCTCAGGGGGTTGCCAGCGGATTCCATGTTGCCTAATCTTCCCGCCGTCCGGGGGACCGACTCATGAAAGACATGCAAGCGCACTTGGAGAAGCTTCGCAATGAAGCGGCGGAGTGCGATTTAATCAGCAAGCTCGCGACCAACGCGACCAAGAAAGCGCTCTTCGCCAAGCTGGCCGAACATCACCGAGCATTGGTGAAGGAAGTGGAGCAAGCCATCGCGGCTTCCTCGATAAACCTCAACGATTGAAT
>NZ_JCAMOQ010000257.1:0-278 GCF_059512365.1 Bradyrhizobium sp. Ses1
TCAAGGTGTTAGCCCCTTCACAGTCTTTGTGAAGCCGAGGGCCTAAGCTTTGAGAACCACCGCTCGGAAGGCAACGACTACACCGGAATGGTATTCCGTACCTGCGACTATCGCCGCCGTTTTTGGCTTGGCCATTATCGTTTTAATTGCCATTGGGGCTTGGTAGGCAGGAGAGCAAGACTGCTTTCAAGCCGCTCGGGAGGCAAAGATGAACACACCCGAGGCTGTGCGATGCCCAAGATCCTGCTGGTCGAAGACAACGAGATGAACCGCGACAT
>NZ_JCAMOQ010000258.1:0-278 GCF_059512365.1 Bradyrhizobium sp. Ses1
CATCGCAAAGTCCTTCTCGCAAAAGAACTTTCGCTGATTCGCGCCCCGATGCGCCTCAACACCGTGAGAAATGCGGGTTAGCCGGCAGTTTCCGCAGCAGCACACGTGAGGCGCTGGACGCTCCGGCACTGTCCTGACGCGGCATGCTGGCGATAAAGAAGACGTGGTATGCGTCGTGGCCACAAGCCTGGACCAGCCCGCCCCCCGACGGTTGGTCAAAATCCCCCGGGTGAGGTCACCTCAAACTCCCCCACCTGATTCCGCCTGGCTGGGCGGCT
>NZ_JCAMOQ010000259.1:0-271 GCF_059512365.1 Bradyrhizobium sp. Ses1
CAAGGCTTCCTCCTAAAAGAAAGCCTTGAATCACGTTCCGTCTGATTTGAGAATCCCAAGAGTCCACACAGCCTAGGGCCTTCACCGGATGGATACTATCAAAATCGCGCCCGGGCGACTCCAGGGCTTGTGAATTGACGTAGAAAGGCGCGGCGAGAGCGTGGCCACCCCCTCCGAAATTCATACCGATGGCACCCCCGCCGTTATGGCGAACGTATCAATGCACCCGGAATGATGGTCGTGCCGACCACTCTCGCGAGGCGCACATTGC
>NZ_JCAMOQ010000260.1:0-270 GCF_059512365.1 Bradyrhizobium sp. Ses1
GCGGAACGGAGATCGAGTTGCAGATTCTGTAGGCGAAGGAGAAATAATCGCAGCTAAACGCGGGTCAGGCGCGACTACGAAAATGGAAGGTAGCTAGTGACCTCCGCTGATCGCATAGCATCATTTGGTCCATTTCGCCTCTTTCCGGGGCAGATGCTGTTAATGGAGGATGAAACCCCGGTTCGTCTCGGCAGCCGGGCCTTGGAAATATTGATCGCGCTTACCGAGCGCTCCGGTGAACTGGTTAGCAAGAATGAATTGATGGACCGG
>NZ_JCAMOQ010000261.1:0-269 GCF_059512365.1 Bradyrhizobium sp. Ses1
AGCCGGAACGGCCCGGATGAAGCATTCTGCGGCATAAGGATCACTCGACCGCCTGACACCCACGGAAGCAACCGTTTGCCGGTGACCAAGCCCACAACCTGCAATAAACCAAATATCGCTTCACCCATTGTGATGAGCCTTTCTACCACTATCATAGGCTCTCAAACCGTTAAGTACAATTTCGCAAGGCCTATGCCCGTGGAGCTCGTATTTGTGGTTACCTATTGGGGCTGTTACATTGTTTGGCCAGTTCTCTTTGGCTGGGCGGT
>NZ_JCAMOQ010000262.1:0-268 GCF_059512365.1 Bradyrhizobium sp. Ses1
CCCAAGGAAATGCCTCCGTGATTTGACGTGCAACCCATTCCGCCGTCGGATTTGCTGTGACGTTGATCCAGACGAGGTCTCTGCGGTTGAGTCGAACAATGACAAATGCATAGAGCAGGTCGAAACCGACGGTGGGAACAACGAACAAATCCATGGCGGCAATGTCCGGCGCGTGATTACGCGAGAAGATCCGCCATCCCTGGCTGGGTGGCCCGCGTCGCTTCACCATGTACTTGGCGACGCTGGACTGCGCGACCTCGAACCCGAG
>NZ_JCAMOQ010000263.1:0-265 GCF_059512365.1 Bradyrhizobium sp. Ses1
AGCGCGACGGAGCGCGTGTCCACAAAACGTACAGCGCTCCCGCGACGCCGCATCAGCGGCTGGTTGCGGAAGCAAGAACACCCGATGCCGTCCGCGCCCGCGTCAATGAAATCTATGCCGACCTGGATCCGGTCGCCTTACTGCGCGATATCCGAGCCGTGCAGGAGCAGTTGGCCAGTCTCACCGACGCTGCCCCAGCAAGCCATCCAACTGCGACGCCGCCGATTGAACAGTTCTTGTCGAGCTTGCGAATAGCATGGAAAGA
>NZ_JCAMOQ010000264.1:0-250 GCF_059512365.1 Bradyrhizobium sp. Ses1
CTAGTACCCGGAATCAGAGCTGAGTGATACGGCGGCCTTTGAAGCGGCGTTGACGGACCTTTTTCTTGGTCCAGACGAAGGGCTCGGCTCTGTCGTTGTATGCGTTGACGTAGGCATCGATGTGATCCTGAAGCTGCTTGAGGCTTGTGAAGGAAGTGCCGCTGAGCGACTGCCCCTGCAAGATCGAGAACCATACCTCGACCTGATTGAGCCAGGACGCACTTGTCGGCGTGAAATGAAATTCCACGTT
>NZ_JCAMOQ010000265.1:0-250 GCF_059512365.1 Bradyrhizobium sp. Ses1
GTTTCCTTCGTGCTCTCCTTGGTGACCGGGCTTTCTTGCCACCATCGCCTCTCGCGCGGATTTCTTCGCGCAAAAAACTTAGCGCCAGCGTCGGGGCGCCAGGACCACACGACTTCGCCGTCCGTGATGCGCGTGCTCGTCAGTCACACCCATCACGTCCACCGCATCTCACCGCAACGTTCGTGACGATCGCGAACCGCCCCTCATCCGCCGTGAGACGCGCGGAGTTAAATCACTGATTTGCCCGACG
>NZ_JCAMOQ010000266.1:0-248 GCF_059512365.1 Bradyrhizobium sp. Ses1
GTGCGATAATTCCTTCCAGCCGCGATATGTTCTCGAGCAAGCGCTGGCTGGTCAGCACAAGAGAGTAATAGCTGAATAGTGGATTCTGAAAATAAATCTCGAGCAGCTTTTCATAAGTAATAGTCATCACTTGCCCGTCTTCGATGCATTCGACGGTCGCGGTTCTCCGCTGATTGGGCGTAAGGAAACCGAGTTCGCCCATGAGACGTCCCGGCGGAAGCTCGACGCCGATTTCCCTGACCAAAAAC
>NZ_JCAMOQ010000267.1:0-247 GCF_059512365.1 Bradyrhizobium sp. Ses1
CGCCGATTTCCCTGACCAAAAACGTTCCTGTGACCGTCAGGAACATTTCGGAAGCTGCATCATCCTTCTTGAACAATATGTCTCCCCGGCGATATCTGCGTTCAGTCATGAACGGTTTGAGCCATTCCAATGAGGTATCGCCCTCCGTCGCGATACGTGCCCTTTTGATGAGATTGAGCATTTGACGGAGGCGGATTGCATTGATCGGCAGCAAGAGCAGATAGAGGATGAAAGCCCCGACATTTCC
>NZ_JCAMOQ010000268.1:0-244 GCF_059512365.1 Bradyrhizobium sp. Ses1
TCGTGCCGACCACTCTCGCGAGGCGCACATTGCTCCATGCCAGAACGTTGAGCACTCCAGTTCTGACAGCCGCTATACGGAAGCCAGGGGCTCCACCCGGAGTAGCGAAATAGCAATTGGTGAACGCGACATTGGTTGTCGTGCCGGGACTTGCGAAGATGAAAACAGTGCGATCGCCGTTCCAGAAAATGCAGTTGTTGTAAGTTACAGTTCCCGAGAAATTATCAGCCCACTGCATACAATC
>NZ_JCAMOQ010000269.1:0-243 GCF_059512365.1 Bradyrhizobium sp. Ses1
ACCGTCTGGTGCGTGTTGCAGCCCAGGCATTTGACCTCGAGGTACAGGTAGCCGGCATTGATCGCGTCCCCGAGCGTCGGGGAGGGCTGGGCAGGGCCCTGGAAGGCGAGCATGCGCTTATTCCAGGCCTCACAGGCCAGCTTGTCGGCCTGCCTGCGGGCTTCTGCCGCGCGCTCCGCTGAGGCGCGTACAGAGGCGCCGTAGATGCTCTCTCGGGACTTCGTACCCATGCCTCAGCATTGC
>NZ_JCAMOQ010000270.1:0-241 GCF_059512365.1 Bradyrhizobium sp. Ses1
CGTGCGACTGACGAGCGCAGGTAACGCGGACGGCGAAGTCGTGTGGTCCTGGCGCCCCGACGCTGGCGCTAAGTTTTTCGCGTGAACACGTTCGCGCGAGAGACGACGGTGGCAAAAAAGCCCGGTCACCGGGGAGAGCGCGAAGGAAACCGTAACACCATCGTGCAGGGAAAGCCGGAATGCTTCGGTTGAACCTGTGGTCCTACCCCCGTGCTTTTTGTTGCACGGGACCCACGGGTGC
>NZ_JCAMOQ010000271.1:0-240 GCF_059512365.1 Bradyrhizobium sp. Ses1
GCCAAGGATATCGAGTGGGTGACGAGTGCATCGGTTAAGCCGATCGAGTTGTTTGCTGAGGGTAAGATTGACGCGTTTCTTGGATTCCCTCCGGAACCACAGCGCCTGCGTGCCCAGAATATCGGTCATGTCATCGTCAACAGTGCGCAAGATCGCCCATGGGCACAATATTATTGCTGCATGTTGGCGGGGACTCGTGAATTCGTCCGGAAGAATCCCATTGCAACCAAACGTGTAGTT
>NZ_JCAMOQ010000272.1:0-240 GCF_059512365.1 Bradyrhizobium sp. Ses1
GCCAAGGATATCGAGTGGGTGACGAGTGCATCGGTTAAGCCGATCGAGTTGTTTGCTGAGGGTAAGATTGACGCGTTCCTTGGATTCCCTCCGGAACCACAGCGCCTGCGTGCGCAGAATATCGGTCATGTCATCGTTAACAGTGCGCAAGATCGCCCATGGTCACAATATTATTGCTGCATGTTGGCGGGGACTCGTGAATTCGTCCGGAAGAATCCCATTGCAACCAAACGTGTAGTT
>NZ_JCAMOQ010000273.1:0-240 GCF_059512365.1 Bradyrhizobium sp. Ses1
GCTCAGCGGCACCTCCTTCACTAGCCTCACCCAGCTTCAGGAACACATCGATGCCTACGTCAACGCGTACAACGACAGAGCCGAGCCCTTCGTCTGGACCAAGAAAAAGGTCCGTCAACGCCGCTTCACAGGCCGCCGTATCACTCAGCTCTGATTCCGGGTACTAGGGAGCAAAATAGATGAGGCAATAGGAGGTCTCTCGGGAACATCGCTAGATGCGGCAATACGCGCTCTCATCCT
>NZ_JCAMOQ010000274.1:0-240 GCF_059512365.1 Bradyrhizobium sp. Ses1
TTCCGGCTTTCCCTGCGCGATGGTGTTACGGCTTACTTCGTGCTCTTCCCGGTGACCGGGCTTTCTTGCCACCGTCGCCCGCAGACTGTCTCTACGAACTTAGCGCCAGCGTCGGGGCGCCAGAACCACACGACTTCGCCGTCCGCTGATGCCACGCTCGTCTGTCGCAACACCCGCGTCCACCGCATCTCACCGCAACGTTCGTGACGATCGCGAGCCGCCCCTCATCCGCCGTGAGAC
>NZ_JCAMOQ010000275.1:0-238 GCF_059512365.1 Bradyrhizobium sp. Ses1
ACCGGCCGAGGCTCTGCCCGTAGGCGTCGGTGGCTGAGAGACCGTCGCGCTCCCGCCTGCACAGCGAGGGAGCGCTTTATGGATCGACGCACGCCGTCCCGTTTTCCACTCGAACAGTATTTCCGACAAACAATCGAGCAAACGCGCGAACTGTTGCACCAGTCACGTGAACTGCTCCGGCAGCCGATGCCTGACATGTTCCTCGGCCGGAAGACACAAGAGCCATTCCCTCGGCGGG
>NZ_JCAMOQ010000276.1:0-237 GCF_059512365.1 Bradyrhizobium sp. Ses1
CGCATCATCCGAGGCGCCGGCGCCAGACTCTGGTATCTGCCGCCTTACTCACCCGACCTCAATCCGATCGAACAGACTTTCGCCAAGATCAAGCACTGGATGCGCATCGCGCAGAAGCGCACCCTCGAAGACATTTGGCGACACCTCGGCGACCTCGTCACCTCGATCCAGCCTACCGAATGCAGCAACTACTTCGCCAACGCAGGATATGCTTCCATCAAAACGTGAAACGCTCTA
>NZ_JCAMOQ010000277.1:0-237 GCF_059512365.1 Bradyrhizobium sp. Ses1
GTTATGAGTCCAAGCCCTGAATGCGACGGCACCATCCTCGCCCGCGCTAGTGAAAGTGAGCGCGGTGAGATGCTGAACTGGCCTGGCTTCCACGCCAACTGAATGGTGCCCCGTGCCATCGGGCGAAATGATCCGCGAGGCGTTTGAGTACGTGCTCGGCCGATGTGGAAGTCGCGCGCGTCGTGATGAGGTTTGTTTTGGCTTCCTATCATGACCAGCTTGCGCCGTGCATTGGCC
>NZ_JCAMOQ010000278.1:0-236 GCF_059512365.1 Bradyrhizobium sp. Ses1
CGCAATCCAGCGTCTACATCGGCGCGCTGGATGAGCAGCTGGCCTCTAAAACACTTGCCGTAGATAAGCCAAACCTCCACTGCGTGCCGATCGGCGCGGTCGATGAGCATTGTCGTGTACCTTTCCGCAGCCGGCAAATCGCCGGCCAAAAAGGCGACCGGGCACGCGGATTGGGCGAGAGCGTTGCATAGGGAAAGCGTGTGATCGATGGACAATGCGTGTTCGATGCTATCCTT
>NZ_JCAMOQ010000279.1:0-235 GCF_059512365.1 Bradyrhizobium sp. Ses1
ACCCCGTTGCCGCCGGACGAGGCGGAGGAGGGCGCCGTCAGCGCGCCGCTCGAGACGGCGTTGGTGAAGAAATTGCTGGTCGCCACATATGCGCCGTTTGTGTGGTAGGACGCGACATAGGTGGTGTTGGCGGCGATCGAGACCGGCGTCGCCAAGGTCACGGTCTGCCAGCCGCTTGCGGTGGTGTTGGTGAAGGTGGCGCTGGCAAGCTTGGTGCCGGTCGAGCTCCACAGGT
>NZ_JCAMOQ010000280.1:0-230 GCF_059512365.1 Bradyrhizobium sp. Ses1
AGCGGCTACGTGCAAACGTTTGAAGCTGCGAACGCTCTTGATCCGACAACACCAGATCAGCCTTCGGTCTGCCTATCATCATCGCCATCTCCATCCCAAAAGGTCGCGAGAACGATGCAGAATTAATGCCAGTTATTTGCGGGACACTAGATTCTATGTTCGGCCTCCTGAGGTGACGGGCGGCCCGCCCCGCGGCAAGCTCCTATCGAGGGTTGCGCCGGATGGTCCGG
>NZ_JCAMOQ010000281.1:0-228 GCF_059512365.1 Bradyrhizobium sp. Ses1
GTAAGCAGGAGCGCACCTGGCGTACTCATCACCGAGGTGCGTGCGGTGATGCATACGATAATCAACTAAACGGCTGTGTCGTTCCCGGCCGGTTGCCAATTGTTCCCGTGCGCTTGTCATAATCGAAACTTCCGGGAACTTCCCGTAGAGCGTTGGATTGCTCTTCCCTTAACAGGAAGAAGAGGAGATGCGGGATGAAACAGGTGTTGTTGATCGCTATGATGACTG
>NZ_JCAMOQ010000282.1:0-228 GCF_059512365.1 Bradyrhizobium sp. Ses1
CAGTTCCTTGCGCGTCGCCATGCTCAATCGCCCCATCGTTGCCCCTGCGCTCCGTTGCCATTGGGGAGCAATCTACGTGAGGCAACAGCTCAGGATTCAGGAGCATTTCTGACGACGCAATACGAAGTCTCACCTTGATCGCCGCCGCCCACAAGCCGGCGCCGGGCCACAAGATCTATCCCTATCTGTTGCGCAACATGACGATCGACCGACCAAACCAGGTATGGG
>NZ_JCAMOQ010000283.1:0-226 GCF_059512365.1 Bradyrhizobium sp. Ses1
CTAACCCGGTTCGAGCCGTCAGCGCATGAAGGGTTTCCACCATGCGCTTGATGCTTTTCTTCGATGGCCGGTACCCCAGGCGCGCCTGGCCGGTTCTCGCTGAGTACATCCGTCCGAACGAGTATCCCAGGAAGTCGAACTCTCCTTCCGGCGCCTTGCAGATTCGTGTCTTGTCCTCGTTGACCGTCAGCTTCAACTTTCCCATGATCTCGCGCAGTCGCGACAA
>NZ_JCAMOQ010000284.1:0-226 GCF_059512365.1 Bradyrhizobium sp. Ses1
ATGGGTCAAAAGCGCCGTCCAAGCGGATTGCTTGCGACGTTCGGTCCGCCCTGGAGAGCAGACCACTGAGCGCTCTCCGAAGACTTCGCCATCGGGCCAGTAGGCGACACGCGTCGACGCGCTGAAACGGAGACTGGGATGGCCTCACTCGTCATCCCGCCGAGGGAATGGCTCTTGTGTCTTCCGGCCGAGGAACATGTCAGGCATCGGCTGCCGGAGCAGTTCA
>NZ_JCAMOQ010000285.1:0-226 GCF_059512365.1 Bradyrhizobium sp. Ses1
CTCCGCAAGTGGCGCGATGGATTGCTTCGCTGCGCTCGCAATGACGGGGATGGGTTCTGATTCAACTTTCAAACAGCGTGAGGATGTGCGTTCGCGCTCTCGCGGCATGAAGTGCCCGAGCTTTGCGTCTCGTTTCACCCTCTCATCGAACAGAGGGCGCAGGGAAAGCCGGGTGCCGGTTGCACCCATGGGTCCCGTGCAACAAAAAGCACGGGGGTAGGACCAC
>NZ_JCAMOQ010000286.1:0-223 GCF_059512365.1 Bradyrhizobium sp. Ses1
ACAGGCGCGATGCAAAGGCTTGGGCTCTTCGCGAGGCGCAGCGTAGTGGTCTCTGGCGGCGGATCGCGCTCTTCGGCTCTGAGCCGAGTGGTAATGCCCCAAAGCAGCGGAGCGGAGGCGGCGCAGCATCCCGCCAACAACAAGTCGCGGCGATTCGTAGGCATCGGGACCGCCTCGAGAACCTTAGGGTTACTTCCGGGGGCCGAACTTCGGGCCGAGGTAA
>NZ_JCAMOQ010000287.1:0-222 GCF_059512365.1 Bradyrhizobium sp. Ses1
TAGTAGCGACTTGTCGTCGCGATCTGCTGGTACAATCACACATGTTAAGGGTGCCAAGCTTTGTTGCGTCACTTGTCTGGGTGGCCTCTACCCCCGGGGGCCGAGCTGCTTCTTTGGGAGTTCGGGCCCGTAGCCCCATTTCCACGTCAATCCACAGGCCCTAGCGGCTTGCTCTGGCGCCGCGCGGGCGCAATGCTGAGGCATGGGTACGAAGTCCCGAGA
>NZ_JCAMOQ010000288.1:0-221 GCF_059512365.1 Bradyrhizobium sp. Ses1
ATCGACGACTGGTCGCTGTTCGAGGAGCGCTACGTCGCGGTTCTCGCGCCGACACACCGGCTCGCAAATCGTCCCTCGATCGGCATCGATGACCTCCGTGAGACCATCTTGCTGGAACGCGCCGACTGCGACGTCGCCCCGAAGATCCAGCAATCGTATTTCCCCGAGAAGCCGCCCCAACTCGGCCACTGCAGCGGTCACGACTTGCACCTGCAGCACAT
>NZ_JCAMOQ010000289.1:0-220 GCF_059512365.1 Bradyrhizobium sp. Ses1
AGCGCAACCGAGCCAAGCAGACCACTTCACTCCAGGCGCGGCTGGTCGCCTCAGCTCGCCAGGCTCGCACGCAGGCACGCGACCTACCTCCCGGCGCCGAGCGGCAGAAACTGCTCCGGCAGGCGCGGCAAGCCGAGCAGGCCGCCGACATGAACGAGTTTCTTAGTCTGGGCACGCCGAAATGAAGTTTCCAGTGAGGTCTCAAGACGGTAGCGACATT
>NZ_JCAMOQ010000290.1:0-217 GCF_059512365.1 Bradyrhizobium sp. Ses1
TTGCATTTTAGAGTTCAACCTTAAGGTCAAGGGTTCGGTCCACAAGCGCAATCGAGCCAAGTCATGGTGCCGTCCCTCTTGTCCGCTCACCCTCGCCGGCCTGTGACTGTTCACCATAGTTCCTTGTCGCCGCTCTCCGCCAGCGACATCAGATTCAATCGTTGAGGTTTATCGAGGAAGCCGCGATGGCTTGCTCCACTTCCTTCACCAATGCTCG
>NZ_JCAMOQ010000291.1:0-216 GCF_059512365.1 Bradyrhizobium sp. Ses1
GAGCGCGCCATAGGCAACGAAGAACATGCAGCCGACCATGTTTGCGACGCGCAGCGGCACTATCGTCTGCATCAGCAAGGTAGCGGCAAGAAAGATGGCGCCAACGAGAGCGAACATGTTGGCGAGCGTGATGTTGGCGAGCACGATTTCCAGCAGCCGGTTGAATAGTGCGTCGTAGGTGATGTTGTTCGGATCGAGACCCATCTGAACCAGAAT
>NZ_JCAMOQ010000292.1:0-216 GCF_059512365.1 Bradyrhizobium sp. Ses1
TCAAATCGCGCTGCAACGTCACCGGCGAGCGACAACACGCCTCAAGCACCTTGCGATCTTTCCGCGAAAGGTGGACTGCTCTTGCTTCGGGGATCATCCATATCTTGAATCACGACTCACGATCCAAGAAAAGTGGGTACTAGCGAGGGGAGCGAGGAAGCTGGTCTCACAACTAGTCGGCACTACGAGCGCGCCGATTTCGCGCTCGGTCCTTGA
>NZ_JCAMOQ010000293.1:0-215 GCF_059512365.1 Bradyrhizobium sp. Ses1
CTGCCCGCCGGCACCTTCAACGATCCCGACGGCGGCGCGCTCACCTATTCGGCAACCGGCTTGAACGGCGCGGCGCTTCCAACATGGCTGACGTTCAACGCGGCAACGCGAACATTCAGCGGCACGCCGGCATCGGCCAATGTCGGCACCCTCGGCGTCCAGGTTTCGGCCACCGATCCCGCCGGCCTCTCCGCCAGCGAGACTTTCAATATCGC
>NZ_JCAMOQ010000294.1:0-214 GCF_059512365.1 Bradyrhizobium sp. Ses1
TCGACCATCGTCGATCAATTTTGTTCCTTGCTCAGCCGAAAAGATTGGAGAGTGGCGCAGCGGTAGCGCAGGGCACCATTAATGCCATGGTCGCAGGTTCGAATCCTCCTCTTCAGCCAACTAACGCGGAACGGCGAGCTTATCGTGGCAGTCGATGAGCGGATGGTTTCAGCCATTGGCTCAGTTGCGCTCCAGTCTCGGCTTGCCGTGCTCT
>NZ_JCAMOQ010000295.1:0-211 GCF_059512365.1 Bradyrhizobium sp. Ses1
CTGATCGTTGACTCCACCATCGTCCGCGCCCACCAGCACGCCAGCGGCGCAAAAGGGGGGCTCAAAATCAGGCCATCGGGCGTTCGCGCGGCGGCCTGACGACAAAAATCCATATGGCTGTCCGGGGCTTAGGTTGCCCGGTCCGCTTCTTCCTAACGGCAGGTCAAGCCGGCGATGCGCCTCAGGCCCAGCCGCTCATCGAGGGGCTCCC
>NZ_JCAMOQ010000296.1:0-209 GCF_059512365.1 Bradyrhizobium sp. Ses1
GCGGCGCTTGAGGTCGCCACCGGAAAGATCATCGCGACGCATTCAAAACGTCGCCGCCGCGTCGAGTTTCTCGATTTCATGAACAGCGTCACCGCGGCCTTTCCGGGCCGAAAGCTTCACGTCATCCTCGACAACCTCAACACCCACAAGAAGAACGAGCCCTGGCTCAAGGCCCACCCCAACGTGCAGTTTCATTTCACGCCGACAAG
>NZ_JCAMOQ010000297.1:0-208 GCF_059512365.1 Bradyrhizobium sp. Ses1
TAAGACGACGTTGAAGAGTTCGGAGTACTTTGCGCGGGTAGTCCCCGGGGTTTTCCGCCTGCAGCTTGGATAGAAGTTCGCTGCTGGTCCGCCACGGCTCGGCCTCGAACCATTCGCGCAGCTGTGGCGTGGCTTTGACGAGCGGATCGGGGCGTCGTCGCTCTCGCTTCGGCTTCGCAATTGGCCTGTCGGTCGGGCGTCCCGTTCC
>NZ_JCAMOQ010000298.1:0-204 GCF_059512365.1 Bradyrhizobium sp. Ses1
TTGGCGATGGCGAGGCGGTGGGTGTAGCGCGACAGATAGGCCAGCACTGCCTCAGGCCCGCCGAACGGCCGCTTTGCATAGAGGACCCACTCGGCCTTGCGCAGCGGGGCCAGAAAAGCGGCGAAGGATTGCGCATCGGCCAGATGGATGTCGTCACCGAAGAAGCTCAGGCGGCCGGCCCGGTGGGCGGCGACGAGCTTCTCC
>NZ_JCAMOQ010000299.1:0-201 GCF_059512365.1 Bradyrhizobium sp. Ses1
CATGGTGATTTTCGGCGATCCGATACCTTGTGCAGATCCATGCAACCGAGCTGTCCAAATGGCGGTCGCGATGCGAAGCCGCCTATTGGAATTGTCGAATAAGTGGCGGCGTGAAAGACATGACCTTGGTTTTGGAGTCGGCATTGCGTATGGATATGCGACGCTCGGCGCCATCGGTTTTGAGGGACGTTCTGAGTACAG
>NZ_JCAMOQ010000300.1:0-201 GCF_059512365.1 Bradyrhizobium sp. Ses1
GCCTGACCCGCGTTTAGCTGCGATTATTTCTCCTTCGCCTACAGAATCTGCAACTCGATCTCCGTTCCGCACGATCCCAGATTCGAGCTTGTTACGCCGGACCGCGCAGCGAAACAAACGTGTATAGATTGGCGCTCTGCGGGCGGTGAGCGCCCCGATTCAATCAAATTTTCCGGTGCGTGTCAGCGGGCTAGGTATTCG